>NZ_JACHIU010000001.1:2162500-2476741 GCF_014207705.1 Sphaerisporangium rubeum
GGGTGGGGGACAGTGTCTGGTGGGTAGTTTAACTGGGGCGGTTGCCTCCTAAAGAGTAACGGAGGCGCCCAAAGGTTCCCTCAGCCTGGTTGGCAATCAGGTGGTGAGTGTAAGTGCACAAGGGGGCTTGACTGTGAGACCGACGGGTCGAGCAGGAGCGAAAGCTGGGACTAGTGATCCGGCGCCGGCGTGTGGAAGCGGTGTCGCTCAACGGCTAAAAGGTACCCCGGGGATAACAGGCTGATCTTCCCCAAGAGTCCATATCGACGGGATGGTTTGGCACCTCGATGTCGGCTCGTCGCATCCTGGGGCTGGAGTAGGTCCCAAGGGTTGGGCTGTTCGCCCATTAAAGCGGTACGCGAGCTGGGTTTAGAACGTCGCGAGACAGTTCGGTCCCTATCCGCTGCGCGCGCAGGAGACTTGAAAGGAGCTGTCCCTAGTACGAGAGGACCGGGACGGACGAACCTCTGGTGTGCCAGTTGTACCGCCAGGTGCATGGCTGGTTGGCTACGTTCGGCAGGGATAACCGCTGAAAGCATCTAAGCGGGAAGCTCGCCTTGAGATGAGGTCTCCCACCCCGTTGTGGGGGTAAGGCTCCCAGGAGATGACTGGGTTGATAGGCCGGAGGTGTACACGCTGTAAGGCGCCCAGCCGACCGGTACTAATAGGCCGAGGACTTGACCACAAAACTTTTATCCGACCTTGCATGCTGCAGTTGCTGTGTGTGTGTTTGGTTGGGTGATGCTCGCGTCCACTGTGTGACTCAGAGACAACAAACCCGTTCCGCGGGTGGTTGTTTCATGGGGTTACGGCGGTCATAGCGGATGGGAAACACCCGGTTACATTCCGAACCCGGAAGTTAAGCTGTCCAGCGCCGATGGTACTGCACCGGGGACGGTGTGGGAGAGTAGGACACCGCCGGACAAACATTCACAGCACACTGCTGCTGTCACGAAAAGCCGCCCAGGCACTGCCTGGGCGGCTTTTCGCGTTTCCGGGGGGATCCGCTTTGTGCCGGGTTTCCCGCGCGGGCTGTGGGGGTTGTCCTGCCGGCGATGCTGGTGGGGGGAGGGGGGGAGGGGTGGCGGCGTTGGTGTAGTGCCGGCGTTGGTGTGGGGGTGGTTGCCGGGGGCTGGCCGCTCGCGGAGGTGTGGGGTGGCCGGCGTGGGCCGGTTGGCCGTCGTAGGGTGGCGCCGGGTTCGCCGACCTGCGTCCCGCCGTCGCGGCGCCGAACAACGGCGGTCATCGTGATGGACGACTGAGACGGCGGCCGTCGAGGACGACTGAGACGGCGGCCGTCGAGGACGGCTGAGACAGCGGCCGTCGAGAAGAAGTCGGTCAGGGGTGCGGTTTAGTCGGTGTCGAGAAGAAGTCGGCAGGGGTGCGGTCTGGTCGGTGTCGAGAAGAAGTCGGCTGAGGTGCGGTCTGGTCGGTGTCGAGAAGGAGGTCGGCAGGGGAGCGGTGTCGAGAAGTCGGTCAGTGAAGTCGGCTGGGGTGCGGTTCGGTCAGTGTCGAGAAGGAGATCGGGAGGGGAGCGGTTCGGTCGGAGTCGTGGGGGAGTGTAGGGGAATCGGCGGGGGAGTGTCGGTGGGGGGGACTTGCGGGGGGTGGAGGTCGTGGAGTGGTTGGGGGGGTGGGTCAGTAGGCTTCGGGGGTGGAGTACTTGGGGGTTGAGAAGGCGATCTTGCGGCGGGGTGTGGAGTGGGACATCGATCCGACTCTTGACCGGATCAATCAGTTGATGGATCTGCTGGGGCAGCCGCAGCGTGCGTATCCCGTTGTGCACATCACGGGGACGAACGGGAAGTCCAGTACGGCGCGGATGGTGGACACGCTGCTGCGGGAGCGGAACCTGCGGGTGGGGCGGTTCACCAGTCCGCATCTGACGTCCATGCGGGAGAGGATCACCGTGGACGGGAAGCCGCTCAGTGAGGAGCGGTTCGTCCAGGTCTACGAGGACGTGCTGCCGTATCTGGAGCTGGTCGACCAGCGGCACGGCCGCCTGTCGTTCTTCGAGACGTTGACGGCCATGGCGTACGCGGCGTTCGCGGACGCGCCGGTGGACGTCGCGGTGGTCGAGGTCGGGATGGGTGGGACGTGGGATTCCACCAATGTGGCGGACGGGACGGTGGCGGTGGTGACGCCGATCTCGCTCGACCACACGGCGTACCTCGGGCCGGACATCGACGCCATCGCGCGGGAGAAGGCGGGGATCATCAAGCCGGGGGCCACGGCGGTGCTGGCGCAGCAGCCGGTGGAGGCGGCGGAGGTGCTCCTGCGGCGTGTCGCGGAGGTCGGGGCCACGGTCGCGCGTGAAGGTCTCGAGTTCGGGGTCCTGCAGCGCGGAGGGGCCATGGGGGGGCAGATGCTGCGGCTGCAGGGGCTCAAGGGGGTGTACGACGAGGTGTTCCTGCCGCTGTACGGGGACCATCAGGCGGGGAACGCGGCATGTGCTCTGGCCGCGGTCGAGATGCTGACGGCCGGGGACGAGCCGCTGGACGCCGATCTGGTGCGCAACGCGTTCGCGCAGGTGTCGTCGCCGGGACGTCTCGAGGTCGTGCGGCGCGGGCCGACCGTGCTGGTTGACGCGGCGCACAATCCGGGGGCCGCCGAGTCGGTCGTCGAGGCGATCGACGAGTCGTTCGGGTTCTCCCGGCTCATCGGGGTCGTCGCCGTCATGGCGGACAAGGACGTCGCCGGCGTGCTGGAACGACTTGAGCCGATCATGACGGAGGTCGTCGTGACCCGTAACTCCTCGCCTCGTTCGATGGAGGTGGACGAGCTGCGGTCGCTCGCCGAGGACATCTTCGGCACCGAGCGCGTCCACGTCGCGGCGCGCCTCGACGACGCGATCGACATGGCGATCGGTCTGGCCGAGGAGGCGGGGGAGTTCAGCGGCACCGGCGTCCTGATCACCGGTTCGGTGGTCACCGCGGGGGACGCGCGCACTCTGCTGCGCGCGGAGTCCGAATGAGGCATGGCGCGGTGACGGGTGGAGACTCGATGAGCATCACTGCCGTGTCGGAGGGGTGCCGCTTGCGTGCGGAGTCCGAGTGAGGTGCGGCGCGGTGGCGGGAGGAGACGCGATGAGCATTACTGTCATGCCGGAGATGCGCTGGTTGCATGTGGAGTTCGAGTGACGTACGTGGCGTGGTGGCGGACGAGGCTTGAGGAGCATCGTCCGGATGCCGGTCGTGGGTCGGTTGTGCGTGGAGTCGGTGTGACGTGCGGCGTGACGTGCGGTCCGGTGGCGGAGGAGGTGGCCCGATGAACATCACTGTGACGCCGGGGATGCGGCGGTTGTGTGCGAGTGTGCTCGGCATGGAGGCGATCGTGCTCGGGCTGGTGACACCGGTGGCGATCATGGTGAACAAGGTGGAGCCGGCGATCGCCGTCACGGTGGGGCTTGGGCTCGCGGTGCTGTGTGTGGTGGTCGCGGGGCTGCTGAAGCGGCCGTTCGCGTATGTGGCGGGGAGCGTTCTGCAGGTGCTGGCGATCGCCACCGGGTTCCTTGTGCCGATCATGTTCTTCCTGGGAGTGATCTTCGCCGCGTTGTGGATTACCGCGATATTCGTCGCTCGTCGTGTCGAGGGCGTGACTTAGCGCTAAAGTCGGCTGGTATGGCCGTTCCCCCCGCTCCATCAGTGCCGGCGGCGAGGCTCGCCGGGTTCGCCAGGGTCAATCGCCTGCCGTTCGCGGCCGACGTGGTCGTCGGTCTGCTGGCCGTCATCGGGCTCCCCTTGGCGATCGTCGCCATCCCCAACACGATCTCCGTGGTGTCCGCCCTGCTGCCTCCGGGCCTCGCGGGGGTCGGCATCCTGCGGGCCCATGGGCTCGCCCTTCCTGTCATGTTGTGCGTCGTGCCGCTGGCCGGCGCCGCGCTGCGCCGGTTCCGTCCCGCGCCGCTGGTGCTCGCCGGTCTCGCGATGCTGGCCGCGGCCGACCTCGCCGGTGGCTTCGCCGGCTCGGCGTTCGAGGTGGGGGCCCTGCGTGCCATGCACGGCGCCGGCGCGGGGCTCCTCGTCCCCGCGACGTTCGCGGCGGCGTGGGAGCGGCCTCGGGCCGCGCGGCGCGTCCTGGTGCCGCTGTGGGCCGCGGCGTTGTGCGCGAGCCTGCTCGCGGCGCAGGCGCTGGCGTTGTGGCCGCTGGCCGACGTGACGTCGTGGCGCGTGACGCTCCAGCCGTACCCACTGCTGACCGGTGTGGCGCTCGCCGTCGCCGCCGTCCATCTGGCGGTGTCGCGTCGCGGTGAGGCCGGGTCCTCGGCGGCCATCCGGTGGCCGGCGGCGGGACGGAGGGCTCTGGTGCTCACGGCCGGGCCGTCGGCGGGGGTCGCGGCGCTGGCGGTCGGCACGACCTTCAACTGGCCGTCCGAGCTGATCCTGGTGGCGGCCGCCGTCGCCGTCGTCTCGCTGCCCGCCATGGCGTGCGTACGGCAGGCCGGGGGCTCCGAGGAGCGCATGGCCGCTCTTGTCATGATCGCCGTCGGCCTGGTCGTGCTGCCCACCGCGGCCCAGGTGACCTACGTCGAGCTCGGTGGTCTCGGCGGGCCGGGGCTGTCCGGGCTGTGGGCCGCGTTCGCCTTGGCCGCGCTCGCGGCGTTCGCCGCCGCCTTTGCCGCTGTCCGCTTCATCACGGCACGCTCCCGTGTCGCCGTCACGTCGACCGGCGCGGTCGATCCGTCCGCGAAGTTTCCCGGCCCCGCGGCGCTCGAAGGCGCCGCCGCGGCGCGGTCGTCCGCGAGCGGGCCGTCACACCGGGATGTCGGTGACGACCCGGTGCCGCTGGACGGCACGGCGTCCGGCCTCGGAGCCGATGGCGGCGCGCAGAGCCGTGCGGTGGACGGGCCGGTGGCGAGGCTCGTGGCGGCCGGGCTGGTCGCGGTGGTCGCCGGGTTGTGCGGCATACGGCTGCTCGTGCCGTCGGCGACCGGGCTCCCGCTGGTCGTGCCGCTGGTGCTGCTGGCCGCCGGGGCCGCGGTCGCGGTGAGTGCCGCCGTGCTGCTCGCGGGCCCTCATGCGGGGCTGTTCGGCCTGTCGTTGTGCTTCCCCGCCGTGCTCAGTGGCTTCCTGCTCGGCACCGGCATCCAGGTGGGGTGGCTGCGCGCGATCAGCGCCTCCGGCACGGTCACGTCCCAGGCCATGGTGGACGGTTTCGTCGGCGCCTTGCACGTCTGGGCTCTGGTCGCGGGTTTCGTCGTCGTGGCCATCCTGGTGCTCGGCGCTCTTCTGCGCCGCCGCGACCCGGCCCCCCGGCCGGCGCCTCCGTCCCCGGACCCCATCCCCTCCTCCACCGCCGGCGCGCACATCGCGCGCGCCGGGGACACGGTCGCGTTCCCGGCCGTCCCTCCCGGTTCGTCGCCTGCCGGCGGGGAGGACCCGCACGCAGACCCTCGTGGACATGAGGATGGGGTAGGCGGCGGGGGCCGGTAGGCTGCGGGCAGGCTTCCCCTTTCGCCGTGGGCCCCTGCCGGGGTGGCGATCAGTTGACTTAAGGAGATTCTCGTGTCCGAGCGCACGCTTGTCCTGATCAAGCCCGACGGTGTCCGCCGTGGGCTCATCGGGGACGTGATCGCCCGAGTCGAGCGCAAGGGCCTCAAGGTCGTCGCCCTGGAGCTGCGCACACTGGACGCGGAGACCGCCAAGGCGCACTACGCCGAGCACTCCGAGAGGCCGTTCTTCGGGGAGCTCGTGTCGTTCATCACCTCCGGCCCGCTGGTGGCCCTGGTCCTGGAGGGCCCGCGCGCGATCGAGGCGTTCCGTGCGCTGGCCGGGGCCACCGACCCGGTGAAGTCCGCTCCCGGCACCATCCGCGGCGACCACGCGCTGGAGATCGGCGAGAACGTCGTCCACGGCTCCGACTCGCCCGAGTCCGCCGCGCGCGAGATCAAGATCTTCTTTCCGGACCGCTTCTGAGCGATTCCACGACGGCCCCGGTGTGCTGACGCACCCGGGGCCGCGTGCTGTGTTCGCCCGGCCTTCCAGGCGTCGTGGGGCTTCGCCGGCACGGTGTTCGTCCGGTCGTCCCGGGGTGGCGTGACACGGTGACGCCAGCGGGAGACGGCGGCGTTTTCGCTGGTGGAGGCGGGGAAGCGATCGTTCAGGGCCCGGTTGTGCGGGTGGGTTTGAGTGTCGGGTGGGGCAAGATTTTCCCCGGGCTGGCGGCTCGTTGCCCTCAGGAGTGGGTACGTCACGTTACGATTCGAATGCGAATCGTAATCTCTCGCGACTCACCTGAAGGAAGGTTTCCTTCCCCATGGGCAGCAAGCTGGCGTTCCTCGGCCGTGACATGGCCGTCGACCTGGGCACGGCCAACACGTTGGTCTACGTGCGCGGGCGCGGCATCGTGCTCAACGAGCCGTCGGTGGTGGCCATCAACACCACCACGGGCAAGATCGTCGCGGTTGGCATCGAGGCCAAGAGGATGATTGGCCGGACGCCTGGGAACATCGTGGCGATCCGTCCGCTCAAGGACGGCGTGATCGCCGACTTCGACGTGACCGAGCGCATGCTGCGCTATTTCATCCAGCGGGTGCACAAGCGGCGTCACTTCGCGAAGCCTCGCATCATCGTGGCGGTGCCGAGCGGCATCACCGGCGTGGAGCAGCGCGCGGTGAAGGAAGCCGGTTACCAGGCGGGTGCGCGGCGGGTGTACATCATCGAGGAGCCGATGGCGGCGGCGATCGGCGCGCGGCTGCCGGTGCACGAGCCGACGGGCAACATGGTGGTCGACATCGGCGGCGGCACCACCGAGGTGGCGATCATCTCGATGGGTGGCATCGTGACCAGCCAGTCCATCAGGGTGGGTGGTGACGAGCTGGACCACGCGATCATGGCGTTCGCCAAGAAGGAGTACTCCCTGATGCTCGGGGAGCGCACCGCCGAGGAAATCAAGATCGCCATCGGCTCGGCGTGCTCCACCGGTGACGACCGCCACGCCGAGATCCGGGGCCGTGACCTCGTCAGCGGCCTGCCGAAGACCGTGGTGGTCTCGGCGGACGAGATCCGCCGCGCCACCGAGGAGCCGCTCAAGCTGATCATCGACGCGGTGAAGACCACTTTGGACAAGTGTCCTCCCGAGCTGTCCGGCGACCTGATGGACCGAGGTGTCGCGCTGACCGGCGGCGGTGCGCTGCTGCGCGGCATGGACGACCGTCTGCGTGACGAGACCGGCATGCCGATCCATCTGGTGGAGAACGCTCTGGACTCGGTGGCGCTCGGCTCGGGCAAGTGTGTCGAGGAGTTCGAGGTGCTGCAGCAGGTGCTGGTGCCGGAACCGAGACATTGACCGGCGCGCCGAGGAAGCGACGACCCCGATGAGGGACACCCGCCGTGCGCGGACCACCCTTGGCCTGCTGCTGGCCGCGTCACTCGTCCTGATCACGATCGACCACCGGCAGCGGGGTGATTCGCTGTTCGATCCGTTCCGTTCGGCCGGCGCGTCGGTGTTCGGCTGGGCCGAGCAGGCGGGTACGGCGGTCGCGCGGCCGGTCGGCGAGTTCGTCTCGACGTTCGCCTCGGCGCCGGACGCCGAGCGCCGCATCGCGCGGCTGCGCGCCGAGAACGCCAGGTTGCGTGGTGAGCTGACCGCGCGGGGCCTGGACCGCCGCCGGTCGGCCGAGCTGTCGGCGATGCTCGGCCTGTCGGGCCTCGGCAGGTTCCGCGTGGTGCCGGCCGAGGTGATCGCGCGGCGCGGGGTGCCGGGGTTCGAGGACACCGTCGAGATCGACGCCGGTTCGGTGGACGGTGTGCGGGCCGAGATGACCGTGCTGAACGGCGACGGGCTGGTGGGCCGTGTGGTGCGCGCGGGCCCGTCCACCTCGACCGTGGTGCTGCTCACCGACCCGGCGTCATCGGTGGGGGCACGGGTGGAGCAGGGCAACAAGGTGGGTCTGGTCTCGGGGCTCGGCCCGTCGGCCGACGGCCGGTTCGTGCGGTTCCGCCTGCTGGACGCGGTGTCGTCCCTGACCACCGGCAGCCGCATCGTGACCTTCGGTTCCGAGCGCGGCACGCCGTACGTGCCGGGCCTGCCGATCGGCACGATCGAGCGGGTCGAGCCGACGCCTGGCGAGCTGACCCGCGTCGCCTACGCCACGCCGTTCGTGGACTTCGGCGCTCTCGACGTGGTCGGGGTCGTCGTCCAGGCCCCTGCTCGCGATCCCCGCGACGCTCTGCTGCCACCGGCGCCGGCGCGGAGACCCGCTCGTGCCGAGGCCCCGTCCCCGACCCCCGCGCCACCGCCGTCAGGGCCGCCACCGGCGGTGGGCCGGCGCGCCGACCCGTCCGGCCCACCGGAGGAACGGCGTCCCCGCCGTCGCGACACCACCCCGGGTGACGGCGAGGTCGTCGCTCCCGGCGAACGCGGCAACGCGCCTCCCGGCGACGGCGAAGGCGCCGCCGGCGACGGCCGGGGCCGGGACGGTGAGCGGGAATGAGCGAGCGAGAGGGGTGCGGTCATGAGGGGGGTCGCGGCGGTCCTGCTGGTGCCGGCGGTCATGGTCGTGCAGGTGAGCGTGATCAACAGGTTCGCGTTCCCCGGTGGTGGCGGGCCTGATCTCGTCCTGCTCGGCGTGGTGGCGCTGGCGGCCGTGCGGAGCGCGGCGGCCGGCGCGCTGATCGGTTTCCTCACCGGGGCGGTCGCCGACGTGCTGCCTCCCGCGGCGCACGTGATGGGGCAGTACGCGCTGGTGTTCTGCCTGGTGGGGTTCGCGGTGGGCCGCGCGGGGGAGCGGGCCCGCGGCGCGCTGGCGGCGACGGTGATCGTGGCGGTGATGGCGGCGCCGTTGCTCGCGGCCGGCGTCGGCGGGTTGCTCGGCGACCCACGGGTCGACTGGCCCGCGCCGCTTGAGGACTGGCCGTCGATGGTGGTGTACGACCTGGCGATCGTGGCGGCGGGCTTCTGGGTGGTGTCGCGGCGCGCGGGGGAGCGGCCGAGACGCCGGTCCGTGCCGACCGGGGCCTACCCGGTGCGGAGGCGGGTGTGAACCGGGTACGCGCCAGGCTGGTGGTGCTGCAGTTCCTGGTGATCACCCTGCTGGTGGTGCTGGGGCTGCGCCTGTGGCAGGTGCAGGTGGTGCGCGGACCGCAGTTCGTCGCCGCGGCCACCGAGACCCGCACCAGGGATGTGATCGTCCCGGCGGTCCGCGGCCCGATCCTGGACGCCAGAGGCCGTCCCCTGGTGCGCAACCGTTCCGCGCTGGTGGTGTCGGTGGACCGCGCCGAGCTCGAACGCATGCGTGACGGCGGCGCCGCCGTGCTCGGACGTCTCGCCACGGTGCTCGGCCGTCCGGTCAAGGAGCTGCGCCAGCGCATACGTCCCTGCGGCCCGCACGTGACCCGTCCCTGCTGGCCGGGGTCGTTGTACTCGCCGATCCCCATCGACGACAAGGTGTCCACCCGCCAGGCCCTGCAGATCCTGGAGCGCCAGGAGGACTTCCCCGGTGTGCACGCCGAGGTGCAGGCCGTCCGGGAGTACCCCCTCGGCGCCGGAGCCTCGCAGACGCTCGGCTACCTTCAGCCGGTCACCGAGGAGGAGCTGAAGAAGCGCTCCACGCTGAAGGCCAACTTCTCCGGTGTGGACCTCGTCGGCCGCGACGGCCTGGAGTACGTGTACGACGAGGAGTTGCGTGGCTCCTCCGGCCTGCGCCGCGTGCAGGTGGACCGCATGGGCAAGGTGCTCGGGGTCGAGCGCCAGACCTCCCCGGTCCCCGGCGCCATCTTGATCACCCACATGGACACCGGTGTGCAGAGGGCCGTCGACCAGGCGCTGGCCCACGCGATGAAGAACGCGCCGAAGGCCGACGGCGCCGCCGCTGTCGTGCTGGACGTGCGGACCGGCGGCGTCATCGCGCTCGGCAGCATGCCGACGTACGACCCGGCGGTGTGGGCCGGCGGCATCTCCGAGAAGGAGTACCGGAGTCTGCTGTCGGAGAAGGCCGGCCTGCCGCTGATCTCGCGCGCCACGCACGGCCAGTACGCACCCGGCTCGACCTTCAAGATCTCGTCGGTGTCGGCGATGGTCAGGGACGGCTACCCGCTGAAGGGCACCTACGACTGCCCCGGCGCCTACGACGTCGCGGGGACGTCGTTCCACAACTTCCACGGCATCGGCCTCGGCCCCATGAACCTCCACACCGCGCTGGTGAAGTCCTGCGACACGATCTTCTACCGCGCGGCGTACGAGATGTGGAAACGCGACGGCGGCGACAAACCGGTCCCCCATCCCAAGGAGCCGATGACCAACACCGCCAAGGCGTACGGCTTCGGCAGGCGCACCGGCATCGACCTGCCGGGGGAGGTGCCCGGCCGCATCCCCGGCAGGAACTGGAAGAAGGAGCAGTGGAAGGCCACCAAGGACCTGAGCTGCCTGCGCGCCAGGACCGGCTACCCCGAGGTGGCCAAGAAGGACCCGGGCCGGGCCGCCTACCTCAAGCGGCTGGCCAACGAGAACTGCCTGGAGGGTTTCGAGTGGCACGCCGCCGAGGCGGCCAACCTGTCCATCGGCCAGGGGGACGTGCTGGTCACACCGCTGCAGCTTGCCGTGGCGTACGCCGCGCTCGTCGGGGACGGCAGGTTGCGCAGCCCGCGGATCGCCAAGGCGATCGTCAGCCCCGACGGCACGCGGGTGCGCGAGGTCACGGCCCCGGTGACGGGCCGGCTGCCGGTGGACAAGGGGACACGTGACTACATCCGCAACGCGCTGAGTGAGGTGACGTCCGACGGCACCGCGGCGGGTGCGTTCGGCGGCTTCCCCATGAACGTCGTCAAGATCGGCGGCAAGACCGGCACGGCCGAGGTGTACGGCAAGGAGGACACCTCGTGGTTCGCGTCGTTCGCTCCGGCGGGTGACCCGCGGTTCGTGGTCGTCGTCACCGTCTCGCAGGGTGGTCAAGGCGCCATGGCCGCCGCGCCGGCGGCCCGCGAGATCTGGGAGGCCATCTACGGCATCAAGGGCAAGGCGGCGCTGCCTGGCGGCCGGCCCCCGGACCGGCTGCCGACGATCAACAGGGACGGGACGGTGGCCGAGTGAACCAGGCTCTCGCGCCGCAGGGTGACTCGTTGATCCAGCGGGCCATGGGTGCGCGGTCGGCGGTGTGGCGGCTGGACGGCGTGCTGCTCGTCGCCGTGCTCGCGCTGTCGGTGATCGGCACACTGCTGGTGTGGTCGTCCACCCGCACCTGGGCCGCGGGTGCGCCGACCGGCATGGTGAAGAAGCACATACTGAACCTGCTCATCGGCTGGGCCCTGTGCGGGCTCGCCGCCACGGCCGACCAGCGCAGGCTCCGGGTGTACGCGCCGGTGGTGTACGGCGTGTCGCTGCTCGGGCTGCTCGCGGTGATCACCCCGCTGGGGTCGACCGTCAACGGTTCACACTCGTGGATCCTGCTCGGCGGCGGCTTCGCGGTGCAGCCGTCGGAGCTGGCCAAACCGGCCCTCGTCCTGATGCTCGGCGCGCTGCTCGCCGAGCCCGCCGCGGGCTCGGACCGGCCCCGGCCGCTGGACCTGCTGCTCGGCCTGTTCGCCGCGGCCGTCCCGATGGGCCTGGTCATGCTCCAGCCGGACTTCGGCACCACCATGGTGCTCGCCGTCACCACCGGCGCGCTGATCATCTTCGCGGGCCTGCGTAAACGCTGGATCGTCGCGCTCGGCCTGCTGGCGCTGCTCGGGGGCCTCGCGGTCTGGTTCTTCGGCCTGCTCAAGCCGTACCAGATCGCGCGGTTCACCGCCTTCATCGACCCGGCCAACGATCCGCGCGGCGCCGGGTACAACAGCACACAGGCGCTGATCGCCATCGGGTCGGGTGAGCTGTTCGGCAAGGGGCTGTTCCACGGAGGTCAGACCACCGGCCGGTTCGTGCCGGAGCAGCACACCGACTTCATCTTCACCGTGGTGGGGGAGGAGTTCGGCTTCCTCGGCGCGTTCACCGTGGTCGCGCTGCTCGGCGTGGTGCTGTTGCGCGGGCTGCGCATCGCGCGCCACTGCGAGGACCGCTTCAGCGCGCTCATGGCCGGCGGCATCGTCTGCTGGTTCGCCTTCCAGACGTATGTGAACGTCGGCATGACCATCGGCATCATGCCGATCACCGGTGTGCCGCTGCCGTTCGTCTCCTACGGCGGCACGGCGACGTTCGCCAACATGATCGCCATCGGATTGCTCCAGGCCGTGCACGTCAGGGAACGGCGCTTCTGAGGGCCGGCAGGCGCCTCGCCGTGTCATGCCCGGTGCGAGGCGTGCTGAGCAGGAACTACCCTTGGACACATGTCTGTCGAGTCGCTGTTTCCCCGCCTGGAAGCGCTGCTGCCCCGGGTGCAGAAGCCCATCCAGTACGTCGGGGGTGAGCTCAATTCGACTGTCAGGGACTGGGACGAGGCGGACGTCCGCTGGGCCTTGATGTATCCGGACGCCTACGAGGTGGGCCTGCCCAACCAAGGCGTGCAGATCCTCTACGAGATCCTCAACGAGCTGCCCGCCACCCTGGCCGAGCGCACCTACGCCGTGTGGCCCGACCTTGAGGCGCTGATGCGCGAGCACGGCCTGCCGCAGTTCACCGTCGACGCGCACCGGCCGGTGCGCGCGTTCGACGTGCTCGGCGTGTCGTTCTCCACCGAGCTCGGCTACACCAACCTGCTGACCGCGCTCGACCTGGCCGGCATCCCGCTCGCGGCCGCCGACCGCGGCGAGGACGACCCGATCGTGCTGGCCGGCGGTCACGCGGCGTTCAACCCCGAGCCGATCGCCGACTTCCTGGACGCCGCGGTGCTCGGCGACGGCGAGCAGATCGCCATCGCGATCTCCGAGGTGATCCGCGAGTGGAAGGCCGAGGGCAGCCCCGGCGGCCGTGACGAGCTGCTCATGCGCCTCGCCTCCACCGGCGGGGTGTACGTCCCGAAGTTCTACGACGTCGAGTACCACCCCGACGGCCGCATCGCCAGGGTCGCGCCGAACCGGCCAGGTGTGCCGTGGCGGGTGCACAAGCACACCGTCATGGACCTCGACGAGTGGCCCTACCCGAAGAAGCCGCTGGTCCCGCTGGCCGAGACGGTGCACGAGCGGTTCAGTGTCGAGATCTTCCGCGGCTGCACCCGTGGCTGCCGGTTCTGCCAGGCCGGCATGATCACGCGGCCGGTGCGGGAGCGGTCGATCACCACGATCGGCGACATGGTCGAGGCCGGTGTGCGCGAGTCGGGGTTCAACGAGGTCGGCCTGCTGTCGCTGTCCAGCGCCGACCACTCCGAGATCGCCGACATCACCAAGGGCCTCGCCGACCGGTACGACGGCACCAACACCAGCCTGTCGCTGCCGTCGACGCGGGTCGACGCCTTCAACATCGACCTCGCGAACGAGCTGTCGCGCAACGGCCGCCGCTCGGGCCTGACGTTCGCCCCCGAAGGGGGTTCCGAGCGCATGCGCAAGGTCATCAACAAGATGGTCTCCGAGGACGACCTCATCCGCACCGTCACCGCGGCCTACGGCCAGGGGTGGCGCCAGGTGAAGCTGTACTTCATGTGCGGGCTGCCGACCGAGACCGACGAGGACGTGCTCGGCATCGCCGATCTCGCCAAGAAGGTCATCAAGGCGGGCCGTGAGGCCACCGGCACCCGTGACGTGCGCTGCACGGTGTCCATCGGCGGGTTCGTGCCGAAGCCGCACACCCCGTTCCAGTGGGCCGCGCAGACCGACCACGAGACCGTCGACGACCGCCTGGCGAAGCTCAGGAACGCGTTGCGCTCCGACAAGGAGTTCGGCAAGGCCATCGGGTACCGCTACCACGACGGCAAGCCGTCCATCGTCGAGGGCCTGCTGTCGCGGGGTGACCGCCGGGTCGGCGCGGTGATCAGGGCCGTCTGGGAGGACGGCGGCCGGTTCGACGGCTGGAGCGAGCACTTCTCCTACGACCGCTGGATGGCCTGCGCCGAGAAGGCGCTGGCCGGTCAGCCGGTCGACGTCGACTGGTACACCACCAGGGAGCGCGACGAGGTCGAGGTGCTGCCCTGGGACCACCTGGACGCCGGGCTGGACCGCGAGTGGCTGTGGCAGGACTGGCAGGACGCCGTCTCGGAGACCGAGGTCGAGGACTGCCGCTGGACCCCCTGCTACGACTGCGGCGTCTGCCCCACCATGGGGACCGAGATCCAGGTCGGCCCCACCGGCCGGAAGCTGCTCCCCCTGACCGTCGTCTGAGACACGACGCGGGGAAGCGCACACGGCCTGTCATCGTTGCATGCTGTAGAGCCGTCCCGCCGGGTGACCGGGGCCCGTCGTCACGAGCCCCGGCCGCCCCGGCGCCCCTATCCTGAGTAGGAGGTCAAGGGGACGGTACGACGGAGAAAGGACGATTAGCTGAAGAACCCTGTACCTGATGGGCCCCCGCCCGCGCCGGTGGTGCAGCGCCTCCGGGTGCGGTACGCCAAGCGCGGCAGGCTGCGGTTCACCAGTCACCGAGACATCTCGCGCGCCGTGGAGCGCGCGGTGCGCCGAGCCGGCATCCCCGTCGGCTTCAGCGCGGGGTTCACACCCCACCCGAAGATCTCATACGCGGGTGCCGCCCCCACCGGGGTGGCCAGCGAAGCGGAATATCTGGAGATCGGCGTCGTGTCGGCCTGCGTGCCCGACCGCGTCCGAGCCCAACTGGACTCCTCGTTGCCTCCGGGTCTCGACGTTCTCGACGTGGTCGAGGCGCGGGCCGGCAGCCTGGCCGACCGGCTGGAGTTCTCCGAGTGGGAGGTGCGCCTTCCCGGCGCCTCGGCGAGGGAGGCCGAGGTCGCGGTGAAGGAGTTCCTCACGCGGGACACGGTCGAGGTGGAACGCCTCACCAAAAAAGGAATGCGCCGTTTCGACGCCAGGCAGGCCGTGCACACCCTGACGGCGGGCGACGAGACGACGGTCACGGCGGACGGGGCCTCCGGCCCGCCGTGTGCGATACTGCGTATGGTCGTACGGCAGGTGACACCCGCCGTCCGGCCCGATGACGTGCTCACGGGTCTGCGTCTTGTCGCTGGTTTCGCGCCGCCGTCACCCCCTGAGGTGACCAGGCTGGCGCAGGGACCGCTCGACGCGCACACCGGTGGAACCGCCGACCCGCTCGACCTGGACCGCGACGTTCGCGGCGGCGAGACGGGGCCGGCTGTGCGGCACGTCGATGACCACAAATAGGACTTGGCGCCGGGCCCCGCGAGGCGGACCGGCGTACAGCGAGAGACGAGAGCTCCCGCGCGGCGCGGTGACGCGCCCGGGAGCTGACGGGAGAACGCCCGCATGCTCGACAACGAGCCCATCGTCGGGGCCGCCGGCCTCGGCGGGGATACAACGGAAAAGCAGGAGACCAAGACCCCGGTCCGGCGCCGCCGCGCGGCGAGCCGACCGGCGGGCCCGCCTCCGGAGGAGACGGAGCGCGCCGCCACCGCCGTGACCGGCACCGCCGACGGCGGCGGATCCGGAGCGGCGGACGGCGTCGCCGCCAGGACCGAAGCGACCGCCGACACCGGTGTCAGGACCGGTGCCGGCATCGGTACGGGTGACGCCGATGGTGGCACCGCCGACGCCGCGCCGGTGGCCGGCGAGACCGCGGAGGCGCCGGAGCCCGCCAAGCGGGTCACGCGCCGCCGTACGGCGGTCAAGGACGGTGAGGCGCCGGCGCGCCGCACCCGTGCCAGGAAGTCCGTCAAGGCGGACGCCGAGCCGGACGCCGCACCCGCGGCGCCGGTCGTCCCCGCGCAGGACACCCCGGCGGTCCAGCCGGACGACGCCGCGCAGGCACCGGTGACGGCCCCGGAGTTCCCCGCCGGTGAGTCCGTCACCGCTGCGCCGGAGGTCCCCGCGCAGGAGTCCGCTCCCGCCGCGCCGGCCCGCAGGCGGCGCAGCAGGAAGGCGGCCGTGGTCCCCGAGACCCCGGCGGCCCCCACGGAACGATCCACCACCCCCGAGGTCGCCGCCACCCCGGACGCCGCCGCGTCAGGCGCCGGCGTGCCCGGCCAGGAGACCGGGGACGCCGGGGACATCGCCGGGGACATCGCCGGGGACATCGCCGAGGTGCTCCCCGAGGAGGAGGCGCTGGACGACGAGCCCGCGGGTGAGGACGTCGTCGAGGAGCCCAAGGCCGGGTCGTCCGGCGGCGCGACGTCGCTGTTCGCCGACCCGTTCGGCCTGACGGCGCTGACCGAGCAGGTCGCGTCGCCGGCCGTCGCGTTCCAGGCTCCCGCCGCGGTGTTCCAGCCGATCTTCCAGGCCCCCGAGCCGCGTGCCGTCGTGCCGCCGGTCGTGCCGCCGCAGCCCCGCCGTGCCGAGGAGCAGCGGCAGGAGGAACGCGCCGAGGACGACGACCTCACCGAGGAGCCCGAGACCGCCGAGACGTCCGCCGAGGACGACGACCAGGACGACGCCGGTGGCCGTCGCCGCCGCCGTCGCAGGGGCGGCAGGGGCCGGGGCAAGGCCAGGGACGAGGCCGACGGCGACGAGAGCGGCGACGAGCCGGAGGCCGCGGAGGAGACCGCGGCCGAGGAGGAGCCGCAGGCCGAGGCCGCCGAGGACGACGACGAGGCCGGTGGTTCGCGCCGCCGCCGCCGGCGTCGCCGCCGCGGCACCGAGGACGCCGAGACCCACACCGACGACCCGCCGAACACGGTGGTGCGCATCCGCGCTCCCCGCGCCGGCCGTTCCACGTCGGTGGACGAGGTGCAGGGCTTCCGGGGCTCCACCCGCCTGGAGGCCAAGAAGCAGCGCCGCCGGGAGGGCCGCGAGCAGGGCCGCCGCCGGCCGCCGGTGATCACCGAGTCGGAGTTCCTCGCGCGCCGTGAGTCGGTGGAGCGGGTCATGGTGGTGCGCCGCCAGGGTGGCCGCACCCAGATCGCGGTGCTGGAGGACGGCGTGCTCGTGGAGCACTACGTCGACCGCGAGTCCAGCCAGTCGTACGTCGGCAACGTCTACCTCGGCAAGGTGCAGAACGTCCTGCCGTCGATGGAGGCCGCGTTCATCGACATCGGCAAGGGCCGCAACGCCGTGCTGTACGCCGGTGAGGTCAATTTCGACACCGCGGGCCTCGAAGGCCAGCCGAAGCGCATCGAGTCGGCGCTGAAGTCGGGCCAGTCGGTGCTCGTGCAGGTCACCAAGGACCCCATGGGTCACAAGGGTGCCAGGCTGACCAGCCAGATCAGCCTCCCGGGCCGTTACCTCGTGTACGTGCCGGACGGCTCGATGACCGGCATCAGCCGCAAGCTGCCGGACAAGGAGCGCAGCAGGCTCAAGGCCATCCTCAAGAAGGTCATGCCGGAGAACGCCGGCGTCATCGTGCGCACCGCCGCCGAGGGTGCGTCGGAGGACGAGCTGAGCCGCGACGTGGCACGCCTGTCGGCGCAGTGGGAGGCGATCCAGCGCAAGGCCAAGTCCGGCAGCCCGCCTGAGCTGCTGTCGTCCGAGCCGGACCTCACGGTCCGTGTGGTGCGCGACGTGTTCAACGAGGACTTCTCCTCGCTGGTGGTCTCCGGTGACGAGGTGTGGGGCACGGTGGACGAGTACGTCCGCTACGTCGCGCCGCATCTGGCCGACCGCCTCACCAAGTGGGAGGACGGCGACGTCTTCGCGGCGTACCGCATCGACGAGCAGATCGCCAAGGCGATGGAGCGCAAGGTGTGGCTGCCGAGCGGCGGCTCCCTGGTGATCGACCGCACCGAGGCGATGACCGTGGTGGACGTCAACACCGGCAAGTTCACCGGCCAGGGTGGCAACCTGGAGGAGACGGTCACCAAGAACAACCTGGAGGCCGCCGAGGAGATCGTGCGGCAGCTCCGGTTGCGTGACATCGGCGGCATCATCGTCGTCGACTTCATCGACATGGTGCTGGAGAGCAACCGCGACCTGGTGCTGCGGCGCATGCTGGAGTGCCTGGCGCGCGACCGCACCAAGCACCAGGTCGCCGAGGTGACCTCGCTCGGCCTGGTGCAGATGACGCGCAAGCGCGTGGGTCAGGGGCTGCTTGAGGCGTTCTCCACGCCGTGCGAGTGCTGCAACGGCCGCGGGCTGATCGTGTCCTCGGAGCCGGTCGACGGCAAGCCCGAGCCCCGCGGCACGCAGGGCAAGATGGCCGTCGAGAAGGCCGTGGCGGAGAAGCTCGAGAAGGCCGCCGAGCGGGTCAAGGAGGGTGTCGCCGCCGTCGCGGCGAGCGGCGAGGCCCTGCGCGACAGCGTGACCGGCGCGCTGACCGGCGAGGAGCCGCAGCCCGCACGCGCGCGGCGCCGGCCGAGGAAGGCCACCCGGCCGGCCGGACCGGCGGAGTGACAAGTCAGGCGCGCCTCGGCGTTCGGTTCGACCAGGAGTCCCGCGATCCGGTATTCTAGTCAACCGGTGCGTCCGAGGCGCGCCTGCTTCGCGCGCCTAGCCCGGTTCGCCGGTCGTGTCATCGACGAAGAGCCGGATGCGAGTGGCGCGGTGTTCGAGGAGCAATCAGCCAGAAGAAGGGTTCCGCGGTGTACGCGATCGTTCGTTGCGGCGGCAGGCAGCAGAAGGTCTCCGTCGGTGACGTCCTCGAGGTGGACAAGGTCGCCGGTGAGGTCGGCTCCACGGTGCAGCTGGCGCCGGTGCTCGTCGTCAACGACGGCGATGTGACCACCGACGCCACCAAGCTTGGCAGGTTCGAGATCACCGCCGAGATTCTCGGCGAGACCAAGGGCCCCAAGATCCGCATCCTCAAGTACAAGAACAAGACCGGTTACAAGAAGCGCCAGGGTCACCGCCAGCGGTACACCCAGGTGAAGGTGACCGGCATCAACCCCGGGAAGTAGTGGTAGCGAATCATGGCACACAAGAAGGGCGCCTCCTCCACCCGGAACGGCCGTGACTCCAATGCCCAGCGGCTCGGCGTCAAGCGTTTCGGTGGTCAGCTCGTCAACGCCGGCGAGATCATCGTCCGTCAGCGCGGCACCCACTTCCACCCCGGCGACAACGTCGGCCGCGGTGGCGACGACACGTTGTTCGCCCTGGTGGCCGGGCACGTGCAGTTCGGTAACAAGCGCGGCCGTCGTGCCGTGAGCATCGTCCCAGCCGCGGAGTAGATCCGCCGGCGGGGAGCACAGGGGCGAGCGAAGGGGCCGCAGGGCCTCAGAAGATCGTCGCATGAGGCGGATCGACGTCGATCGATCCGCCTCATCGTCGTTATGGGGGCCGTACCGGCCCGGAAGATCAGGAGTTCGGCGCGTGGCGGAGTTCGTGGACCGTGTGGTCCTGCAGGTGAAGGCCGGCGACGGGGGTCACGGCTGCGCGTCCATCCACCGGGAGAAGTTCAAGCCGCTCGGCGGCCCGGACGGCGGCAACGGCGGCCGCGGCGGGGACGTGATCCTGGAGGTCGATCCCAACACGTCCACGCTGCTCGACTACCACCACCGTCCGCACCGTAAGGCCACCAACGGCAAGCAGGGCATGGGGGCCAACCGGGACGGCGCCAACGGCCCCGACGTGGTGCTCAAGGTGCCGAACGGCACGGTCGTCAAGGACGCCAAGACCGGTGACGTCCTCGTGGACCTGATCGGCGCCGGCACCCGGTACGTCGTGGCGCAGGGTGGTCACGGCGGCCTCGGCAACGCCGCGCTGGCCTCGACCAAGCGCAAGGCCCCGGGGTTCGCGCTGCTCGGCGAGCCGGGGGACGAGTCCGACGTGGTGCTGGAGCTGAAGACCGTCGCCGACGTGGCGCTGGTCGGCTTCCCCAACGCCGGCAAGTCGTCGCTGATCGCCGCGCTCAGCGCGGCCCGTCCCAAGATCGCCGACTACCCGTTCACCACGCTGGTCCCGAACCTCGGTGTGGTCACCGCGGGGGAGACGGTGTTCACGGTCGCGGACGTGCCGGGGCTGATCCCCGGCGCGTCGGAGGGCAAGGGACTCGGCCACGAGTTCCTGCGCCACGTGGAGCGGTGCTCGACCATCGTGCACGTGCTGGACTGCGCCACCATCGAGCCGGGCCGTGACCCGCTGACCGACGTCGCGGTCATCGAGGCGGAGCTCGCCGCGTACGGCGAGCTGGAGGACCGGCCACGCCTGGTGGTGCTCAACAAGATCGACGTGCCGGACGCCAGGGAACTGGCCGACATGGTGCGGCCCATGCTGGAGGCGCAGGGCATGCAGGTCTTCGAGATCTCCGCGGCCACCCACGAGGGCCTGCGCGAGCTGTCGTTCGCGATGGCCGAGATGGTCCGCGCCGACCGCGCCGAGCGGCCGGTCGAGGAGCCGACGCGGATCGTCCTGCGGCCGAAGCAGCTCGGCGACGCCGGGTTCGCCGTGCGGCGGGTCGGTGACAACACCTTCCAGGTGACCGGCGAGAAGCCCGAACGCTGGATCAGGCAGACCGACTTCTCCAACGACGAGGCGGTGGGCTACCTCGCCGACCGCCTGGAGCGGCTCGGCATCGAGAAGGCCCTGGCCGAGGCCGGCGCCGGTGACGGCGCCGAGGTGATCATCGGCCCGATGGAGGGGGGCTACGTCTTCGACTGGCGGGCCTCCCTGGAGTCCGGCGTGGCCCACCAGGGGCCGCGCGGGTCCGACGACCGCCTCGGCTGAGGCCGCGAGCACAACGACCTGCTGCGAAGGGTGATGAACGTGGACAACGGCCGGGACCGGGTGGCCGCCGCCGCGCGTCTGGTGGTGAAGGTCGGGTCGTCGTCGCTGACCACCGCGAGCGGCACCATCGACAGCGACCGGGTGGACGCGCTCGTGGACGTGCTCGCCACGCGCGCGGCGACCGGCACGCAGCTCGTGCTCGTCTCCTCCGGCGCGATCGCCGCCGGCCTCGGCCCGCTCGGCCTGAGCGCGCGGCCCCGCGACCTCGCCACGCAGCAGGCCGCCGCCTCGGTCGGCCAGGGGGTGCTGGTGGCCCGCTACACCTCGTCGTTCGCCAGGTACGGCCTGCGGGTCGGCCAGGTGCTGCTCACCGCTGACGACATGATGCGCCGCTCCCATCACCGCAACGCGCAGCGCACGCTGATCCGGTTGCTCGAACTCGGCATCATGCCGGTGGTCAACGAGAACGACACCGTGGCGACCGACGAGATCCGCTTCGGCGACAACGACCGGCTGGCGGCCCTGGTGGCCCACCTGATCCGCGCCGACGCGCTGGTGCTGCTGTCCGACGTGGACGCGCTGTACGACGGCGACCCGCGCCGTCCCGGCGGGGCCAACCGCATCGAGCGGGTGCTCGGTCCCGCCGACCTCGCCGGGGTGGAGCTCGGCCGGTCCGGCAGGGTCGGGACCGGCGGCATGATCACCAAGGTGGAGGCCGCGCGCATCGCCACCGGCGCCGGGGTGCCGGTGGTGCTCACCGCCGCCGCGCACGCCGCGCAGGCACTCGCCGGGCTGGACGTCGGCACGTACTTCCACGCCGACGCGCGCCACCCCGGCACCCGCCTGCTGTGGCTGGCGCACGCCACCACCGGCCGGGGCCGCCTGCACCTGGACGACGGCGCGGTGGAGGCCGTGGTGCGGCGCCGCAAGTCGCTGCTGCCGGCCGGGGTCACCCTCGTCGAGGGAGACTTCACCGCCGGCGACCCCGTGGACCTGTACAGCCCGCTCGGCACGCCGGTCGCCAGGGGCCTGGTGAACTTCGACGCCGCCGAGATCCCCGAGCTGCTCGGCCGGTCCACCCGCGAGCTCGCCGCGACGCTCGGGCCCGAGTACGAACGCGAGCTGATCCACCGCGACGACATGGTCATACTGGAGCCCACGACCGAGAGCAGGAGCATGCGGCATGTCTGACGCCGACGACTTTCTGAAGGTGGCGAACGCCGGACGCGACGCGGCGGCCGTCCTCGCGCCGCTGCCGCGCGCCGCCAAGGACACCGCGCTGCACGCCGTCGCCGACGATCTGCTGGCCCGCGCCGCCGAGATCGTCGAGGCCAACGCCAGGGACGTCGAGGCCGCGCGGAGCGCCGGCACCCCCGACGCGATGATCGACCGGCTGCGCCTGGACGAGGCCCGCGTCGAGTCGATCGCGCGTGCCGTGCGCGACGTCGCCGAGCTGCCGGACCCTGTGGGTGAGGTCATCCGTGGCAGCACGCTGCCGAACGGCCTGGAGCTGCGGCAGCTCCGCGTGCCGCTCGGCGTCGTCGGCATCATCTACGAGGGCCGGCCCAACGTCACGGTGGACGCCGCGGCGCTGTGCCTCAAGAGCGGCAACGCCGCGCTGCTGCGCGGCTCGTCCTCGGCCTACCAGTCCAACACCGTGCTGGTGCGGGTCATGCAGGAGGCCCTCGCCGGCACCGAGGTGCCGGCGGAGGCCGTGCAGCTGGTCCCCGGCACCACCCGCGAGTCGGTCAAGCACCTCATGCGGGCCAGGGGCCTGGTGGACGTGCTGATCCCGCGAGGCGGCGCCTCGCTGATCAACTCGGTGGTCGAGGAGTCCACCGTGCCGGTGATCGAGACCGGGGTCGGCAACTGCCACGTGTACGTCGACGCGGACGCCGACCTGGAACTGGCCCTGGAGATCCTGGTGAACGCCAAGGCGCAGCGTCCGTCGGTGTGCAACGCCGCCGAGACGTTCCTGGTGCACGCGGCGGTGGCCGACGCGTTCGTGCCGATGGCGCTGACCCGGCTGGCCCGCGAAGGCGTCACGGTGCACGGCGACGAGCGCGTCGCGGCGTACGGCGGCCAGAGCACCGGCGTGACCGTGGTGCCCGCCACCGAGGAGGACTTCCGGCAGGAGTACCTGTCGCTGGACATCGCCGCCGCGGTGGTCGGCTCCCTGGAGGACGCCGTCGCGCACATCCGCCGGTACGGCTCGGCGCACACCGACGCCATCGTCACCCGCTCCCAGAAGGCCGCCAGGCGGTTCGTCTCGCTGGTCGACTCGGCCGCGGTCGCGGTGAACGCCTCCACCCGCTTCACCGACGGCGGCGAGTTCGGCTTCGGCGCCGAGATCGGCATCTCCACCCAGAAGCTGCACGCCAGAGGCCCCATGGGCCTGCCGGAGCTGACCTCCACCAAGTGGGTGTACACCGGCGAGGGCCACCTGCGCACCTCCGGCGGCACGGTGATCGCCACCGGCTCCGACGCGAGCTGACCCGGGTCGCGGCCCGCATCCGGCACGCCGGATGCGGGCCGCTTACCGGTGTGCCTAGGACAAGACACGCAAAACGCTACGGCGCGCCGCCGCGGTTCCCGGGCCGATCAGCGCTATGGTGGCGACTTCTATGGGTGCACGGCGAGTGAGCGGGCTGGGTAAGGCCGGTCCGTACACCATGGTGGAACGCCTCGGCCGCGGTGGCATGGGCGAGGTTTACCTCGCCGTCAGCAGGCGCGGTGAGAAGGTCGCCGTCAAGCTGCTGCGTGAGGCGATCGGCGACGACCCCGAGGCGCGATTAAGGCTGGAGCGCGAGGTGAAGGCGCTGCGGCGGGTCGAGAGCCCGTACGTCGCCCGCGTGCTGGACGCCGAGCTGTCCGGGGACCGTCCTTACCTCGTGATGGAGTACGTCGAGGGCGAGACGCTGCTGGACGCCGTCAGACGCGGCGGGCCGCTGGCGAGCGGCGGCCTCATCGACCTGGCCCAGGGGCTGGCCACCGCGATCGCGATCATCCACGCCGCCGGGGTGGTGCACCGGGACGTCAAGCCGGCCAACGTCGTGCTCGGCCCGGACGGCCCCGTGCTGATCGACTTCGGCATCGCGCAGGTCGTCGACGCCACCAGGCTCACCATGACCGGCACGTTCCTCGGCACCCCCGGGTACTCGGCGCCTGAGGTGTTCGCCGAGGAGGAGGTCGCCGAGCCGTCCGACGTGCACTCCTGGGCCGCCACGGTGGCGTTCGCCGCCACGGGACGGCCGACGTTCGGCCGTGGCAGTGTCGAGGCGCAGATGTACGCCGTGCTGAACGGCAGAGCGGACCTCGCCGGAGTGCCGGGGGTGTTGCTGCCGCTGGTGCGCGCCGCGCTGCACCGCGACCCCGACAAGCGGCCCACCGCGGCGCTGCTGTCGGACCGGCTGTCCCGCCTGGCCCGCGCCACCGCGGGCCCGCCGCTTCCGCCTCCGCGCCGCCGCACGCGCGCCGACGCCGCCGACCCGGCCGCCGACGGCACGCAGAAGCCCGAGCCCCGCCGTGGCCGCGCCTCCGGCGACACCCCGGACAAGCCCGTTCGCGTGGGCCGCGCGGAGGAGACACCGGTCAAGGCCGAGGCGGCGCCGCGCAAGCCGCGGGTCGACGACGCGCAGGTCAAGGCCGACGCCGCTCCCCGCAAGGGCCGGGAGGAGGCCCAGGTCCAGGCGGACGCGCCGGTACGCCGCAAGGGACGGGAGGAGACCCAGGTCAAGGCGGAGACGCCGGTACGCCGCAGGGGCCGGGAGGAGACCCAGGTCCAGGCGGAGACGCCGGTACGCCGCAGGGGCCGGGAGGAGACCCAGGTCAAGGCGGAGGTGCCGGCGCGCCGCACGCGGGCCAGGGCCGGGACGGCCGAGAGACGGCCGGCGCTCGCCGCCGAAGCGATCGCCGCCGGCGCCACGGCGCCGCCGGGGAGCGCGGTGCTGATCGTGCTCGCCATGCTGGCGGTGCCGTGCGTCGTGGTGTCGGTGATCTGGCCACCCGCGACGTTCGCCGTCACCGCGGCGTTCTGCGTGCTCGCCAGGGCCTGGTGGGGCGGGCACTGGCTGGTGCGCAACCGCCGGTCGGCCCGGGTGCGCGGCACGCTGCGCGTGGTGTCGTTCCCGCTGGCGCTCAGCGGGTCGGCGCTCAGCGCCGCCGTCTGGCCCGGCCTGCCGGCGGCGGCCATCGCCGCGTCGGCCTTCTGGGTCACCGCGGGTGGCCAGGTGGCCGACGCCTGGTGGACACAGGACGGGCCGATGACGGTGGCCGGTGTCGTGTTCGGCGTCGTCTGCGGCGGCATCGTCGGCCGTGAGGTCGAGCGGATCGGCGGCCATGTCCCCGACCTGCGCCGCGAGGGCCTGCGGGCCCTGTCGGTGCTCGGCGGTTTCGTCGCGCTGTGCGCCGCCGCCGTGCGGGTGCTCGCCTGGGTGCTGCCGCACGCACTGTGACCGGCCGTCGCTCACCGGGCCCGGCCCACCAGGCCGGGATCACCAGTCCTGCTCACCGGCCGGGATCACCGGTCCTGCTCACCGGCCTTCGGGACCGGTCCTGCCCTCCGTCCCCTGTGACCAGCCCTGTGGCACCGTCCCGCCGGCGGTGCGACGGGACGATGGGAGGGGGCCGTCAGGCGTCCCGGCGGGCGAAGCGGTTGAAGATGCGCTCGCCGGCGTGCACGGCGCCTTCCGCGACGTCGCGGAGCACCCCGATGAAGGGGTCCTGCGACTGGGCCCACGACTCGCGGTAGGAACGGGCCGCGGCCTTGATCTCCTCGGAGACCTTGGCGTTGGCGTCGTCCTCACGGCGCGGATAGTTGCCGGCGAGGATCGACTGGTACTCGCCGTCGCGGCGCCAGCGGTCCAGCTCGGCGACCCGGATCACCGCGAACGGGTGGGTGCTGCCGAGCAGGTTGAGCACCTTCAGCAGGCCGTCGCGGACGTCACCGGCGGTGTCGTACTCGCGGGCCTGGTCGAGGAAGGCCTCGATGTTCATCTCGTGCAGCCGCGAGCCGCCGGCGAGCTTCATGAGGGCACGCATGGCCGCGTCGGGGTCCTGCCCGCACAGCATGCCGCCGCGGTCGGCCGACAGCTCGGCCTTGCGGTGCCACTCCTCCAGCGCGGTCACGATGATCCGCAGGCCGATGTACCCGAGCGGGATCCACGCGACCCGGGTGGCGAGCCGCGTGAGGATCGCGAGCATCGTGCCGTACACGGCGTGTCCCGACAGGATGTGGGCCGTCTCGTGGCCGACGACGAAACGCAGCTCCTCCTCGTCCATGAGGTCGAGCAGGCCCGTGTTGACCACGATGAACGGGTCGTCGAACCCGATCGCCATGGCGTTGGGCTTCGGGTCCTGCTGGACGTAGATCTCAGGCACGCGGTGCAGGTCGAGCAGGAACGCGCTGTCGCGGCCCATGTCGTACAGGCCGCGGAACTGGGTCTCGCTCGCCCGCACCGAGGAGCCGAGGAACATCAGCCGCAGGCGGCGCTCACTGAACAGGCCGGAGGTGCGTTTGAGCACCGCGTCGAAGCCTGAGAGCGAACGCATCGCGACCAGTGCCGAGCGGTCGGCGGGGTGCTCGTAGGCCCGGGAGCTGATGCCGGGTAGCTGGACGCGGTTGCGGTCCGGGGTGGTGGTGGTCATGGTCGGCATGCTACGTCGGGCCAGATGCGTGCGCGCGGCGTTGCCTGTGCCTGTGGATTTCTCCGGCCACGGGGGGCGATCGCCGGTCGCCGGAGCGCGGCAGGCTAGGGTCCCTCGCATGAGGAATGGGGCCCGGACCAGGAAGCTCGGTGTCATGGGCGGAACCTTCGACCCGATACACCACGGTCACCTGGTGGCGGCGAGCGAGGTGGCGCACCACTTCGGGCTCGACGAGGTGGTGTTCGTGCCGACGGGACGTCCCTGGCAGAAGGCCGACCAGATCGTGTCGGCGGCCGAGGACCGTTACCTGATGACGGTGATCGCCACCGCGTCCAACCCGAGGTTCTCCGTCAACAGGATCGACATCGACCGGCCGGGCCCCACCTACACCATCGACACTCTGCGCGACATCGCCGCACTGTACGAGCCGGACGTGGAGCTGTTCTTCATCACCGGCGCCGACGCGCTGGCGCAGATTCTGAGCTGGCGGGACGTCGACGAGCTTTTCACCATGGCGCATTTCGTAGGCTGTACCAGGCCCGGTCATGTGCTGCAGGATCCGGGACTCCCGGAGGGGAAGGTCAGCCTGGTCGAGATCCCGGCGCTCGCGATCTCGTCCTCGGAGTGCCGGCAGCGGGTGGCCGCGGGGGAACCCATCTGGTATCTCGTTCCTGACGGGATCGTGCAGTACATCAACAAGCGAGGTCTTTACCGGGCATCCTGATAATGGGAAGTGCTGGACCTCGTATCCCTCACCGGAGGAACGACCCTTATCTATGACAGCATCGGACAAATCCCTCCAGCTCGTGAGAGTCGCCGCCGAGGCCGCGGCCGACAAGCTGGCGGACGACATCATCGCCTACGACGTCAGCGACCAGCTCGTGATCACCGACGCCTTCCTGCTGTGCTCCGCCTCCAACGACCGCCAGGTGCGTGCGATCGTGGACGAGATCGAGGAGCGCCTGCGCATCGAGGCGCACGCCAAACCCGTGCGCCGCGAGGGAGAGCGTGAGGGCCGCTGGGTGCTCCTCGACTACCTGGACATCGTGGTCCACGTGCAGCACGAGGAGGACCGCACCTTCTACGCGCTGGAGCGCCTCTGGAAGGACTGCCCGGCCATCCCGCTGCCTGAGAGCGTCCTGCGCGTGCAGGAGCAGCGGAGCCGCGGGACCACGGGTGAGTGAGGCGGCGCGCGGCGACCGCCGCATCGTCTTCTGGCGCCACGGCCAGACCCAGTGGAACGTCGAGCAACGCTTCCAGGGTCACACCGACATCCCGCTCGACGAGACCGGCGTCGCGCAGGCGGCCCGCGCGGCGGCACTGCTCGCGGCGCTGCGGCCCTCGATGATCGTGTCGTCCCACCTGCGCAGGGCCCACGACACGGCGGCCAAGCTCGCCGCGCTCACCGGCCTTGAGATCATGGTCGACAAGGATCTGCGCGAGCGCGGCGGCGGCGAGTGGGAGGGCCTGACCCGGTCGGAGATCCGCGCGAGCTGGCCCGTGGAGTACGCCGCGTGGGAGGCCCCCGGAGGTGAGGTGGTCACCGGGGTCGCCGACCGCGTGGCCGCCGCGACCCTGCGCTGGGCCGACCGCCTCACCGGCGACGGCCCCCTGGTCGTCGCCTCACACGGCGCCGCCATCCGCCTCGGCGTGGCCCGCCTCCTCGGCCTCCCCGAGGCCCTGTGGCCGGCCCTCGGCGGCGTCGGCAACTGCTGCTGGTCGGTGCTCGCGGAAGGCCGCAAGGGCTGGCGCCTCGTCGAGCACAACGCCGGCACGCTCCCCACCCCCGTCAACAGCGACGACCGGCCGGAGTCGGCCACCGCCGCCACCTGACACGTCCCGGACACGGCCACCACCTGACCCGAAAGGCCGGGAGGTGGCCGATTAGGTGAACGACGGGTGATGGCTATATGCTCGGCGAGCGCCGCGTGGGGGTGTCCCTGAGCGGTGGCGCGGGGCTATAGCGCAGTTGGTAGCGCGCCTCCATGGCATGGAGGAGGTCTGGGGTTCGAATCCCCATAGCTCCACCCGATCAAAGAGCGTCCATGTGAGGCACATGGACGCTCTTTCATGTCACCGGCGGCTCCCGGCGATACGAGGCCAGCGCCTGGAATCTCGGACGTAGCCAGTCGTGGCCATTGTTCTTGATCTGGCAGCCGGCGATCTGGAGTCTCGTCGCGATCTTGTTGTGGCATTGCGCCGAATCGGTGAGCCGGATGTAGTTCATACCGCCGAGATCGGTGATCGGACGATGATCACCGGCCGTGACGATGATCGTGCGGTCGCGGTATATGGCCAGGGCCATTCCGAGTTCCAGCAGGACGTTGGGCCGGGCCTGCATGCTCGGACCGATTTCTTTGCTGTCCTCGTGCGTCCCGTGCAGGCTCGGATGCAGCGAGACGACGTCGTCGGGGGTCATCAGGACCACGGTGGCCTGCGCACGGGAGACCGCCTGTGAGACGACGTCTCCGAGGTAGGGCAGGGTGCTGCCGGTGAGGGACACCAGGGGCTCCCATTCCAGAGGCTCCAGATCGAGGGAACGCAGGAAGTCGAACATGGCGGTCCGCGCCTCCTCGTCACGGCCGTGCACCACGAAGACCCGCCTCGTCACGTCGGGTGAAGCGTCCATGGTGGCCTCCGGTTCGGGGAAAGGACGTGCCGCGAGTTCCGAAGCCCTGGATAGGGCTTCGAGCCGGTCGGTTCGGTGGGCTGCGATCTCCAAGTACGCGATCTGGTCGTCCAGTCGTGCGATGAACGACCGGGCCATGGCCCGGTCGTCGGCGAACGGCCCGGCCGCGAGCAACTGAGGGGTGCCGACGACGCGGCTCATGTTGTGCACCGAAATGGTCACGCTTTCCCGTAACTCTCGCAGATCGGCGCAGATCAGAGACGCGTCGTACAAGCCGAGCCGTGACAGGTCGAGCGGCCGGCCGCCGCCTCGCGCCGTCGCACGTCGCCGGCGCAGATCGGCGAGCAACGCGTCGATGGCGTCACGCGACTCGGCGGTACGGTCGTCGCGTTGCCAGACGCGCAAGTGGAAGCGCATCACCGCGGCGTGCAGGAGGTAACGGGCGAGCGGGGGAATCGTGGGGCTGCCGTGGGACCATGTCCATGCGCTCGCGGCTTTGGCGTCCGCCGTGGCGAAGGCGACCAGAAACCTGCGCAGCCACTGTCCGTCGTCCGACGGGGACGTCTCCCAGATGGTTGTCCGCTCCTCGTGGGTGACGCCGCGCCGCCACCAGTTCTC
The DNA here is from genome assembly GCF_014207705.1 of Sphaerisporangium rubeum. Classification (NCBI taxonomy): domain Bacteria; kingdom Bacillati; phylum Actinomycetota; class Actinomycetes; order Streptosporangiales; family Streptosporangiaceae; genus Sphaerisporangium; species Sphaerisporangium rubeum. The sequence continues at coordinate 2,191,931 of NZ_JACHIU010000001.1, forward strand.
GGCCTGGTCCCCGGGAACGAGCGGGCCCAGTTCGCGACCTGTCATCGTGTGATCCGGCGGAGGTGCCGCGAGGTCGGCCAGGTACAGGCGCGCCTCGCCGAGCAGGTGGGGTGCCTGGGTAGCGGTGAGCCTGGTCCACTGCCGGTCCAGTTCTCGCCACCACGACCGTGGTCCGTCCGGCGACGGCATCAGGGGTGTCGGTGCCAGCGCCACGGAGAGATTGAGGATGTTGTGATGGCGCCGTAGCACGGCCTGGCATCTGGCACCCGTCTGTTCCTGTACGGCCAGCGCCGCCTCCGGGCCGGACCAGGTGACGGGAGGTAGATCGTCGTACGAGTCGGGTAGGAGGTGACGGAGACGGAGCCCCGGTACGGGATCGACCATCTGGAAGACCTGGCGGCATCCTGACCAGATGTCGCGCAGGGCTCGATACGCCGGACCGGCGTCCGGCCCGCTTCCCGGCGCGTAGAGGTGGGTGACGAACTGATGGTTCACCTCGGACAGGCCGGTCATCGGGATTCCTGGTCGGCGTCAGGCGTGCTGCTCAGCCTGCTGATCAGGTAGGCGAGCCGTTCCTCGACCTGTGGCGGGGGAGGGGTGTCCGATTCGGGGCTGATAGGCGTGACCTTCGTCGGGCCGGCCAGTTTCAAGACCTTGACGGCAAGTTGGAACGCGTCGAGGTCTCCCGTGTCATACGCGGTATGAGCGCTTTCCACGGTCCGGCTGATCCGATCCCAACGAGCGGGTGCCATCTGCCAGGAAAGTATCTCCTGGAACACGGAGAGGCCGTCACTCTTGATGCGTGTGATGTCGTGTCGGCTGTCGAATGGCTGCACGATTTACCAGTGTATAGGGGAAAAGCGAATGCTCATTGAGTCTCGCGATACGATTTCGCCAGCTCCATCATGTCGATCTTCTCGAGGGCCGAGGCCCGCAGAATGACACGCAATTCTTTGCAGAGGTGGCCATCGCGAGAAGCGGCCGCCAGGTAGGAATCGATGATCATGCGTAGCAGTTTCCAAGGCTCGGCCGCTCCGAGTCTGGACAGTCCGGAACCGACAAGTGCGATGGCAACCGGCCGGAGCTGACCGTGCCGGTAGACGGCCGTCCAGAGGTTGTCCAGACTGAGCGTGAGATCGGCCACGCTGGACCGGGCGACGAGGTCGTTCCCCATCCTGCTGTAGGCGACGGCGAAGACGCAGCGTCCAGGCGGTCGTAAGGTGATGACGGTTCCGATCGGATAGCGGATCAGCTTGCCGTGCGGCTTGGTCGATCTGCTCTCCGTCCCCACCCGGGGGACATGGCTGAGCCCGGCCCGGAGTTCTTGGTCCAGCCGCTTGCGGTCGCCGTGGTACACGCGTCGAAGGAGCTGGCCCTGCACGCTGGAGTCGCTGATGACGAGATCGCCCTCCACCGCCGTGTCGAACGTGTCGGTGAACCCCGTGACCAGGTGCGCGTCGTCCTGCGCGAACAGGTCGCCAGGCATGATCACGAGCGAGGTGTCGAGTTCAGGCAGGTCGCGCCGGAAAACCGTGCCTTCCGGTCTGGCGCGCAACTGCTCACGGATCGCCGCCAGATGACCGCTCAGCTCCGGGTCGCCGGGGGAGTGCGCGTGAAGACGTTCGGCGAGGACGAGGGCCTTCTCGGGGCGGCCCACCTTCTGATAGGCGCGCAGTAACTCGCGGCGCGCCGTCTGCTGGAGACGGGTCAGCAGGTCCGACAGCGCGGTGACGCTCCCGCATATGGCGGCGTTGGCCACGGGCCGTCCCCGCCACAGGGCCAGCGCCTGCTCGAGCAGTTCGACAGCGGTGACCGAGTCCACCTGCTGGGCCTTGCCGACCAGATCCTGGAATCGAAGCGCGTCCACAGTGGCACGCTCCAACTGCAGCCGGTACGCCGTCGGCTGACCGCGTTCGGTGGACAGGACCACGGAATCCGGTGTGTTCAGCAGCACGCGCAGGCTCATGATCTGTTTCTGGACCTGGTTGCGCTCGCCCCGTCCGGCCTTCCGGCCGTCGGCCCAGATGTCCCGGTACAGGTCCGCCACCGTTACCGATTCACCTTCCGCCATGATCAACCGGATCAGGACGGCGGCCGTCAGTGGTCTGAGGACGGCCTCGCCTTCGTCGGTCTCGACGGACACCTGGCCGAGCAGCCTGATGCGCAGCCCTTTCATGTGAATCTCCTCTGCCTGTAGGGCTCACGCCACCGAGACGGAAGCGCGGTGGAAGCAATATGGAAGCGCGTGCTCCCTGGCTGCGGAAGCGTGGGCTCGTGTCTCCTTATGGGGTCACCGCGACGTGCTGAACGTGCGAATCACCCATGTACGAAAAATACCGACAATCTTCCTCATATTCCTCAAGTTCCAGACCCGTGTAGCCGCCTGCACCTGATGAGCCGGCGGTGAGATTGTAGACGTTCGGCTCAGAAGTGGAATGATTCGCAATGATTTGTGACTAGATTGGCAATGTCGTCAATTATTGATTCAGCCGACCGGCTCCGGATCCGTTCCCGTCGCCACTGATCGACCGGCTTGAGAGACGAGCATGGGCTTTGATGAAGTAAGAGGAACGTTCGGGGACAAGGTGCTGGCGGCTCTGGACGAACTGGCGCATACGCGGCAGGAATCCCCGATCGACACGATCGCGCTGCTGATCGCCATGGCGAGGATCGACGTCGACGGCGACTGGCAGCGGCTGTGGCTGGAGTTCGGGGAGCTTACCCCGGCCATGTCGCAAAGGTTTCCCGATCCCGCACCGTTCGCCGGTGACCTGTGGCGCGGCCGTCCCATGACCGGGACCGTCGCCGTCGCACTCCACGCGTCGGCGGCACTGGCCGCCGGCTCGCGGTCGCTGCCGGTTTCGCCGGGGATGCTGGGACTTGTCCTGGTCGGTCGCCCGAGCACGGGAGCGTCGTGCGCTCTCACCGGCGGCTCGCCTCCCCGCTGGGCCCGGCTTCTCGACGTGTTCCAGCGCGACGTCGTCGGAGGCAACTGGCCCGAGATCCAGCCTGTTCTCAAGTTCTGCTACGAACGTGCCGAAGCGTTAAGGAGCACCCCTATGCCGACGGACGATGACCCCTCGACAGAGCGTTGGATACAGGACATGTCCACGTCCGTCGCCGAGCGTTTCAAGAGGCTCGCCGATCTGATGAACCAGCTTGTCCGCGCGGAACGGCCCGCCGAGCGGAGCCGGCTTGTGGCCAAGCATCCGGAACTGCTCAACGACGACGTCGACGCCGGCTTCGTCAAGCTGATCGCGGACGCCAAGGCTCAGCGTGACATGGTGGCCGCGCGGAGGTACCAGGACCGGCTCGACTTCCTCAGGGAGTACCGGCGACAGACATGGTGACCTCCGCCCTGGAAAGTCGCATCGCCCGATGCCGGACCCGGCCGGCCCCCCACCTCGTACTCGATCCGGAGGCCGGCTTGGAGGCGGCGGCTCTGCTGGAGTCATCCGGCGACCGGCCGGCCGGGACGCAGGTACTCGCTCTGGTGGGAGAACTGCACTATCTCCGTTTCAAGGCCCGCGGACCGGACGGACACGCGGACCTCATGGTCGCGTGCCTGATGTACGCTCCGCTGCTGGCCCACAGCGCGGATGTGATCCCGGTCCTCGTCCGGGATCTCCTCGTCGGCATGCGCCGCAAGTGGTTCGACAGGCACGCGCCACCGTCCCGTACCGCGTTACGCAGGGCATTGAAGAGCCGCGGGCCGGCCGCGGACGCCTGGGCCGCCGTGGCGGCGCATGCGGCCGGTGTTCTCTGGGAGATGTTCCGCGCCACGAAGGACCACGGGTCACTGGCCGAGGCAGGCGCCGTACTCACTCACGCGATACGGCTCACGCCGGTGAACGACCCGGAGCGTCAATGGAGGCTGTCCGACGCCGGGAAGATCGCGTTCAGCCGCCACCTCCTCGATCAGGACGCACGCACCCTGGACGCGTCCATCGACGCGTTGCGCCAGGCGAGCGGACTCCCCGATCAGGGGAGTACGCACGGCGCTCTCGCCACAGCGTTGTTGACGCGCTTCCTTCGCGACAGGCGCCGGCCGGACATCGAAGCCGCGGTGACGGCCGGTCGGCGGTGCGTAGAGGCAACCCCCTCGGGACATCCCCAGGGAGCGGAACGTGAGGCGCTGTTCGCGGCCATCTTGCTGGGCCGGTGTGCGGAGACCCAGGAACCGGCCGATCTGGACGAGGCGCTGAACCGTCTTCGCGCGGCCCTTCCCGACATCGCGGACGATCGCCTGCTTCTCGATGTCCTCCGCCCCCTTATCGGATACGCGTACGGATACCTGTACGAGATGGTCGGCGACGGAAGCGCCTTGGCGGCCGCGGCCGGACTGGCCGCCGTGCCGCCGGTCACTCCTGATACCGCCGTGTCGCGGGACCTGGACGCCGTCGACCTGCTCCTGCGGACGTATCTCCGCACCCAGGAACCACACCACCTCGACCAGGCCACCCGTACCCTGCGGCACATCGAGACGTCTCGTCGTGATCTGCTTCAGAAACCGTCCCGGGACGGCCACAGGTTGTGTCTCGCGTTCGTGCTCATGCTGCTGGAGAAAGGCGCGCGTACCGAGGACCGGTCCCTTGAGGAAGCCGCGGTCAGGTGGGGCCGGCTCGCGTTGCGCCTGGCCGGCGGCCCGGTGGCCCGGTGTGCCGCGAACAACCACCTCGGTCTCGCCTTGATGGCCAGGTATCGTTCGAGCGGTGGCCCTGATCTGGGCCTGTCGACGCGGATGGACACTCTGGACGAGGCCCTTGAGTGTTTCCTCACGGCGATCGACGAGGCACCCGCCGGGCACCCGTCCGCGACGGCCGCACTGGTGAATCTCGGGCAGGCACTTCTGCAGGCCGACGAGGTCGGCGACCGTTCGCAGACGCTCGATCGTGCGAGCGAGGTGTTCGGCGACACGACGGCACCTCCGTCGGCGAGCCCGAGAGCTCGCGTCGAGTTGGCCGTCGCCGCCGGACGGATGGCCGGCTCCCGGTGTGACTGGTCCTCCGCCGTGCGGCACTTCCAGGACGCGGTCGGCCTGCTCGACCATGCCGTGCCGCGTAGCCTGGCCAGAGGTGATCGTGAGTTCCAGCTCAAGCGCCTGCGCGGACTGGCCGGCGAGGCGGCCGCGGCGGCGGTGCGGATCCAGGACGACGAACTCGCCGCCACGCTCTTCGAGCAGGGACGTGGAGTACTTCTGGCGCAGAGCATGGACACGCGGGTCGACCTGGTGCGCCTGGCAGCTGTCGCTCCTGGACTCGCCGCGGACTTCCAGCGGCTGAGCGGGCAGATGGACGAGATCGCCAGTGGTCTGGCCGGATCCGGCCGGACTGTGGGCCACGCGGAGACGGTCGCCGCGCGCCGGAGGCTGACGGGACAGTGGGACCGGCTGGTCGATGAGATCCGGCGGAAGCCGGGTCTTGACGGGTTTCTGCTTGCCCCGCACGCGGAGGACCTCATCGCCGCGGCACGGTACGGGCCGATCGTCCAGGTCAGCACAAGCTGGTTCGGTTCGGTCGCGCTCCTCGTCCGTGCGAACGGCATCGAGTCGGTATGTCTGCCTCGCCTCGATCCCCCCACCGCTCGGACCATGGTCGCCGAACTTCGCCGGAACATCGCCCAGAACGACGAGGAGCAGCTGCTGGATCTGCTCGGGTGGATGTGGGACGTGATCGTCGGCCCGGTTCTCGATCACCTCGGGATGAACGTGGCGCTGGAACCAGGGGCATCCGGGCCGCGGCTGTGGTGGTCTCCTTCGGGGCTGCTCTCGTTCCTTCCGCTTCACGCGGCCGGTCATCACACCACCTCGTCCGCCGCTGCTCCATTGACGGCGATGGACCGGGTGATCTCGTCCTACGTGCCTACCGTCAGGTCACTGGAGTACGCGCGTCGTCAGCCGGTCACGCATTCCTCGCCACCGCTCGTGGTGGCGATGCCGGTGACTCCCGGACATCCACCGCTCCTGGCCGTCGAGCGGGAGGTGACGCTGCTCCAGGACCTGTTCGGTGCGAAGGCGGTGATCGGGGAGCAGGCGACCCGCGAAGCCGTCCGGTCGACCTTGCCGGATCATCCATGGGTGCACTTCTCGTGTCACGCGCGGAGCGACATGGATGACCCCGCCCAAGGGTTCCTGGCCCTGCACGATCACGAAACCGGCGGGCTGACGGCCGGTCACGTCGCGGCCTTGAGGCTGCCGCACGCAGAGTTGGCGTTCCTGAGCGCCTGTGAGACCTGGCAGTCCGGTGCGACGCTCGCGGACAAGGCGATCCATCTGGGGTCGGCCTTCCAACTTGCGGGCTATCGTCACGTGATCGCGACATTGTGGCCGGTCGCCGCCGGTGCGTCCGAGCAGATCGCCGACCATTTCTACAACGCTCTCAAGCATGATGGTCTGACGGCCGCCCCCGGGGCTCTCCACCAGGTGACGCGAGCCATACGCGACCTGGTGCCGGAGCAGCCGTCGGTGTGGGCCGCACACGTGCACAGCGGTCCATGAAGCGGAAGAAGCGCCTCAGAGAGCGTTCTGGGGCCGTTCCGGCCGGATGTTGGTTCTTGGTGGGTTCGCGGGCCGTGTGGCCTGACTGACGGCTTGCTGTCGAGACGGATTTTTTGTAATTGCGGAATACCGGCTGTGACCTGGAGCGGGGTGGGGGTGCGGCGAGCCGGTCGCCGGAGGGGGTCGCATGGGTGCGGGGAGAGCGGGCAGGTCTTCGCGGTCCCTTCGATCAGAGCGATCCAGATGGAGGATGTACTGATGGCGACAGACCCTGAGGTACACCGACAGGGTGGGGCGCACCGGCGGGTTCAACGAACGATGATCTTCGCAGGTGCGACCGTGCTCTTGGTGAGCGGTGGCATCGGTGCGGCCGCGGCCGCCGCGACTCCCGACCCTCCGCCGAGTCCGACGGCGACGATCACGGAGACGCCGACCGCCACGCCGACCGATCTCCCCACCGAGACGCCGACGGTGCCGCCGACAGAGTCACCCACAGCGCCACCGACGGAGACTCCGACGCCTCCGGCGGTCAAGGTGCCGCCTCCTGGCGCCTGGGCCGTCTCGGGGACGCCGCACGGCGAGTACGTCGTCGGCACCAAGGACGCCTGTGTCTTCGTGACCGTGCTCGGCCAGACGGGTGAGGCGACCGCGGTGGCCGACGGGTCGATCACGGTGCGCAGCGTCGACGGTTTCGAGAAGGTGTACGTCGTGGACGACACCACCAAGGTCGTCGCGGGTGGCCGGGGCAACTCCGGCGTCAGGCAGGGTGACTGGGTGGCGGTGACCTCCCTCGCCGGCACGGAGAACGCGACCGCCGCCTACGTCTACGACCTGTCGCGGCCGAGCAAGAACCTGTCGCGCGGCAAGGGCTGGTGGTACGGCACCCCGCAGTGGCACTGGCGCTGGGCCAAGCCCGCCAAGTTCCGCACCCCCGAGCCGTGCGCGACCCCCACGGTGATCCCGACCCCGACGGTCACCCCCAGCGAACCCCCGACGGAGACCCCGACCCCCGTGCCGACACCGAGCCCCGAACTTCCGTCGGAGACCCCGACCGGGGTGCCGACACCGAGTCCCGAACTGCCGTCGGAGACGCCGACCGCGACGCTCACGGAGACCGCGCCACCTGCCTCGTGACGGCGGGCCCGGTCTGAACCGGATCAGGTCACTGGACACGGAAAGCGACGACCCCGGCGGCACGAGGCTTCGCCGGGGTCTTTCCGACGAGCCGGATGAAACGGGCAGAAAAGACGTACGGCGACGCGCTCGTCACCTAAGGCGTCCCCTTCCCCAGGTGACTTACGCGTCGCCACACGTCTTCTGGCCGAACTATCCGCCGTCGAGGAAGACTCTGCCGTGCCTATGTTTCGTCAGGGCGTTCACTCGATGACAACTGTGTCAACTTTACCGGTTCCGCCGCCAGGCGGCTCCTGTGGTCTTGGCGGCATCGCCGGCGATGCGGCAGGCTCCTCGGCCGGCTGACCACCGGGTCGCGAGGTGCGGCCGGTGCGGCCGGCCTTCGGGTCGCGGGTCACGGCCGGTGCGGGGAGCCGTGAGGGTGCCGGCCGGGTCGCCGCCGGTCCGGCCGGCGCTCTCGATGCCGTCGAGGACCGCTTCGACGACACCTCCTGGGGAACGCGGCGGGTTCCGGCCGGTGGTCGATCACCGTCCGGCAAGTTGAATACCGATATTTCGGATATGGAGAGCAAAGTCCGAAAATGAAATGCGAATGGTCGCAGGGAGAGCCGCAGACCGCACGGTACGAGGCCGTCGTTCCCATATCCGGCGGTGCGGGCCTTGAAGCGTCCACATTCGGCCACGGTGTATGGCCGGTGAATCCCCGCAATCAACCGCCGACCGGGAAATAAGACGCGATAGTCGGAGGAGTCCGTGTCGTCCGAGACCCGACTCCGAAAGGCTGCGATGAGATCCCTACGGCGCCCCCTCGCCCTGATCGCCGCGTCCCTGGCCCTGGCCGTCTCCCCGCTGGTCACCGTCCCCGCCGCCGCGGACCCGCCGGAGGTCGCGTTGTCGGTGTCGCCGGCCACGGCGTACCCCGGAGACACGATCGACGTGACCGTGACGGTCACCAACATCCACGGCTTCACCGTGCTCAACGCCGCGGCCCGCCTCTTCGCCGCCGACCCGAGAATCACGTCGTTCACCACGCTGACCGGTTGCTCCGCTCCGGGCTCGTGCGGCACCGTGTCGGACGGCCAGGGCCCGCTCGGGTACAGCGCGAGCCTCGGCGCGCTGGGTGGCGGCCAGTCGGCCACTGCGGTGTTCACGCTGGCCGTGGACGCCGCCGCGCCGGCCGGTGAGTACGTCCTGCGCGGCGACCTCACCGGCTCCAACTACGGGTCCGAGATCGTCACCGGGCCCACCCTCACCGTCGTGACCGAGGCGGACGCCGCCGTCGCGCTGACCGCCACACCGCGGCTCGGCCTGCTCGTGCCGAAGATCGAGTTCACGGTACGGCTCACCGGCAACGGCCCCGGCACGGTGAGCGCGGCCACCGTCACCACCACGCTGCCGTCCGGCCTCGGCGCGACCTCCTCCGCCTGCGCCACCGGCTCAGGCACCGTGTCCTGCGCGTTCGCGAACCTGCCGCAGGGTGCCTCGGCGACCAAGAAGTTCTCCGTGCCGATCGGCCTGCTCACCATCGGCGTCCCCTACACCTTCACCGCCACCCGGACGGCCTCCACCCCGGCCGACCCGGTGAGCGGCAACGACGTGGCCACAGTGCGGTGCACCGTCGTGTCGATCGTCCTGGTGAACTGCGCCTGACCCGCCGAACCGCGCGGCGCCGCGTCCGCTCGCGGCGCCGCGCGTACCGGCCACGTGACCGGTCCCCGCGGCCGATAATCTACGGCGGTGTTCTGCGAAGTCATCGTCACCGCGGGCCCGCGGTGATCACCGCGCTGGCCGTCGCGCTGATCGGCGGTTCCCTGCTGCTCGCCGCGCTGTGCGTGATCACGGCCGTGCGGAACCGGCCGATGGGCATGGTGCTGCTGATCGGCCTCGGCGTGCTCGAACTCGGCGTGCTCGCGCAGGCGGTCGCCGGCATCGTCCACGTGGCGCGCGGCGACGGACCGGCCGAGACCGCGACGTTCGTCGGCTACCTCGCCGCCATGGTCGTCATCCCTCCCGCCGCCGCTTTCTGGGCCCTCGCCGAGCGCAGCCGCTGGGGTCCCGCGGTCGCCGCCGTCGCCTGCTTCGCCGTCCCCGTCATGACCGGCAGGCTGCTGCAGATCTGGCAGGGGACGGCGTGACCGGCGTCGGCACCGGTCCCGGCCGTGTGCTCGTCGCCGTGTACGGACTGTTCGCGCTGGCCGCCGGGGCCCGCGCCGCCGTACAGCTGTCCACCCGGTTCGCCGAGGCGCCGCTCGCGTACGTCCTGTCGGCGGTCGCCGCCGCCGTGTACATCGTGCTCACCGTGGCCCTGGCACGCGGCGCGCGCCGTACCGCGCTCGCCGCGTGCGCCGTGGAACTGGCCGGTGTCCTCATCGTCGGCACGCTCAGCGTGTTCGACCCCGCCGCCTTCCCGCGCGCCACGGTGTGGTCCGGGTACGGCAGCGGCTACCTTTTCATCCCCCTGATGCTGCCGGTGATCGGCATCTATTGGATTCTTCGTACCCGAAGCTCCGAATAGGAGCCACGATCGGGGGCAGGGCTGGTTTCCAACCGACAGACAGGGAGGAAGCCTGATGAGCACCATCGAGCATTCGGTGGATGTGGCCGTACCGGTGCGTACGGCCTACAACCAGTGGACACAGTTCGAGAGCTTCCCCGAGTTCATGGAAGGCGTCGAGTCGGTCAAGCAGATCGACGACACCCGTCTCCACTGGAACGTCCAGGTGGCCGGGGTTCACCGTGAGTTCGAGGCCGAGATCACCGAGCAGCGGCCGGACGAGCGCCTCGCGTGGCGTTCGCTTGAGGAGCCACGCCAGGCGGGTCTGGTCACCTTCGAGCGCCTCGACGAGGACTCCACGCGGGTCAACCTCACGATGGACTTCGAGCCCGAGGGCCTGGTCGAGACCCTGGGTGACAAGCTCCAGATCGTCCGCATGCGCGTGCACGGCGACCTGGAGCGTTTCAAGGCCTTCATCGAGGCCAGAGGTCACGAGACCGGCGGCTGGCGCGGCGAGGTCCCGACCACCGGCGGAGGCGGCGACTGGACCGGCGACGAAGGCGCGGCCCGCACCGCTCCGGACGCCGACGTGCTGCGAGGCACCGGCACCGGCGCCACCGGTACGGGCATCCCCACCAGCGCCGGGACCACCGGCACGGATGTGCCGTCCCCGACGACCACGTCGGACGTCGGCGTCGCCGGGGCCGTCCCCGTCCTGGACGAGCCCGCTCCGGGGCCGCGTCCGCTGACCGACGAGCCCGAGCCCGCGCACCACGTCGGCGGCGAGTACCCGCCGGACACCCCGCTCCCGGCCCCCGGCAGCGGCCCGGTGTCTCCGCTCGGTACCCCCCGTTATGACGACGAGCCCCCGCTGACTCCGGAGCGCCGCGCCTGACCCCTCACGCGGACCCGGGTGAGCGGGCACGCGAGGGGCGGGCCCCGACCCGCCCCTCGCCCCACCCGCCGGGGTCCCGCGTGCCGGCGACGGTTTCCCGGTGGCGCGCGACTTCCGATAGACTGGCGGCGCGTTCGCGAGGGGCTATAGCGCAGTTGGTAGCGCGCCTCCATGGCATGGAGGAGGTCTGGGGTTCGAATCCCCATAGCTCCACCTTTCTTTCTTCTCTCGTCCGCTCCCGGTGGAGGCCGATTACCCGTGGAGCCCGATTCCGCCGTTCCGCTCGTCCTGGTCCGCCGCGCCGTGCCGACGCCACCCGCCGTCCGGGCCTCGGCGTCGTTGTTCCTGGCGGAGGCGGGGCGGCAAGGGCTGACCGGTGGCCGGCGCATGCTGTACGTCGGGCCGGAGCCCGCTCCGGAGCGGGTCGCGGCGGCGCTGCGGGTGGAGCCCGGCGCCGAGGTGCTGGCCCGCCGCAAGCTCCTGCTGGCGGGGGACGTGCCGGTGCGCGTCGCCACCAGTTACTTCCGCCTCGATCTGTTCGGCGGCACGCCGCTGTGCGAGCCCGGGTTCGTCGAACCCAGCCTGCAGGCCGGCATCGAGGCGCTCGGCCATCGGTTCGGCCACGCGGAGGAGGAACTGCGCGCACGTCCGCCGCTCCCCGCCGAGGCCGCCACGCTGGCTCTGGCGCCGGGGGAGTGGGTCGTCGAGATCCTGCGCACCGGCTTCTCCGCCGGCGACACCCCGGTGCACGCGCTGCACACCGTCTGCGCGGCCAGCCGGCACGTCTTCGAGATCACCCAGCCGAGCGGCGCCGACGAGTTCTGACGTCCGGCCGCGCGGAAATACGGTCGCACCGTTTCGACGGTGCTGGAAGACTCGCGTGATGACCTGGACATTCACCGGCGACGTCGATGAGTTCCCCGCACCGGCCGACGCGTGGCTGCGCCGCGACCCTGTGCTCAACACCGTGCCGCTGACCGTGCTGGCCCGCGTCCGCTCCGGCCTGTGGAGCGACGACCTGCTGCTCGGCTGGCACACCTCCGGCGGTGAGGTGACCGGTGCGGTGCTGCGCACCCCGCCGTACTCGTTGCTGCTCGGCGACATCCCCGTGCCGGCGGTCACGGAACTGGCACTGGAACTGCGGGACCGGGACATCCCCGCGGTGACCGGGCCGAGGGAACAGGCGGAGGCGTTCACCGCGGCCTACGGCATGGCGCCGGGGGAACGCGTCGACCACCGCCTGTACCGCCTCGGCGCACTGATCGCTCCGCGCCTTGAAGGCACGCCGCGAGTGGCGCTGGAGGGTGACGTCCCGGCCGTCGCCGCGTGGATGGCGGCGTTCCTCGCCGAGGCCGAACCGCAGCGCCGTGCCACGGACGTACGGCCCCAGGTGGAGCATCGCGTCGCGCGGGGGGAGTTCGTGCTGTGGGAGGACGAGGGACGGCCGGTCGCCATGGCCGCCTTCTCTGCTCCGCTCGTCGGCATGTCCAGGATCGGGCCGGTCTACACACCGCCGGAGCTGCGAGGCCGTGGGTACGGCTCGGCGGTGACGTACGCCGCGACCCGCGCCGCGCAGGACGCCGGCGCCGGTCTGCTGTTGCTGTTCACCGATCTCGCCAACCCGACGTCCAACTCCATCTACCAGGCCATCGGCTACCGTCCGGTCGCCGATTACGCCGAGATCACCTTCACTGTGGCGACCGCACCGGTGTAAGCCTTACGGCCCGCCGGAACCGGGTGACTCGCTGATGAAATGTTCGGTTGACGCGGAAAGTACCGTTCCACGCCATTCATCCACCCCACATCGTCAACCTTGGTCCTGACTGGACTTGACTTAAGCTGTGATATGGCTCTATCTACTTAAGACACATGATGCTTTCGGCGTTGGGTGGATGGAATGTCAGCGGAATGCTCGCGCCCGTCGCACCGGGCCGCGCAGGCTGAGGCTTTCGACCGCATCGGCGAGCGGTATGACGAAGCGTTCCCCTACAAAGGCGGACAGATCGCTTCCGCGGAGTGGGTGCTGCGGCGGCTACGGCCCGGGGCCCGTGTCCTCGACGTCGGCTGCGGCACCGGCCTCCCCACCGCGCGCCAACTCACCGACGCCGGTTGCGAAGTGATCGGCATCGACATCTCGCCGGTCATGCTGGGGCTCGCGTCGAGGCACGTCCCCGAGGCCGACCTGCGCCTCATGGACGTCGTCGAGCTCGACAGCAAACTCGGCCGGTTCGACGCGGTCGTCGCGTTCTTCTCCCTGTCGATGCTGCCCCGCGACGAGATCATGCTCTCGTTGCTGCGCATCCACGAGCGGCTGGTCCCCGGTGGCTGGCTCGCCGTCGGCATGGTCGAGATGGACGTCGACGACGCGCCGGTCCGCGTGCTCGGCACACCGTTGCGCCTCACCGGGTACGCCAGGGCCGCGCTGCGCGCCGTGGTCGAGGAAGCCGGGTTCAGCGTCCGCGAGCAGATGGACCTCGCCTACATCCCGGCCACCGACGAGGAGCCGCTGGAGATGCAGCTCTTCCTCAACTGCCGCAGGAACACCTTCTGACCCATCGGTGCCCGCGCGGTCACGGAGCGGAAACAGTTGCCTGACGCTTGGGTGACGGATCCGGCCACCGGCGGCGTTCCCGCCGTCGAACGGGGTGACCTGAGGAGGCCCCGTTGACAACACGTGTCCGCACCGCCGTCCGCGCCGCCGCGGCCCTTGTGTCCCTCGTGCTCCTGCTGGCCGTCGTCACCGCCTGCGGCGCCGGCCCCGTGCCGAACGACGCCGGCCGGGCCCGTGAGCCGTCCGGCGCACCCGCCAGACCCGCTCCCACCACCTCGGCCGAGGAACCCCCGCCGGCCGGGACCGTCTCCACGTTCGCGCTCGACGTCGACACCGCCTCCTACGGCTACGCACGCGGCAAGCTGCGGGAAGGTGTGCGTCCCGACCCCGCGGACGTCCGTACCGAAGAGTTCGTCAACGCGTTCGCGCAGGACTACGCCGAACCGGACGGCGACGGCTTCGCCGTGCACCTCGACGGTGCGCGCGGCACCACAGAAGGGTCGGCGCTGCTGCGGGTCGGCCTGCGGACCCGCTCGGTCGACGAAGCCGGCCGCCGGCCCGCCAACCTCACCTTCGTGGTCGACGTCTCGGGTTCCATGGCGGAACCCGGCCGGCTCGACCTGGTGCGCGACGCACTGCACACCTTGGTGGACCGGCTCGGCCCCGGCGACCAGGTCTCCATCGTGTCCTTCGGCGACCAGGCCCGGCTCCTGCTGTCCATGACCCCCGCCGACCGGCGCACCGAACTGCACGCCGCCATCGACGAACTCCAGGCGGAAGGCTCCACCAACCTGGAGAAAGGCCTGGTGATCGGCTACCAGGAGGCGGCACGCGCGTACCGTCCTGTGGCCGTCAACCGCGTCGTCCTGCTGTCCGACGGTCTCGCCAACACCGGCGACACCACCTGGAACGGCATCCTGAGACGGGTGAGCGACCACGCCGCACGGCACATCACGCTGCTGTGCGTCGGCGTCGGCCGCGAGTACGGCGACCAACTGATGGAACGCCTCGCCGACAACGGCGACGGCTCCGCCATCTACGTGGCCACCCCCGAAGAGGCCAGGCAGGCCTTCACCCGGCAACTCCCCGCCAACCTCGACCTGCGGGCCAGAGACGCCAAAGCCCAGGTGGCGTTCAACCCCGCCGCCGTCGCGTCCTACCGCCTCCTCGGCTACGAGAACCGCGCACTGACCGAGAAGGACTTCCGCGACGACAACAAGGACGGCGGCGAAGTCGGCCCCGGCCACTCCGTCACCGCACTGTACGCACTCACCCTGAAACCCGGCGCCGCCGGCCAACTGGCGACAGCGACAGTGCGCTGGCAGGACCCCGACAGCCGAGCCCCCGCCGAAGCGGCCCGCGCCTTCGACGTCGCCGACCTGTCCACCGGCCTGTGGGAGGGCACGTCACCACGGTTCCAGGTCGACGCGGTCGTCGCGGCGTTCGCCGAACGACTCAGAGAGGCCGACGCCACGATGTTCGGCGAGGAACTCGACGGCCTCGCCGGCCACGCGTCCCGGCTGGCCGCCACGACCGAGGACTCCATGGTGGCCGAACTGGCCGACCTGATCAGAACGGCCCGCTCTCTGGACTGAGGTGGACGTGTCTGTGCGCGTGGTGGCGGCGGCCCGTCGTTTCCCGGCCGGTCGCCGTGCCGCGTGGCGCCGGCGTGGTTCAGCAGCGGCCGAGGATGGGGATGGCCGTCTTCTTCGGGTCGAGACTGAAGTAGAAGTCGTACATCGCCTGCGCGAACTCGTCCTTGCCGAGGTGGCCGTCCCCGTCGGTGTCCAGCAGGATGAACGCCTCACGCGCCTCGGAGGTCTCCACCTCGTACGCCGACCACAGATGCAGATACTCGGCCATGCTGAGCCGCTGGTCACCGTCGGTGTCGAGCGCGTCCCACAACGCCTCGGTGATCGGCCACACGATGTGCACGATGAACCCCGTACGGTCCAGCCGAGGCGACGCGGCGTACTCGACGTACCGACGCCTGCTGACCCGCCCCGACGCGTCGGCCCCCACCGCCGTCAGAACGCTCTCCCACACCCGCAGATAGGCGTCCCGCAGCCGGTCCCGAGCGGGAGCCTCGGCCGGCAGCCCCAGCCGGTCGGCCACCAGCGGACCCGCGAGGTCCATGTCCTCCTTGCCGAGGAAACCGTCCTGGTCGATGTCGGTAATGTCGAACGCGGACCCGGCGTTGAGTTCCAACGGGCTCGGCTGCATCTCCGCTCCTGACTGTCCCGAAGTGTCGCGCCTCACGCGGACTCTCCCCGTAACCCGCCCCGCGCCGGACGCCTCCCCAGAGGGGCAGCCGTACCGCAGTCGCGGACCGGCAAGCGACCTCCCCAGCCGCTTCTCTTCAGAAAACTAGCAAACGCCGCCACGATTCGTAGCCGATTCGATCCCATCCGTATCCGCCTCCCTCCCATGCGTCACCCTGAGGCCGATGTCGTCCGTCATGTGCGCAGGCCTGTCCCGGCCTCCGATACACTTGTGCCTCGCGTCGTGGTCCTCGCCAGGGGACGTACGGCGCGACCAGGGGCTATAGCGCAGTTGGTAGCGCGCCTCCATGGCATGGAGGAGGTCTGGGGTTCGAATCCCCATAGCTCCACCGAAGTTCGACCTGACTTCCACCCCTCGTCGTGCGTGCTCGATCCTCTAGAGTTTGCGTCGTGAGCGGAGATTCAGCCCCGCGCCTCCCCCAGACGCGCATGTCGGACGCCGATCGTGAGCGGGTCGCCGAGCGGTTGCGGGTCGCGCACGGTGAGGGCCGGCTGACGTTGGAGGAGTTCGAGCAGCGGATCTCCGGCGTGTACGCGGCGCGGACGTTCGCCGAGGTGGAGCAGTACGTCGCCGATCTTCCCGGTAGTCCGCTCGCGGCCGCCGTTCCCGAGCGTGCCGAGTTGCGGACCACCGCCGCCACACTCAAGCGTCGTGGCCGGTGGGTCGTGCCGCGTCAGCTCGTGGTGAAGGCCAAGGCCGGCACGGTGAAGCTCGACTTCACCGAGGCGGTGATCTCTCATCCCGTCATCTACGTCGACCTGGACGTGTACGCGGGGTCCACCATCCTGGTGCTGCCGGCCGGGACGACCGTGGACATCGACAACGTCGAGTTCGTCGCGGGGAGTTCACGGGTGTACCGCGGCGTCACCGCCTCCTCGTTCGCGGCGGACGGTCTGCATGTCGTGATCCGCGGGAAGCAGCGCGCGGGCACGCTGGTCACCCGCACGCGGCGCCGGTTCCTCGGCTGGAGATGGTGACTCAGCCTCTCGCCGGTGCGGGTGGGGACGCGCGGAAGGTCACGCGGTAGGACTGGGGGGACAGGCCGACCGCGGCATGCAGGTGCTGGCGCAGGGAGACGGACGTGCCGAAACCGGCGCGTTCGGCGACCTGGTCCACAGGTAGGCCGGTGGTCTCCAGCAGGTGGCGCGCGTACTCGACGCGGTGGCGGATGAGCCACTGCGCGGGGCTGAGGCCGGTCTCCTCGCGGAAGCGGCGGGTGAAGGTGCGTACGCTCATGCCGGCGTGCCGGGCCTGAGCGCTCAACGGCAGGCGTTCGCCGAGCCTGCCGAGCATCCAGGCGCGGGTGGATGCCGTGCTGATGCCGCCGGGCTCGGGGAGGGGTCGTTCGATGAACTGCGCCTGGCCGCCTTCGCGCCACGGCGCGGTGACGCAGCGGCGGGCCGCGTGGTTGGCGATCTCGCTGCCGTGGTCGCGGCGCACCACATACAGGCATAGGTCGATGCCGGCGGCGACGCCGGCGGAGGTGAGCAGGTCGCCGTCGTCGACGAACAGCACCTCCTGGTCGAGCGGCACGCGCGGGAACAGCGCGCGGAAGCGTGCGGCGTGCCGCCAGTGTGTGGTGGCGGGCCGTCCGTCGAGCAGGCCGGCCGCGGCGAGGACGAAGGCGCCGGTGCAGATCGACATCATGCGCGAGCGGGTCGCCGCCTGACGCAGGGCCGTGCGCAGCTCGTCGTCGATCACGCCGTCTTCGAGCGGTGGCCCGCCGAGCACGCCGGGGACCACCACCGTGTCGGCGGTTTCGAGGACGCTCAGGTCGTGGTCGGGGAGCACGCTGTACCCGGCGTGTCCTCGTACGGCCCGGCCGCCGGGGCTGCAGGTCACGACTTCGTACAGTGGCTGTTCCCCCGGAGCCACGGCGACACGGAAGACCTGGCCGGGGATCCCGAGGTCCAGCCCCGCGAAATGGTCCAGGGCGACGACGGCTACTCGATGCGGCATGGCCCGATTCTTTCACATCTTGGCTTTCCGGCCACTCGTGCGGTGTCACCTGGCATTACATGATGGTCGGCATGACTACGACGGAATCGCAGAGGCGGCGGTTGCACCGGGCCTGGATCGTGGCCGGGGTCGCGCTCGTGGCCATCGTGGGGGCGGCCGGTTTCCGTGCCACACCAGGGGTCCTGATCACCCCGCTCGAGGAGGAGTTCGGCTGGAGCCGGGGCACCATCTCGCTGGCGGTGTCGGTGAACCTCATCCTGTTCGGCGTCACCGCTCCGTTCGCCGCCGCGCTGATGGACCGCTTCGGCATGCGCCGCGTGGTCGCCACCGCGCTGCTGCTGGTGTCCCTCGGCAGCGGCCTGACCGTCTTCATGACCCAGAGCTGGCAGCTGATCGCCTGCTGGGGTGTGCTGGTGGGCTTCGGCACCGGCTCCATGGCCATGGTCTTCGTCGCCACCGTCGCCGACCGCTGGTTCGTACGGCACCGCGGCGTCGTCATCGGCGTGCTGACGGCCGGTGGCGCCGCGGGCCAGCTCGTCTTCCTCCCTGTGCTCGCCTGGCTCGCCGAGGGGCCCGGCTGGCGTACCGCCGCGCTGGTCGTGGCCGTCGCCGCGCTGAGCGTCGTCCCGCTGGTGTGGTTCCTGCTGCACGACCATCCGCGGGACGTGGGCCTGACCGCGCTCGGCGCGCCTCCCGACGTCCCCGGTGACGCCGGGCCGGTCCGTACCGGAGGCGCCGCCGCGCGGGCTCTGAGCGTGTTGCGCTCGGCGGCCCGCACCCGGCCGTTCTGGTACCTGGCCGGCGGGTTCGCCATCTGCGGCGCCAGTACCAACGGCCTGGTCGGCACCCACTTCATCCCCGCCGCGCACGACCACGGCATGCCGGAGACCACCGCCGCGGGGCTGCTCGCGCTGGTCGGCGTGTTCGACATCGCCGGCACCGTGTTGTCGGGCTGGCTGAGCGACCGCGTGGACCCGAGGAAGCTCCTCGGCGCCTACTACGCGCTGCGCGGGCTGTCGCTGCTGATCCTGCCGTCGCTGTTCGCCGGGACGACCCAGCCGAGCATGCTGGTCTTCATCATCTTCTACGGGCTCGACTGGGTGGCCACCGTCCCGCCGACCGTGGCCCTGTGCCGCAGCATCTACGGCAAGGACGGCGCCGTGGTCTTCGGCTGGGTCTTCGCCTCCCACCAGGTCGGGGCCGCGCTCGCCGCCACCGCGGCCGGGGTGACGCGTGACCACCTCGGTCACTACGACGCCGCCTGGTACGCGGCGGGGATCCTCTGCGCCGCGGCCGCCTGGATGTCCCTGCTCATCGTCAGCCGTACGAGGACGTCCGCGCCGTCCCCGCGCACCCCCGCCGCCACACCGTGACCGGTGCTCGCCGGCGTACGGCGGGGACCTGACATCCTTGGGACATGAGTCCGCTGGATCACCCCGATCAACGGGTCCTCCCGCTTGTCGTCCGCGTCGAGCGGGCCGCGCCTCCCTCGCGTACCGACGCGCTGGAGGCCACGGCCACCGCCGTGCTGCGGCTGCTGGACGACGAGAGATCGACCTCGGGGGAGTGGGCCGAGGCGATCCGCGCCTGGGAGACGGCGGCCATCCGCAAGGTGGTCAGACGGGCCAGGGGAGCGGAGTGGCGCAGGGTCCTCGACCTGCCGGGGATCACGGTGGAACTGCGGTCGGCGCAGGTGCGGGTGCATCCGCCGGTGCCGCTGGACGGCTGGCCGAGGGACCTGTCGCGGCTCCAGGTCTCCGGCACCGACCTGACCGACGGGGACGACGAGCCGGGGCCACCCGACGAGAGCGGCCCGGTGCTCTGGATGAATCCGGGTCTCACCATGTCGGCCGGCAAGGCCATGGCCCAGGCCGGTCACGCCGCGCAGCTCGCGTGGTGGGGCACCGGTGCGGAGGCGCGCCGCGCCTGGCGGGACGGCGGCCTGACGGTGGCGGTGCGCACCGCAGGCCAGGACCGCTGGGCCGAGCTCGCCGGCGGCGACCTGCCGATCGTCCGGGACGCCGGGTTCACCGAGATCGAGCCGGGTTCTCGCACGGTGGTGGCGGACGCTCCGTGGTTGCGCGCGGGTGGGGCCCGGCCCGCGGCATGGGGTCCGCTGCGCGACCCCGCGGGCTGATCGGTGAACACCTTCCACTCTGCTGGCCGGCTTGATGAAAGCCAAGGTCAGCGGGGGTGCAAGGCCCGAAACCGAATGACACTCGTTCCCGAAGTGTGATCGTGGGGCATGCCGCGCGCCGGAGATATGCCGTACGCTCCGAACGTGTCAAATGGGGTGGGTGGGAAGTACGGCACCAAAGCCGTCCCAACGTACGTACTCGCTGAGGCCGAGACCGCGCCGCTGCCGAGGATCACGATCGAGGAGCCTCCACCGGCACAGGCGCCACCGGCGGCGCGGAGCTTCAGCTTCCGGCCGTCCCGGTTCGGCGACGTGCCGATGCGCGTCATCTACCGCACCGTGGCCGGTGTCGGCGCGGCCGTCGCCGTGACCGCTGCCGTGGCGGCCTTCATGGTGAGCCGGCCGGACGATTCACCCGCCGCGGCCCCGGCACCGGCCGGCACTCTGATCAGCCCGCTGGTCGCGTTGCCTTCGGCGTCCGCCTCCGGCGACTCGCCTTCGGTCTCCCCGGCCGCCTCACCGGAGGCCGGTGTCCCCTTGGCGTCGCCTCTGGCCTCGCTCTCCACGCCGCCTTCGGCCGTCGCCACGTCCACGCCGGGAGGACCCGCCGGCTCCGTGGTGGCCACCGGCCAGGCATCGCCGGCGGCGACCGATCCCTCGCCGGTGGCGACCCCGGGCCGTACCGCGCTGGAACTGGCCGAGGCCGACCCCCGGGTGCCGGCCATGCCGGACGAGCGCAAGCTCGCGAACTTCCCCGGCAAGGGCGGGGCCACCAAGGGTGTGGTCAAGGACAAAAGGTCCGGCATCAGCTTCGCTCGGTTCGCCAAGCAGTGGAAGCTCACCAAGTCGTCGCCGTTCGCCACGCGTCGCGTGCTGCCCGCCGTCAAGGGGGCCGGCCAGCGCGGGCTGCTCGCCACCTGCCCTGTGCCGATCCTGGTGCAGAAGGAGCTCAAGGACACGGCGTACCTGGCCGCGCGCTGGACGTTGAACCACCACCCCGACGGGTCCATGATCACCTGGACGGCCTCGCAGCCGTTCAAGGCGGGCAAACGGGACGGATGGCTGCTCGGCTACCGCGTCACGTACCAGGTGAAAGGCCACACCCGGCACTCCACCGCCGCTGTGGCCCTCGTCGACGTCCCCAAAGCCAAACCGGCCCTGGTGTTCATCACCATCCCCGAGGCGCAGAAGAAGCGGTACGCCGACATCAACACGTTGGTCTCCAGCATCCGAGCCCTCTGAACCCACGCATCCGCCGGTCTGCCCTAGGCTCGGATGACATGACCGAGATCGTTCTCGCCTCCGCCTCACCGGCCAGGCTCGCACTGCTGCGAGGCGCCGGGCTCGACCCCAAGGTGATCGTCAGCGGTGTGGACGAGGAGGCCGTGACCGCCGAGTCCCCGGCGGCCCTGTGCCTGGCCCTCGCACGCGCCAAGGCCTCGGTGGTGGCCGCCGGCCTGAGCGCCGGCCTGGTCATCGGCTGCGACTCGGTCCTGGAGCTCGACGGCCAGGCGTACGGCAAGCCCGCCTCCGCCGACGAGGCCGCCGCACGCTGGCGTTCCATGCGCGGCCGCACAGGCAGGCTTCTCACCGGCCACTGCGTGATCGACGCCACCACCGGCGAGGAAGTCGCCGAGGTGGGTTCCACAGTGGTCCACTTCGGCACCCCAGGCGACGACGAGATCGCGGCCTACGTGGCCAACGGCGAGCCCCTGCGCGTCGCCGGCGCCTTCACCCTCGACGGCCTCGGCGGCTGGTTCGTCAACGCCATCGAAGGCGACCACGGCAACGTCCTCGGCCTGTCCCTCCCCCTGCTCCGCGACCTCTTCGGCCGCCTCGGCGTCCCGGTCACCTCCTTGTGGCGCTGAACGGCGCACGTTCCGCGACGTCTTCGTCCGGTGCGGTGTCCTGGTCACGTTTCCGGGGTGCTGATCCGTGCCGGTCCCGTGAGCTGTTCGGCCGCCTCGGTGTCCGGGTCACCTCACTGTGGCGCTGAACCGTGATCTTCCCGTTGATGTCGCGCCGGAACCAGAGGCGTTAGCCTGCCGGGCATGAGCACGATGGGGCATGCCGCAGGCGGTGGCGTCCGCGGCGTCGCGGACGGGGTCAAGTACTTCTTCCAAGGGGTCGGCTGGGTCTCACGCCACCCCCGGCAGTGGCTGTTCGGCCTGGTTCCCGCGCTGATCGCGTTCGTGCTGTACGTCGCCGCGCTCGCCGTGCTCGGGACGTACGCCGGTGACCTGGCCGCCTGGGCCACCCCGTTCGCTGACGGCTGGTCCGAGACGGCACGCGATCTCCTGCGCGTCCTGATCGGTGTGGTGGTCTTCGGCCTCGGTCTCGTGCTCGCTCTCGTGACCTTCACCGCCGTCACCCTGACGATCGGCGGGCCGTTCTACGAGAAACTCTCAGAACGCGTCGAGGACGACCTGGGTGGCGGCCCCACGGCCCCCGACATCCCCCTCTGGCGGTCGATCACCCGCTCCGTCCGCGACAGCCTCGTCACACTCGGCTGGGTCCTGGTCTTCACCATCCCTCTCTTCTTCCTGGGCTTCGTCCCCGTCATCGGCCAGACCGTGGTCCCCGTGCTCGGCGCCGCCGTCTCCGGCTTCTTCCTGACCGTGGAACTCACCACCATCGCCATGGAACGCCGCTCCATGACCCGCCGCACCCGCTTCGCGGCTCTCCGCGCCGCCAAGTCCCCAGCCCTGGGCTTCGGCATCCTCACCTTCCTCCTGTTCCTCATCCCCTTCCTGGCCGTACTGGCCATGCCCGCCGCCATAGCCGGCGCCACCTTCCTCGTCCGAGCCCGTTACTCCCCACCTTCCGGCAATCTTTGACCTTCACCTTCTGCCATGTCCCCTGTCCTGGTGCCGGCATCTTGTCCGAGCCCGCTACTCCCCACCTTCCGGCAATCTTTGACCTTCACCTTCTGCCACGTCCCCTGTCCTGGTGCCGGCATCTCGTCCGGCCTGCCGGCTCCTACCCGCGGCAACTTGTGGCCGTACTACCTTCCAATTCCTTAGATCCGGCTATGTCGCTGTTGTCCGGGCCCGCGACTTCCACCTCGAACCTTGGACGCGACCCTCGGCCAACGTGGTGGCCCGGCCACTCTGTCGCGGTGGCCGTTACCCACGCACTGGAGCTCGCCTGACTTACCGGCGCCGGTACGGCGGGACGTGGTGCGGCGGATTCGGCGCCGTGGTACGGCGGCTCACCGGCGACAGCTGCCGGTTCGTGCGTGACGGTTTGGGATCCTCTGCTGAGCGGCCTTCTGGAGAATCGGGGCTGCCTATGCGTGAGGCTCCAGTAGGACGCTTTCAAGATCGCACGTAGGCGTATCCGGGTTTCTGTGGATATCCCGGCGGTTCGGAAGTCCCGTGGCCCTGGTTATCCACAGAACGTGTCCGGGGAGTGCCGCGGAGCGCACACCGGAGCGCAGCGGGATGCTCGGTACGGGACATTTCATTGATCGATCTGGGTCGGTCCGGCGCCTCATCCACAGCTGGTCACTCTCAGAGATCGGACGATCGCCTTACGTTGAATCATGGCGGCATGACTCCCTCACCCATCCTCCTCACCTCTCCTGAGGACATCCTCGGAGCCGTTCCCTACCTCCTCGGCTTCCACCCCGCCGACAGCCTCGTCGTCATCGCCTTCTCCGGCCGGGGGTCGCGCGGTGAACTGCGTGTCACCACCCGCTGGGACCTCCCTTCGGAACCCGGCTCCTTCGACCGCCTCGTGCCGCTGTTCCGCCGCGAGCGCGTCACCCACGTGATCGTGGCCGGCTTCGGCTCAGGGGCACTCGTCACCCCTGCCGTGGAGGAGGTGCTGCGCCTGCTGAGAGAGGCAGGCATCGATGTCATCGAAGCCCTGCGCGCCGACGATTCCCGCTACTGGTCCTACGTCTGCCAGAAAGCCGAGTGCTGCCCCCCGGACGGCACCCCCTACGACCCGGTGACCGGCCCGGTGGCCGCCAGGGCCACCGTGAACGGCATGGTCGCCCTCCCCGGACGCGATCACCTGCGCTACGCGGTGTCCCCTGTGGAAGGCCCACCACGCACAGCCATGCGCGAGGCCACCACCTGGGCCACAGACCACCTGCGCACACGACTGGCTCCCCTCACCGGCACCACGACGGCGCCACCACCGCATCCTGAGTCGACCGATGCCGATGCGGCCGGTGGTGGTGTCGCCGGTGGTGGGATGGCAGGTGGTGGCATCAATGGCGCCGACATGGTTCAGGCCGCGGTGGCCGGTGGTGACTCGGCCCGAGCGGCGGGTTCTGGGGGTGGTGTGCGGGATGTCGGGGAGGCCATCAGGGTGTTCGTCGGTGATGGGCTGGCGCGGGTGCGGGCGGCGATCGCGACGTACGCGGCGGGGGATCGGCTGAGTGATCGGGAGGCGGCGATGCTGGGGATGGATCTGGCGGTGTTACGTGTGCGGGACGAGGCGTGGACGTCGATGGGGGACGACACCGAGGACGCGCACATCGCTCTGTGGGGAGACCTCACCCGCAGGCTGGAGCCGCGGTTCGTGCCACCTGCGGCGTCGCTTCTCGCGGCCGCGGCCTGGCGGCGCGGGGACTGCGCTCTGGCGGCTGTCGCCGTCGAGCGCGCTCTGGCCGAGGACCCCGCCTACTCGATGGCGCTTCTCGTGGCCCAGGGCCTCCGCCAGCTCGTCAGCCCGGCCATCCTGCGTGACCGCATGCCGACCCCACAGGACCTGGACGACTCCATGGGACCACCTCGAGTCGAGTGGCTGCAACCGCTGCTCACCCTTCTCGAACACCCCCGGGCCTGTCGTCCTCCGTGCGCGCCTTCCACCGGATGACGCCGAGGTGTGTCCGGCCGGTGGTGCGCGTTGGCGCTCTCGGTGGCGCCGGGATCTGTTCGGCCGCTGTTCGGGTTGGCCGGCGGATGGTGTCCCGGCCTTGACGGCCGTTGGTCCGTGTGCTCGTCGGACGGCTTCCCAGGGGTCAGATGTCGGGGCGGTCGCGGTTGCGGTCGTTGTAGGCGCGCATGCGGCCGGGGTAACCGGTCAGCTGGACGTCGTAGACGGGGAGGGCGAGGTTCCTGGCGACCTTGATGATCACGGCGGGGGAGCCCACGCGGCGGCGGGTCCACTCGCCGTCGTGGGCCACGGCGACGGCTGTGGTGTCGGTGGCGAAGGTCTCCGGCTCCACGTAGAACTCGACGCCTCGGCGCGACTTGGCGAAGGCGATGAGCGCTTCGATGTCGGCGTCGTTGGCCTCCCGGTCGAATCTCTGGATTTTGGGGCCACGCAGCCGACGGATACCGTAGCGATCTCGCCATCCCATACCCCTTGTATACCCGGAAGAGGGGCTGCGTGGGGGCTCGGGGACGCATCGGGGTTGTGTCGGGGATGTTCCGGATGGCCGTCGGAATACGCAAGGCCGAACAATGAGATGGACAGGGATCCCGAACGGAAGGGGCCGGCCACCGATGGCAGGCGTAATGCGACCAGCGATGCCGTCCGAGGGCGCGTGGGGGCACGTTCCCGATCCGCGGCTCCGGGTGTCCAACCAGGACCGCGACCAGGTGGTCGAGCACGTCACCACCGCGTACGCGGAGGGCAGGCTCGACAAGACCGAGTTCGACGAGCGGCTGCACCAGGCGATGACGGCGCGCACCCACGCCGACCTCGCCCCCATCATGCGTGACCTGTACGGGACGCCGGCCGTCGCGCCGAGGCCGGTACCGCCGGTTCAGAGGCATGCCGGCGGCCGTCCGCGTTACGGCATGCCGGTGACCGGTGGGGAGAGGTTCGGCGCGATGGCGGCCCACCTGCTGCCGGTCTTCGGCCTGTCCTTCGTCGGTCCGCTGATCATGTTGCTGACCGGTGGCCGGACCTCGCCGTTCATCCGTGCGCACGCCGTGGAGGCGCTGAACTTCCACCTGACCATCGCCGGAGCGGTCCTGCTGCTGCCGTTCACCATCGTCGGCGCACTGCTGATCCCGGTCATCTTGATCGTGGCCGTCGTCCTCGGCGTCGTCGGAGCGGCGAGCGCGGGAGGCGACACGCCGTACCGGTACCCGTTCACGCTCCGCCTGGTGAAGTGACGGACCGGTTCGGCGAGCGAGCACCTGCCGCCTGACGTCGTCATGCTCGTGGTAGCGAGCACCTGGAGCTTGACGTCGTCATGCTCGTGGTGAGGGGGCGGCGTCGGGTGACGGCCGGGGTCAGCGGGCCAGTACCTGGTATCTGACGGTCATGGTGCCTGCGCTCAGGCTGCCTATGGCGTCGAAGGCGGCGCGGGACAGGTCGAGGCAACGGCCGGCGATGAAGGGGCCGCGGTCGTTGATGCGGACTTTGACCGATGCGCCGTTGCCGGGGTTGATGACGCGGACGATGCTTCCCATGGGGAGGGTCTTGTGGGCCGCCGTCATGGCGTTCGGGTTGAAGCGCTCGCCGCTGGCCGTCATCTGGCCCTCGTCGTAGAAGGAGGCGCCGCACGAGCCGGAGGCGAGGACCTTGCTCTTCACCGGGGCCTTCTTCTTCGGTGTCTTCTTGGGAGCCGGGGTCTTCTGCGGCTGCTTCGGTGCGGGGGTCTGCGGGGGGAGGGCCTGGTCCGTGGCCGGCTCGGGGGAGCCGGGGGCGGCGGTTTCGGTCGGCGAGGGGGCGGGAGTGGGGGCGGACGCGGGGGATGTGGCGCTTGGTGCGCCGGGAGGAGGGGTGTCCGGGGGACGGGTGGCGATGGTCGCGGTGGCGGTGAGCTTTGCCGGTGTTCCACCGGTCAGGAGCCATGTGCCGCCGGCTGCGGCGGTCGCGACGGCGAGCGCGGCTGCGACCGTGAGGGTCAGGCGACGCCGGCTGCGGGTGTTCGCGGTGAGGGTGGGGTCTTGTGAGCCCAAGTAGAACCACGGTCCTCGATAGGGGGCAGGTCTACGGGACGGACGACGCGGGGGGCGTCGTGCCGGTTCCGTAAGTTCCGGCACCGTATCGGACAAAGAGGACGTAAAACGAGTAAAGGGGACATAAAGTGATTCAGGTCACAAAACGGTGATCGTGCAGGTCAAGACCACTGAAAGAGCGGGTGGGACACCCCGGTCGCGATGACTGCACCGGCCTGGACGGTCACGACGAACGCTGGATGCCGGCGTGACGCTGTATGTGCCGTCACGAGGATGTCCCGCTCGCGGCGGCCACGTTCATGGAGTGGTGCGCGGCTCGGTGATCGCGGCGAGTCGCGTGGTTCGGCTGCCGAGGGACGGTGAGCCGTCCGGCCGGTCCGCCACCCGATGGGTGTCGATCTGAGGTCGCGGCCCGAGGGGACACGAAGAGGAAGCGCCGTGGCGGGGTGGCCGTGCTCATGGGGCTAAGGGGTACGCTCCGCTCGCCTCTCGTAGACGCGGGACAGGCAGGACCGGCGACATAGGTGATGGACGTGCGGGTGCCGCCGTACGTGCCGGCGTTGCTACGAAGATCGAAGAGGAGGTCGTCCCGGGCTTCTTCATCGCGGTCGGGGGAAGTCCATACGCTCTCGACGAAGGTGGCGGCGAGGCAGTCGCTCTGGAGGTCGTGGCGGCGGGAGGGGTTACAGGAGGAGAGAGCGGACGGTCTCTATGGTGTCGGCCTCGGTGGGTGGCTTGTCCGGACGGTAGCGGAGGACTCTGGCGAAGCGGAGGGCCAGGCCGCCGGGGTAGCGGGGGGAGCGCTGGACGCCGTCGAAGGCGATCTCGACCACCAGCTCGGGGCGGAGGGTGACCACGGCGGTGTCGGTGGGGCCGTCGGCGAGTGTGGGGAAGTGTTCGGTCTGCCAGGTCAGGAGCTCGTCGGTCAGACCTTTGAAGGTCTTGCCGAGCATGACGAAGTCGCCGGTGTGCGGGTCCCGCGCGCCTAGGTGGAGGTTGGAGAGCTTGCCTTGGCGGCGGCCGTGGCCCCATTCGGCGGCGAGGACCACGAGGTCCAGGGTGTGGCGGGGCTTGACCTTGATCCAGCCCGCGCCGCGGCGGCCGGCGGCGTACGGCGTGGCGGGGGACTTGGCGACCACGCCTTCGTGACCGCGGCGCAGCGCGTCGGTGTAGAAGGCCGTGGCCTCTTCGGCGTCGGCGGTGACCAGGCGGGGGATGAGCAGGGTGGCGGGGACGGCCTGTTCCAGCGCGGTGTGGCGTTCGCTGTCAGGCAGATCGAGCATGTCCTTGCCGTGCACGCGCAGCGCGTCGAAGAAGAAGACCTGGAGCGGCGTCGTCTCCCGCAGGCGTTCCACGTCCAGTTTGGAGGCGACCCTGGCGGCGGTCACCTGGAACGGCTCGGGACGGCCGTCGGGACGCATGGCGATCACCTCGCCGTCCAGCACGAGGTCGTCGGCGGCGAGGGACAGCGCGGCGTCCACCAGTTCGGGGACCTGCGGAGTGATGTCGTCGAGGGTGCGGGTGAACACCTTGACGCGGTCGCCGGAGCGGTGGGTCTGCACGCGGATGCCGTCGAGCTTCCACTCGAACGCGACCGGGCCGCCGATCT
The DNA here is from genome assembly GCF_014207705.1 of Sphaerisporangium rubeum. Lineage (NCBI taxonomy): Bacteria > Bacillati > Actinomycetota > Actinomycetes > Streptosporangiales > Streptosporangiaceae > Sphaerisporangium > Sphaerisporangium rubeum. Next base: position 2,220,361 of record NZ_JACHIU010000001.1, read on the forward strand.
TCAGCAGCGCGGCGGGGAGGTTCGGCGCGCTCTGCGCCAGCATCGGCGCCACGGGACGGCCGACCTCCAGGTGGAAGGAACGCAGGGCCTCCACGCCGCCGGTGAGCGCGGCGGCGCCGACGGCGGGGAGCCAGCCGCGCAGCGTCAGCGCGCGGCGCACCTCGGCGGACGGCACGCTCGCCGCCTTGGCGACCGCTTCGATCATGACGCCGTTCAGCGCACCCTGCCGCAGTTCCCCGCCGAGCAGGCGGAGCAGGAACGACTGCTCCTGACTGGTGAGTGAACGGAACAGGTCGGAGATCAGCGCCTTTCTCACCGCCTGTGATCCCGGGCCGGTCTGGGTCTTGATCTGGGTGAACAGCGCGTCGACCTCGGTGAGGGTGGCGCTCGCGATCTGCCGGGGGCCCGGCAGATCGCGCAGCGTGGCCCAGCCGACACCGATCTGCCGTTGCGGCAGCTCACCGGAGAGGTAGGCGACGGCGATCTCGGCCTCGGCGGGCTCGACCCGGCTCAGCAACTCGGCGAGATGACGGATCTTGGCGAGGCGCGCCGAGTCCGCCGCGACGGCAGCCGAGGTGCGCGCGAGGTCGATGAGCAACATATGTCTCATCGTGCCAGTTCAGTGGCCGGAACGGGTCGATCGGGCCGTGCGCATTGGGCCGATGTGACGATGAACGGCCGATGACCAGCGGTGGCCGGGGCCGACGAGGTGGATCCTCGTGCCCCGGCCCGCACGCTTCGGCCGTGAACACGGCCGTCCGGGTGGGGCTGGGAGGTCAGCTCACGCCGAGGAGGTCGACGACGAAGATCAGGGTCTCGCCGGGCTTGATGGCGTTGCCGGCGCCGCGGTTGCCGTAGCCGAGGTGCGGCGGGATGGTGAGGCGGCGGCGACCGCCGACCTTCATGCCGGCGACACCCTGGTCCCAGCCGGCGATGACACGGCCGGCGCCGAGGGGGAACTGGAAGCTGTCGCCGCGGTTCCAGGAGGCGTCGAACTCCTCACCCGTGGAGAACGAGACGCCGACATAGTGAACGTTCACCATGTGGCCGGGCTTGGCCTCCTCACCGTCCCCCACGGTGATGTCTACGATCTCGAGATCCTGCGGCGGCTGGCCCTCCGGGAAATCGATCTCGGGCTTCTCGAGTGCCACGTGTGCTCCTTGGATGGTGTTCGCGTCTCCGGCGACCGGCCCGCGCGGGCCGCCTGCCGGTGACGCTCCGGCCGCCTGCCGGCCGACCGGACGACTCTACGGGGTCCGGCGGGTCCGGCGGGCGGCGAGGGGACGTTTTTGTGAACGTTCACTCCGCGGTCGGACGGGTGGCGCCACGCGAGGGGGAGGCGGTGGCGGCGGGGGTGTCCGGCGAGGTGCCCTGCGCCGGGACGTGGGGTCCGGCCTCCGGCGCCGAGGCACGGGGACCGGTCTCGTCGGCCGCCACGCGGGGCTCGGCACCGTCGTGCTCCGGGGCCTCGGGGCCGGTGTGGCGGGCCGGAGCGTAGGGGCCGCTGTCGTGGACCGGAGCGGAGGCGCCGGTCTCATGGGTCTCGGCGTCCGGCCTCATGTCGAAGGCCTCGGTGCGCGGGCCGGTCTCGTGGGTCTCGGCATGCGATCCGGTGGTGTGGGCCTCGGTGCGCGGGCCGGACCCGGCGTGCGACCCGGTGTCGTGGGTCCAGGGGCCGGTGGGGGTCTGCGGCGGGACGGGGGGCTGGGGGGCCGTGGCGTGGCTGAAGACCGTCGGGGCCACACCGGCGGACGGGGGACGCGGGACGGCGACGGTGTCGGCGGGGGTGACGCCGCCGTCGAGGATCGTGAGCGCCTGCTCCAGGGCCGCGGCGGGGACCAGGACGTCGTACCGGCCGGCGACGATGGCGCTGCGTGAGGTGAAGTCGCGCGTGCCACCCTTGAACGCGTGGCTGGCGAAGCCGAACGCGGCCCCCATCACGGCGCCCCACAGCAGGGCCCACAGCACCAGCGCGACGAATGACGCGGTGGTCGAGGTGAACAGCCCGAGGAACATCCCGACGATGAAACCGAAGACGGCGCCGCTGATCGCGCCGGACAGCGCCGCGCGCGGGTTGGTGAGCCGTCCGGTGACCCTCTCCTCCAGACGCAGGTCGCTGCCGATGATGGCGACGTTCTGCACCGGATAGCCGGCGTCGGAGAGGGTGTCCACGGTGCGCTGCGCGGCCGCGTAGTTGTCGTAGCTGACCAGAAGCCGCCGATCCTCCGGCATGGCCGGGGTCGGCTCAGGTGAAGAGGTGAGCATGTGCCGCCTCCATGGCTGGGGTTGGTGTGCGGCTCCGCACTACCCGGCCCCGCCGAGATATCACCGTCCGCGCACCGGCCGGTGTCCCCGATTCCCCGCCTGCGGTGGGGAACGAGCCGTCTCTCGATGGCGGCCGTCCGACCTGCCGTCCGCACGCGCGACTCATGACGGTCGGCGTCGCCCGATCCGCCGGCCTCACCTGTGGCGCGCCGCGGGGCCCGCCGGGTGTCGCGCCGTACGGCGGCGCCGGATTCGCCGTACGGCGTCTCGCCGTCGCGGCGCCGAAGAGAACCCCACCACCACGCCGGAAAAGCTCCGACGCGTCCGGCCACCGCCACTCATGACGGTCGGGGACGGCCGATGGTGCGACCGTGTCGCGACCTCCACTTCGGTTTCGATCCCGGATGTCGGCTGTGTCGGCGACGTCGATGGTGGTGTGTCGCGACTTCCACTTCGGTTTCGATCCCGGATGTCGGCTGTGTCGGCGACGTCGATGGTGGTGTGTCGCGACTTCCACTTCGGTTTCGATCCCGGATGTCGGCCGTGTCACCGACGTCGACGGTGGCGTGTCGCGACCTCCACTTCGGATTCGATCCCGGATGTCGGCCGTGTCACCGACGTCGACGGTGGCGTGTCGCGACCTCCACTTCGGATTCGGTGCCGGACACAGATCGCGGCACCGGTTCCGGTGGTGGGGGTCGCGACTTTTGTCGGTGGCGGTTCCGGATGTGGGGCGGGGTCACCAGCTTTGGTGCAGTGGCATGCCCTCGGAGTAGCCCGATGAGCTCTGCAGGCCGACCACGGCGCGTTCGTGGAACTCTTCCAGTGTGGTGGCGCCGGCGTATGTCATCGAGGATCGCAGGCCGGCCACGATGGCGTCGAGTTGGTCCTCTACGCTCGGCCGGCGGGGGTCGAGGTACATGCGGGACGTCGAGATGCCTTCCTCGAAGACGGCTTTGCGTGCGCGGTCGAACGGGGTGTCGTCGGAGGTGCGCAGGCGTACGGCGCGTGCGGAGGCCATGCCGTAGTTCTCTTTGTACAGGCGGCCGTCGGCGTCGCTGTGGGTGTCGCCGGGGGACTCGTACGTGCCGGCGAACCACGAGCCGATCATGACGTTGCTCGCGCCGGCGGCCAGGGCGAGCGCCACGTCGCGGGGGTGGCGCACGCCGCCGTCGGCCCACACGTGCCTGCCGAGGGCCCTCGCCTGCGCGGCGCACTCCACCACGGCGGAGAACTGGGGCCGGCCGACGCCGGTCATCATGCGCGTCGTGCACATCGCGCCGGGGCCGACGCCGACCTTCACGATGTCGGCGCCGGCGTCGACCAGGTCGCGAACCCCGGCGGCGGTCACCACGTTGCCCGCGGCGATCGGCACGTCGGGCCGCAGCGCGCGCACGGACGCGAGCGCGGTGAGCATCTTCTCCTGGTGCCCGTGCGCGGTGTCCACCACCAGGCAGTCCACCCCGGCGTCCAGCAGTTCCTTGGCCTTGGCGGCCACGTCGCCGTTGATGCCGACGGCGGCGGCGATCCGCAACCGGCCGGTCGCGTCCACGGCGGGCCGGTACAGCGTGGCGCGCAGCGCGCCGGTGCGGGTCAGCACACCTTGCAGGCGGCCCTCGGCGTCGACGACCGGCGCCAGGCGGTGCCGTCCCTCGTGCAGCACGTCGAACGCGGCCCGCGGGTCGGCGCCGGCCGGGATGGTCAGCGGGGAACCGGACATCACCTGGGACAGCTGCGTGAACATGTCCACGCCTTTGCAGTCGGCCTCGGTGACGACGCCGACGGGACGGCCGTCCCAGTCGACGACGATGACGGCGCCGTGGGCCCGCTTCGGCAGCAGGTGGAGCGCCTCGCCGACGGTGGCGTGAGGGGTGAGCGTGAGCGGGGTGTCGTGCACCAGGTCGCGCTTCTTCACCCAGTCGATGACGTCGGCGACGACCTCGATGGGAATGTCCTGCGGGATGACCGCGATGCCGCCGCGTCTCGCGATCGTCTCGGCCATGCGGCGGCCGGCGACGGCGGTCATGTTGGCCACCACGATCGGGATGGTCGTGCCGGTGCCGTCACCGGCGGACAGGTCGACGTCGAGCCGGGAGCCCACCGCCGACCTCATGGGGACCATGAACACATCGCTGTAGGTCAGGTCGTGGGCCGGCACCTGTTCGTTGAGGAATCGCACGTTGATCCAGCCTATGTGATGAGAGGTCTGTCCGGGGATGTCCCAGGTCAGAACGGTTGTATGGGGATAGGTACACCTGACCGTCCCCTATGCTGATTTTCTCTGCGTGATGATCGAGACGGCGGTCGGCCGGTGCGGTCACATCGGCCGCGCGATCAGGCTCAGCGGCGGGAGGACACTGAGGTTGGAGGCGCAATGATCATCGTGGACCGGCCTGAGACGCTCGTCATCGGCTACGCCGTACGCACGACCAACGCCGACGAGGCGGACCCGTCCCGCGCGCGGCTGCCGGGCCTGTGGGCCCGTTCCGGCGTGCCCGGCGCGTTCGCGCACATCCCCGGCCGGCTGGACGAGAACCTCTACGCCGTCCTGTTCGACTACGACGGCTCCGACCACCAAGGCGCCTACACGCAGGTGGTGGGGTCCGCCGTACGCACCCTGGCCCGGCTCCCCGAAGGAATGGTGGCCGTACGGGTGCCGGCCGTGCGGTCGCTGAAGGTCGAGGCGCACGGCCCGATGCCCCAGGCCCTGATCGAGGCGTGGCAGGAGGTCTGGCGTCACACCGAGGCCGGCAGTGTGCCTCCCCGGGCCTTCACCACCGACCTGGAGATCCACCACCCCGCCGGCGTCGACCTGTACCTCGCGGTGCTCAACTCCCCGGTCCCGGCCCCCGAGCGCGCGCAGGCCTGACCCGGCCGGCGGCGTGCTCACGCCAGGACGCCGGCGGCGCGCAGGGTGTCGGCGCGGGAGGCGTCGAGGCCCCAGGTGGTCAGGTCGTGAAGGCGGGTGGCGGGTGCCGGCGACGCGGGAGGGCTGCCGCCGAGGCGGGGGGACGGGGAGGGCTGGGTCACGCCGGCCACCTCGATGAAGGTGCCTCTCGCCTTGTTGTGCGGGTGGTGCGGGGCCTCGGCCAGGGAGAGGACAGGGGAGACGCAGGCGTCGGAGCCCTCGAAGATCTCCTGCCATTCGGCGCGGGTGCGGGTGCGGAAGGTCTCGGCCAGGCGTTCGCGGATGGCGGGCCAGTTGGCGGGGTCGGCGCGGGAGGGAAGGCCGGTGAGGCCGGTCCTTTCCAGGAGTTCGGCCCAGAAGGGACCTTCCAGCGCGCCGACGGCGAGGTGTCCGCCGTCGGCGGTCTCGTAGGTGTCGTACATCGGCGCGCCGGTGTCGAGCAGGTTGGTGCCGCGCGGCCCCCACAGGCCGGTGTTCGCGCTGTTGTAGAACATCGCGAACAAGGCGGCGGCGCCGTCCACCATGGCGGCGTCGATGACGGTGCCGCGTCCGGTGCGTTCGCGTTCGAACAGGGCCAGCAGCACGCCGTACGCGAGCATGAGCCCGCCTCCGGCGAAGTCCCCGAGGATGTTGATCGGCGGTGTGGGGGGTTCCCCCGCGCGGCCCAGCATGGACAGCACGCCGGAGACGGCGATGTAGTCGATGTCGTGGCCGGCGGTGCGGGCCAGCGGCCCGTCCTGTCCCCAGCCGGTCAGCCGGCCGTACACGAGCCGGGGGTTCACGGCGCGCAGGTCGTCGGGCCCGATGCCGAGCCGCTCGGCGACGCCGGGCCGGAACACCTCGATGACGACGTCCGCCGCGGCGGCGAGATCCTTGAACGCCGCCACGCCGTCGGGGGACTTCAGGTCGAGGCCGATGGTCCGCTTGCCGCGGTCCATCACGTCGGTACGCGGCGTGTCACCCGCGGCGGCGACCGCGGCCACGCGGTCCACCCGCAGCACCTCGGCTCCGTGGTCGGCGAGCATCATGCCGGCGAAGGGCCCGGGGGCGAGCCCGGCGAGTTCGAGGACCCGTACGCCGGACAGCGGGCCGCGGGGTGGCGGGGGCTCCTCGTGGCCAACTCCGGTCATCGCTGCCTCCTGCTCTAGCAAGCGCTAGGTTGATCCGCGCGCGACCGCGCGTCCGTCACCTGCGAACACGACGCTAACCCCTATGGGATAGTGGTTCCCAGGGGGGTCCTTGAGTTTGCGCGGGTTTAACGTGTCTACTCTGGTCGGTGGTCATCTCAGGAGATAGCGTTCTAAGGACGATCTCCAACACTTAGCTCAGGGGTGGTGGCATGCCAGATCGCACGGTGAGTTCGACCGCCCAGATGGAAGCGCACAAGCGGGCCGTGGCGCAGATCAAGGAGTCCTACACCGCACTCCCCGACGGCAGCTCCCCCCGCCTCGCCAAGGCCACCACCAACCTCTTCAGGTTCCGCGACGCCGGCCCCACCGCGCGGCTGTCCGCGCGCGACCTCGACAAGGTCATCTCGGTGGACCCCGAGTCGCGCACCGCCGAGGTGCAGGGCATGACGACCTACGAGAACCTCGTGGACGCCACGCTGCCCGCCGGCCTCATGCCGTACGTCGTGCCGCAGCTGAAGACCATCACGCTCGGCGGCGCCGTCACCGGGCTCGGCATCGAGTCCACCAGCTTCCGGCAGGGGCTGCCGCACGAGTCGGTGGAGGAGATGGAGATCCTCACCGGCGACGGCCGCGTGGTGGTGGCCCGCGCCGACAACGAGCACGCCGACCTGTTCCACGCCTTCCCCAACTCCTACGGCACCCTCGGATACGCTCTGCGGCTGCGCATCAAGCTGCTCCCCGTGCGGCCGTACGTCCGGCTGACGCACATCCCGTTCTCCGACGCCGGCAAGTGCATGCTGGCGATGCAGGAGATCTGCGACAGCGGCGAGCACGACGGCGAGCAGGTCGACTTCGTGGACGGCACGTTCTTCTCACCCGAGGAGATGTACGTCACCGTCGGCCGGTTCGCCGACCGCGCGCCTTACGCGTCCGACTACACCGGCATGCGCATCTACTACCAGTCCATCCGCACCCGCACCCGCGACTGGCTGACGGTGCGCGACTACCTGTGGCGCTGGGACACCGACTGGTTCTGGTGCTCACGCGCCTTCGGCGTGCAGCAGCCCTTCATCCGTTCCCTGGTGCCGCGCCGCTGGCTGCGTTCCGACGTGTACCGCAAGCTCGTCGGCCTCGACCAGAAGCACGGCGTCACCGCGCGCATCGACCGGTGGCGCGGCAACCCCGTGCACGAGTCGGTCATCCAGGATGTCGAGGTGCCGATCGAGAAGGGCTCGGACTTCCTGGAGTTCTTCCACGACAAGGTCGGCATGACCCCGGTCTGGATGTGCCCGCTGCGGGCCGGCCGGCAGTGGCCGATCTACCCGCTGGACCCCGGCAAGCTGTACGTCAACTTCGGATTCTGGGGAATGGTCGCCCTGCCACGGGGGCAGTTCGACGGTTACCACAACCGCCTCATCGAGAACTCCGTGCACGAGCTCGGCGGCCACAAGTCCCTGTATTCGACATCGTTCTACCCCCGTGATGAGTTCTGGCGGCTTTACAACGGCGACGCCTATTGGCCCGTCAAACGCGCCTACGACCCGCAGGGGCGATTGCTGGACCTCTACGAAAAGTGTGTACGGGGGCGTTGAGGAGGTTGGTTCGATGACACTCGCCCAGATCTTCGAGAAGGTCGTGGGGCCCGAGGCGGCCGTGTCGTTCTCCGCCTATGACGGCAGCAAGGCGGGACGTGCGGACGCCGAGGTCCACATCGAGGTGAAATCCCCCATCGCGATCGCGTACCTCGCGCAGGCCCCCGGGGAAATGGGCCTGGCGAGAGCGTACGTCGCGGGGCATCTCGATGTGCAAGGCGACATGTACACCCTGCTGTCGCAGATGGCGTCGGTCACGCTGGACGATCTGCCGATGCGCGAGAAGATCGCCGTCGCGCGGTCGCTCGGCGTCAAGCCCCTGCTGATGCGGGTGCCGCCGCCGCCGCAGGAGGTGCGCCGCAGCACCATGGCCAAGCTCGGCAGCCGCCACGCCAAGCAGCGCGACGCCGAGGCGATCCACCATCACTACGACGTCTCCAACCGCTTCTACGAGTGGGTGCTCGGCCCGTCGATGGCCTACACGTGCGCGGTGTTCCCCGAGGAGACCTCCTCGCTGGAGGAGGCGCAGTTCGCGAAGTTCGACCTCGTCGCCAGGAAGCTCGACCTGAAGCCCGGCATGCGGCTGCTCGACGTCGGCTGCGGCTGGGGCGGCATGGTCATGCACGCGGCCAAGCACTACGGCGTCAAGGGCCTCGGTGTCACGCTGTCGCGCCAGCAGGCCGAGTGGGCCCAGAAGGCCATCGCCGAGGCCGGGCTGTCGGAGCTCGCCGAGGTGCGGTTCCTCGACTACCGCGACGTCACCGAGTCCGGTTTCGACGCGGTCAGCTCCATCGGCCTGACCGAGCACATCGGCAAGGACCAGCTCCCCTCGTACTTCGGCTTCCTGTACGGCAAGCTCAAGCCCGGCGGCCGCCTGCTGAACCACTGCATCACCCGGCCGACCGGCAAGGAGCGCACGATCAACAAGGGCGGTTTCATCAACCGCTACGTGTTCCCCGACGGCGAGCTGGAGTCGGTCGGCCATCTCATCCGTGAGATGGAGGACACCGGCTTCGAGATCCGGCACGAGGAGAACCTCAGGGAGCACTACGCCAAGACCCTGGAGAAGTGGTGCGCCAACCTCGACGCGCACTGGGACGAGGCCGTGCAGGAGGTCGGCCAGGGGACCGCGCGGGTGTGGCGGCTGTACATGGCGGGGTGCGTCGTGGGGTTCGAGCGCAACAAGGTGCAGCTCCACCAGGTGCTCTCGGTGAAGCTCGGCGACGGTGGCGAGTCCGGGGTGGCGCTGCGGCCGTCCATCGGCTGGCCCTGATCGGTGTGGCGGGGACGGCGGGCCGGCGGCTCGCCGTCCCCGGCGTCAGCGCAGCTCGCGCTTGAGGATCTTGCCGCTGGCCGTCATCGGGAACGATTCGCGGAACTCGACCAGGCGCGGGTACTTGTAGGACGCCATGTTCTCCCGGCACCAGTCCACCAGCTCCTGCTCGCCGAGTCTCGCCCCCTGCCGAAGGATCACGTACGCCTTGATCTCCTCGCCGTGCGAGGGGTGCGGCACGCCGGCGACCGCGGCGAGCGAGACGGCCTCGTGTGTCATCAGCACCTCCTCGATCTCACGCGGGTACACGTTGAACCCACCGCGGATGATCATGTCCTTGGCGCGGTCGACGATGAAGTAGTAGCCGTCGGCGTCCTTGGTCGCGATGTCGCCGGTGCGGAACCACCCGCCGCGCACGGCCTCCCGCGTGGCGTCGGGCCGTCCGAGGTAGCCCTTCATGACGTTGTGGCCGCGGATGGCGATCTCGCCGGGCCGGTCGCCGTCGATGTCGTTCCAGTCGGGGTCGACCAGCTTCATCTCGACCCCCCAGATCGGGGTGCCGACGGACCCCGCCTTGGCGGGCCTGCCGGGCTGGTTGAAGCTCGCCACCGGCGACGTCTCCGACAGGCCGTACCCTTCGAGCACCGGCACGCCGAACGTCTTGCCGAAGTCCTTCAGCACCTCCACCGGCAGCGACGCTCCGCCGGACACGGCGGTGTGCAGGCTGGAGGGCACGTCGGCGGCGCCGGTGTGGATGGCGGTCAGCATGGCCCAGTACATCGTCGGCACGCCGGCGAACATCGTGACGCTCTCGTCGCGCATCAGCCGCAGCGCCTGTTCGGGTTCGAACCGCGGCACGAGCACCAGGGTGGCGCGCCGCCGCAGCCCGAGGTTCATCACCACCGTCTGGCCGAACGAGTGGAACAGCGGCAGCGTCGCGAGGAACACGTCATGCGGGGTGCGCTCGAACATCTGGTCCGACACCAAGGCGTTCATCAGCATGTTCTGGTGGCTCAGCTCGGCACCCTTGGGCTGGCCGGTGGTGCCGCTGGTGTACAGGATCACGGCGGTGTCGTCCGGCGCGGTCGCCACGGTCTCGAACGTGCCGGACCTGCCGTCGAGCGCCGTCCACAAGGTCTCCACGCCGTCGATGCCGGACTCGGTGGCGAACGGCGTGGCCGGCAGCAGGAAGAAGTTCTCCGCGTCCTCAGCGCTCACCACCTCGCGGAAACCGGCGTGTCCGCGCTCACCGAGCGGCAGTTCCTGTGTGCCCTCGAAGCAGAACATCGCACGTGCGCCACTGTCGCGCAGGTGGTAGGCGATCTCCCGCGACCGCAGCAGCACGTTCAACGGCACGACCGTGGCGCCGGCCTTGAGGATGCCGTAGTAGACGAACGGGAAGTACGGCAGGTTGGGGCACGCGAGCGCCACGGTGTCGCCACGGCCGATCCCCCGTGAGACCAGCAGGTTGGCCACCTGGTTGGCCACCGTGTCCAGCACGGAGTACGGGATCCGCACGTCCCCGAGCACCACCGCGTCACGGTCGGGGCACTCTCTGGCGCTGTCCTCCAAGATGACCGACAGGTTGAGCATCGCTGCGTTCCTCCAGTTCTGCGGGGTCTCGGGGCTGTCGAGACGCTTGCCCGCTTGCGGATTGCGCGCAATCCTGGCAGCCGAGGGCTACTAATCGGTAACGGCCATGGACGGCCGGTGTCCCGGGGGCGTAATTACGGGGAGGCAGGTGGTGACCTTTCCCCCAGCGGAGGGCCGGAGGATGCAATACGACTACGTCATCGTGGGTGCGGGCTCGGCCGGCTGCGTACTCGCGGCCCGGCTCACCGAGGACCCGTCGGTGCGGGTGTGCCTGCTGGAGGCCGGCGGGCCCGACCGCAAGACCGAGATCCGTGTCCCCGCGGCGTTCTCCAAGCTGTTCAAGACCGAGTACGACTGGGACTTCTCCACCGTCGCGCAGGACGGTATGGCGGGCCGCGAGCTGTACTGGCCGCGCGGTCGCACGCTCGGCGGCTCGTCCGCCATCAACGCGCAGATGTGGGTGCGCGGCCACCGCGCCGACTACGACGGCTGGGGTCTGCCGGGCTGGTCCTACGACGAGGTGGTGCCGTACTTCAAGCGGGCCGAGCGGCGCACCGGGTCCAACCACGGCGACGTGTACGGCACCGGCGGCCCCATCCACATCAGTGAGCTGCGTACCCCCAACGTCGCCACGGCGGCCTTCCTGCGGGCCTGCGAGGAGGCCGGTCTCACGCGCCTGCCGGAACTGAACGGCCCTTCCAACGAGGGGTTCTCGCCGACCCCGGTGACGCAGCGCCGCGGCCGCAGGTGGAGCTGCGCCGACGCCTACCTGCGTCCCGCCATGCGCCGTCCCAACCTCACCGTGCTGACCGGCGCGGAGGCCCGGCGCGTGCTGTTCGACGACGAGGGCCGGGCCACGGGGGTGGAGTACGGCGACGGCGGCCGCGTCACCGCGGCGCGTGAGGTCCTGCTCTGCGCCGGCGCCGTCGGCTCGCCGTACCTGCTGCTGCGGTCGGGGGTGGGGGATCCGGACGACCTGCGTGCCGCCGGCGTGGAGCCGCGGCACGAGCTGCCGGGGGTGGGCCGCGGCCTCAGCGACCACCTGGCGTGCGGCATCGTGCTGACCTGCCCGAAGCCCGTCACGCTCGCGGCGGCCGAGTCGGTCGGCAATCTCCTGCGTTTCCTGGTCGCCGGTCGCGGCATGCTCACCTCCAACGTCGGCGAGGCGGTGGCGTTCGTACGCTCGGATCCCGGCGAGCCGGCGCCTGACCTGGAGCTGGTGTTCGCTCCGGTGATCTTCGACAACCACGGCCTGACGCCGCCGCCGGGTCACGGCCTCACCATCGGGGTGGTGCTGCTGCGGCCGGAGAGCCGGGGCCGCGTCACGCTGGGGCCGGACGGCCAGGTGCTCATCGACCCCCGCTACATGACCGAGGAGAGCGACGTGCGGCGCATGGTGGCCGGCCTCAGGAAGGCCAAGGAACTGTTCGCCACGCCGTCGCTGAAGCCGTACGCGGGGGAGCCCGTGGCGCCGTACGACGGCTCGGAGACCGACGAGGAGCTGGCCCGGCTGGTGCGCGGCAGGAGCGAGACGCTGTACCACCCGGTCGGCACCTGCGCGATGGGTCTCGGCCCCGGCGCCGTCGTCGACCCGTCGCTGCGCGTCGTCGGCGTGCCGGGTCTGCGCGTGGTGGACGCCTCGGTGATGCCGTCGCTCAACCGTGGCCACACCCACGCACCCACCGTCATGATCGCCGAACGGGCCGCGGATCTCGTCAGGGCCGGGTGAGGCGGATCACGGCCGTTTGACGTAAGTGCACGCTTTTCTCAATCATTGAACGATGACCGTGGAAAAACCGCAGGAGCGCCTGCCGATCACCTCCTGCGAGCAGATCGACCTGTCGGACTGGGACTTCTGGGCCCGCCCCATGGCCGAGAGGGAGCACGCCTTCGAGCTGCTGCGCGAACGGGACACCCCGATGTTCTTCGCCGAGCCCGAGGTGTCGTACGCGCCGCCGGGACAGGGGTACCACGCGATCGTGCGGCACGCGGACATCCTCGCGATCAGCCGTGCCTCCGAGGTGTTCAGCTCGGCGGCCGGCGGCGCCACCAACATCAACGACATGCCGCCGGAGTTCACCGAGTACTTCGGCTCGATGATCAATATGGACGACCCCCGGCACGCGCGCCTGCGCCGCATCGTGTCCCGGGCCTTCACCCCCAAGATGATCCAGAAGTTCGAGGAGGACGTGCAGGTCGCGGCCTCCACCGTGGTGGACGAGCTGCTGGAGAAGGGCCCCGGCTGCGACTTCGTGAGCGAGGTCGCGGCCCGCCTGCCGCTGAAGATCATCTGCGACATGATGGGGATACCGGAGAAGGACTACCGGTTCGTCTACGACCGCTCCAACATCGTGCTCGGCGCGTCCGACTCCGAGTACGTCCCGAACGCCGACATGGAGAGCATCGCGACCGCGCTGCTCACCGCCGGCGCCGAGCTGCAGCAGCTCGTGCAGGAACTCGCCGCCGAACGCGCCGAGAAGCCGACAGGCGACCTCATCTCCGCGCTGGTGAACGCCAACCTCGACGGCGAGCGGCTCACCCTGCAGGAGCTCGGGTCGTTCTTCATCCTGCTGGTGGTGGCCGGCAACGAGACCACCCGCAACGCGATCTCCCACGGCCTGCTGCTGCTCACCGCCAACCCCGGCCAGAAACAGCTGTGGTTGTCCGACATCGACGGCCACGCGCCGAAGGCCGTCGAGGAGATCGTGCGGCTCGCCTCGCCGGTCAACTACATGCGGCGCAAGGTCACCCGCGACATCACCGTGAACGGCGTGGACTACCGCGAAGGCGACAAGGCCGTCATGTTCTACTGGTCGGCCAACCGGGACGCCGCCGTGTTCGACGACCCCTACCGGTTCGACATCACCCGCGACCCCAACCCGCACGTCGGTTTCGGCGGACCGGGGCCGCACTTCTGCCTCGGCGCGCACCTGGCCCGCCGTGAGATCACCGTGATGTTCCGCGAGCTGCTGACCCGGGTGCCGGCCATCGAGGCCGGACGGCCCAAGCGGCTGTTCTCCAGCTTCATCAACGGCGTCAAGCACATGCCGTGTGAGTTCTGAGTGAGTTCTGAAGCTCTGCCGTGCCGTGCCCCCGAGGGGGCACGGCCGGTCAGGAGACGCCGGTGAAGGGACGGATGGAGGTGAAGACGGTCGTGACGTCCGGCAGCAGCGCCTTCTTGGCCTCCGGCACCGCCATGTAGACGATCGACGGCAGATCGGCGCCGGTGCTCACCGCCGCGACCACCATCGTCGTCTTCTGCTCGCCGGCCGTGACCTGGTACGCCACCACGCGTGCGGGCTTGCCTCCCGCCGTCAGGCGCTGCTCGGCCGTCTTGACGACCTTGTTGCCCTCGGGGAAGAACTTGCCGCGCGCGGCGAACGCCACGGCGCTGATCACCGGGGTGAGGTTCTGCGGCTCGTCGGGGGAGTACTTCGAGCCGAGCGACTTGGCGAGCGGGCCCGTCATCAGCTGAGCGAACTGCGGCTTGCCGGCGGTGTCCTGGCCGGCGGGGACGTACTGGCGGGTCTCGAAGCCGTACGTCGTGCGGATGTGGTCGGTGCGCGTGTCGAGCCGCCACTGGCCGCCGAGCCGCGGGACGTTCAGCCCGGCGGCGTCGTCGCTCACCGTGCCGGCCACCGGTGACGCCGTGCCGCGGTACTTCGGCAGCCTGGTCGCCGCCGGCGGTTTGGCACTGGCGGACGGCTTGGCCGCCGGCGGGGACGCGGCGCCGCTCGCTCCGCCGTCCCCCGACGCGCTGCCGCTCTCCGGCGCCGAGCGCAGCGGGCCGGCGAGAAAGGCCCACAGCAATGCGGCGACCAGCGCGACCGCGACCGAGGCCACCAGCGCGAGCAGCCACACCCGCTTGCCGCCGCCACCCTCGTCGTCCTGGGCCTCGCCGATCGCCTCGTAGTTGTCGCCGAAGACGGTGTTCCACAGCTGCTGCTGGCGCTCAGGCGGCGGGGTCTTCGGCCCGCTGATCTGACCGGCGGTGACGAACCGCCTCTCGGGGTCCTCAGGACCGCCACCCGGGCCGTTCTCGGGCCGTCGCCTGCGGCCGGGGGCCGGCGCGGTGCGCGCGGGGGCCGCCGCCTCGGCGAGCCGCACGGTGGTCTCGGTGCCGGGTGGGGTGTACTGGCGCGCGGCGGGGCCGTCCTGCTGAGGGCCGGACGGCTGGGGGGTGTGGTGCTGGGGACCCGTGGGCTGAGGGGTGTGGTGGTGCGGGCCGGACGGCTGCGGCGTGTACTCCTGCGGGCCGGTCGGCTGGGGGGTGTGGTGCTGAGGGCCGGACGGCTGAGGGGAGTACTCCTGCGGGCCGGTGGGTCGCGGGGTGTACTGCTGGGGGCCGGTCGGCTGCGGCGTGTACTCCTGGGGGCCAGTGGGTCGCGGGGTGTACTGCTGCGGGCCGGTCGGCCGAGGAGCGTACTGCTGGGGGCCGGTCGGCTGGGGGGTGTGGTGCTGGGGGCCGGTCGGCTGCGGCGTGTACTCCTGGGGGCCGGTGGACCGAGGGGTGTACCCCTGCGGGCCGGTCTGCGGCGGGTACTGGTGCGGGCCGGAGGGCTGAGGCGCGTACGCCGGCGGGGCCGGGGTGTCGTACCGCTGGGGACCGGTGGTGTGGGGGCCGTGATCGGGGTGGCCGGCGTGCTGCGGGGGACCGGGGAGCCGGGGGGCCGGGTCCTGGCGGGACGAGGAGGACGGGGGAGCGGACGGCGGTGGCATCTCCGGCCACGGCGGAGGACTCTCCGGCCACGCCGGGGCCCGTGTGGGCCGGCTGGTCTGCTCAGGTGCCATCGCGGGCGAACCTCCCGAAATCATGCCCGGATTGGGGGTGCTCGGCATGATCTCATGTGGAGCGGGGTGGTCCGCAGGAGAATCGAAGAATGGTTCCCGCAGTCTCAGGCCGTGGGGATCGGTGGGCGGATCCTGCATCGGCAGGTCCTCCCCCGGGATTTCCAGGCCACGTCCTGGCCCATACGAGTTCACCACAGCGGAAAGCGTAAACTAAAGGTACATACGGGGCACAACGGATCTATCACCTTCGGATCGCTATGTGTGCTCATTCCGATCACTGGCGTCGGTGGTACTCCGAACGCCACGAACGCGCTTTGCGCGCTGCGCTACCCTTGAGCTATGCGTGGCGGGACCCTGCTTCTTGGCCGGCCGCGTCGAGCGCGCTGAGACGCGGGTCGACGCGGCTGCCCCTCGTGCTGAACGGGGGGTTTATTTATTGCCTCGGACCGATCAAGCCATCCGCGCCCCAGATGAACCGAAGGACGAGACCGTGAGCGACGAGCAGTACGATCCGCAGACGCTGCAGCCCAAGTGGCAGCGCCGCTGGGAGGAACTGGACCCCTACCGGGCCGGCGGGGAGGACGACGAGCGTCCCCGCAAGTACCTGCTCGACATGTTCCCCTACCCGTCCGGCGACCTGCACATGGGGCACGGCGAGGTCTTCGCGATCGCCGACGTCGTCGCGCGCTACTGGTTCCACAAGGGGTACAACGTCCTGCACCCCATCGGCTGGGACTCCTTCGGCCTGCCGGCCGAGAACGCCGCGATCCGCCGCAACGCGCACCCCGCCGAGTGGACGTACGCCAACATCGAGACCCAGGCCACGTCCTTCAAGCGGTACGGCATCTCCTTCGACTGGTCGCGCCGCCTGCACACCAGCGACCCCGGGTACTACCGCTGGAACCAGTGGCTGTTCAACCGCTTCTTCGAGCGGGGTCTGGCCTACCGCAAGGGCGGCCTGGTCAACTGGTGCCCGCAGGACCAGACGGTGCTGGCCAACGAGCAGGTCGTCGCCGGTCACTGCGAGCGGTGCGGCGCCGAGGTCGTGCGCCGTGAGCTGACCCAGTGGTACTTCAAGATCACCGACTACGCCGACCGCCTGCTGGACGACATGGCGCAGCTGGAAGGCGGCTGGCCCGAGCGCGTGCTGACCATGCAGCGCAACTGGATCGGCCGGTCCGAAGGCGCCGACGTCGCGTTCGAGATCGAGGGCCGCGCCGAGCCGGTCACCGTGTACACGACCCGGCCCGACACGCTGTACGGCGCGACGTTCTTCGTGGTGGCCGCGGACGCGCAGCTGGCCGAGGAGATCGTCGCACCGGAGCAGCGTCCCGCGCTGGAGGCCTACCGCGCCGAGGTCGCCAAGCTGAGCGACATCGAGCGGCTGGCCACCGACAAGGAGAAGACCGGCGTCTTCCTCGGACGGCACGCGGTCAACCCGGTGAACGGCGAGCGGATCCCGGTGTGGGCCGCCGACTACGTGCTGGCCGACTACGGCCATGGCGCGATCATGGCGGTGCCGGCCCACGACCAGCGCGACCTGGACTTCGCGCTGAAGTTCGGCCTGCCGGTCCGGGTCGTCGTCGAGACCGGCCTGCCCGACCCCGCCGAGACCGGCGCCGCTACGCCGGGGGAGGGCCGCCTGGTCAACTCCGGGCCGCTGGACGGGCTGACCAAGGCCGAGGCCATCGCGCGCATCGTCGAGATCCTCGGCGAGCGCGGCACCGGGGCCGCCGCGGTCAACTACCGCCTGCGCGACTGGCTGCTGTCCCGCCAGCGCTACTGGGGCACGCCGATCCCGATCATCCACTGCCCCGACTGCGGCGAGGTGCCGGTCCCCGACGACCAGCTGCCGGTCACGCTGCCCGACCTGCGCGGCGAGGCGCTGGCGCCGAAGGGTGTGTCGCCGCTGGCGAGCGCCACCGACTGGGTGAACGTCGCGTGTCCCAAGTGTGAGGGCCCGGCGCTGCGCGACACCGACACGATGGACACCTTCGTCGACTCCTCGTGGTACTTCCTGCGGTACTGCTCGCCGCAGCTGGAGACCGCGCCGTTCGACGTCGAGCAGGTGCGCCGCTGGGGGCCGGTCGACCAGTACGTCGGCGGCGTCGAGCACGCGGTGCTGCACCTGCTGTACTCGCGGTTCTTCACCAAGGTCCTGCACGACATGGGCATGGTGGACTTCACCGAGCCGTTCCTGCGCCTGCTCAACCAGGGGCAGGTCGTCAACCAGGGCAAGGCCATGTCCAAGTCGCTGGGCAACGGCGTCGACCTCGGCGAGCAGATCGACAACTTCGGGGTGGACGCCGTACGGCTGACCATGGTGTTCGCCGGGCCGCCTGAGGACGACATCGACTGGGCCGACGTGTCACCGGCGGCGTCGCAGAAGTTCCTGAGCCGGGCCTTCCGTGTGATGGCCGAGGCCGGGGCCGCGTCCGCGCCGGGGGCCGGCTTCTCCGGCGGCGACATCGAGCTGCGCAAGGTCGTGCACCGCACCGTCGACGAGGTGACCCGCCTGGTCGAGTCGCACAAGTTCAACGTGGCGGTCGCGCGCACCATGGAGCTGACCACCGCCGCGCGCCGCGCCATCGACAGCGGCCCTGGCGCCGCCGACCCGGCGGTCCGCGAGGCGGCCGAGACCCTGGCGGTGCTGCTGTCCCTGGTCGCGCCGTACTGCGCCGAGGAGGGCTGGGAGCGTCTGGGCCACGGCCCCACGGTCGCGACGGCCCCCTGGCCGGTCGCCGACCCCGCTCTGCTGGTGCAGGAGTCGGTCACGTGCGTCGTGCAGGTCGCCGGCAAGGTGCGTGACCGCCTGGAGGTGCCACCCGGCGTCTCGGACGCCGAGCTGCAGGAGCTGGCCCTGGCGTCGGACAAGGTGCGGGCCTACCTCGACGGCAGCCCGCGCAAGGTGATCGTGCGCGCACCCAAGCTGGTCAACATCGTCCCCTGAGGCCGGCATCACGGCCGGCACCATGGTCGGCATCACGTCCGGCATCACAGTTGGCACCATGGTCGGCACTGAGGCCGGTCGCCACTGCGGCCGGCACAGGGCCAGGGAGACACCGAAAAGCCGGGTCAGCCACTGCTGACCCGGCTGGTGGTGGTCCGACCCGGCGGGGGGCGGCCT
This sequence comes from Sphaerisporangium rubeum, assembly GCF_014207705.1. Taxonomy (NCBI): domain Bacteria; kingdom Bacillati; phylum Actinomycetota; class Actinomycetes; order Streptosporangiales; family Streptosporangiaceae; genus Sphaerisporangium; species Sphaerisporangium rubeum. The sequence continues at coordinate 2,239,040 of NZ_JACHIU010000001.1, forward strand.
GGCGGGGTGGGCTCAGAGCTTGCGCAGGACGGCGGTGACCTTGCCGAGGATCGTGGCCTCGTCGCCGGGGATGGGGTCGTACACGGCGTTCTGCGGGACCAGCCAGACGTGGCCGTCCTTGCGCTTGAAGGTCTTCACGGTGGCCTCGCCGTCGATCATCGCGGCGACGATGTCGCCGTTGTCGGCGACCGGCTGCTGGCGCACCACGACCCAGTCGCCGTCCGCGATGGCGGCGTCGATCATGGAGTCGCCGGCGACCTGGAGCAGGAACAGCGTGCCCTCGCCGACGAGCTGCTTCGGCAGCGCGAAGACGTCCTCGACGCGCTCCTCGGCCAGGATGGGACCGCCGGCGGCGATGCGGCCGACCAGCGGCACGAACGCCGCGGCGGGCCGGGTGACGAGCGGCTCCTCCTCGCCGTCCACGGGGTCGACCCACAGCACGGGCTCGCCGGGGAGGCGGACCTCAAGGGCACGGGGCCGGTGGGGGTCGCGGCGGAGGTACCCCTTGCGCTGGAGCGCGGTGAGCTGGTGGGAGACGCTGGAGGTGCTGGTGAGCCGGACGGCCTCGCCGATCTCGCGCATCGACGGCGGATAGCCGCGCTGCTGCACCGAGTCGCGGATCACCTCGAGGATCTTGCGCTGCCTCGGGGTGAGACCGAGTTCGTCACGCCTGCGCACCGCCAGGTCGCTGGCGACCGTGCCGATCGCGTCCTGCTCACTCATGAACTCCTCCTCACCGCGCGCCGGTGAGGCGCTCGGTCCGTGGCAGCCGCCCCGTCCGGCCGCCGTGTGCCTGCCCTGCCTGCCCTGCCTGCCCTACCTGCCATGCCGCCTACACGCGACAATAACTCTGTTGAAGATCGTCATCAAACTGGTGTTCGAGAAACATGCCCCTGAGCGGGCACGATCGTGTCCGCCATCGTACGGGAGTTCGATCGCTCTCGTGTTCGACTTCTGCGATCTTATGCCGGGTGGGTGTCGAAGTCGATCACGCGCGGCGCCTGTTCGTAAGGTTCCCCCGGTGGTGTCCCGGCGGCGTCGCGGTCGAGGCGTCCGAGTCCTGGGGTGCAGGTGGGGCCGTGGTTGCGACACGCCGCCATCGGGGCCCGTTGCCGCTGCTGGGGAGGGTGTTTCGAGCGTAGGGGTCGCGCCGACTTGCGTTCATGGTGCGGCACTCCTACGGTTGGACCACAACATCTAGTAGTTACACCGATGTGGTTCACCATAGGTTGTGTTTCTGTCGGCGCACCGGGTAGTCAACGGGTAAGTGCGCCGGCCTGCTTCCGCATGCGGCGGGGAGGTGGCACGTGCACTGTCCGTTCTGTCGTCATCCGGACACCCGGGTCATCGACAGCCGTTCCACCGAGGACGGCGCGGCGATCCGCCGCAGGCGCACCTGCCCCGAGTGCGGACGCCGGTTCACCACCCAGGAGACCGTGCTGCTGATGGTCAGCAAACGCAGCGGGGTCACCGAGGCGTTCTCCAGGGACAAGGTGATCGCCGGGGTGCGGCGGGCCTGCCAGGGCCGGCCCGTCGGCGAGGACTCCCTGGCGCAGCTCGGCCAGCGGGTCGAGGAGAGCATCCGGGCCACCGGGGCCGCCGAGATCCCGGCGCACGAGGTGGGCCTCGCCATTCTCGGGCCGCTGCGCGAGCTGGACGAGGTGGCCTACCTGCGGTTCGCCTCGGTGTACCGCGGCTTCGAGACCCTCGCCGACTTCGAGGCGGAGATCGAGCAGCTGCGAGCCGCGCGGGACGCCAGGGCGGCCGGCCGGGAGGCACCGGCCTGACGGTGACCGGTCCCCGCGGGGACTTCGGCGGTGTGACGACGTGTTTCGTACAACGTGGGCCTGGGCCCCGGAAGGGGGAGATCATGACGGAGACGGTGAGTGGCTCAGTGGGACGCGGGGGTAAGCGCGCCCCCAAGGGCTTGAAGATCAGGCGTATCCACACCACCCCCGGTGTGCACCCGTACGACCAGGTGCGCTGGGAGCACCGTGACGTCGTGATGACCAACTGGCGGGACGGCTCGGTCAACTTCGAGCAGCGCGGCGTGGAGTTCCCCGACTTCTGGTCGGTGAACGCCGCCAACATCGTCACCACCAAGTACTTCCGCGGCGCCGTCGGCACGCCGGTGCGCGAGCGCAGCCTCAAGGAGCTCGTCGACCGCGTGGTCGGCGTGTACACCCGCACGGGCCGCGAGCACGGCTACTTCGCCACCGAGGAGGACGCCGAGATCTTTGACCACGAGCTGAAGCACGCCTTGATCCACCAGGTGTTCAGCTTCAACTCGCCGGTGTGGTTCAACGTCGGCACCGCCTCGCCGCAGCAGGTCAGCGCGTGCTTCATCCTGGCGGTCGACGACCAGATGGAGTCGATCCTGGAGTGGTACAAGGAAGAGGGTGTGATCTTCAAGGGAGGGTCGGGCTCCGGCGTCAACCTCTCCCGCATCCGGTCCAGCAAGGAGCTGCTGTCCAGCGGCGGCACCGCGAGCGGCCCGGTGTCGTTCATGCGCGGCGCCGACGCCTCCGCCGGCACCATCAAGTCCGGCGGCGCCACCCGCAGGGCCGCCAAGATGGTCGTGCTCGACGTCGACCACCCCGACATCGAGGAGTTCATCGAGACCAAGGCCCGCGAGGAGGACAAGATCCGCGCGCTGCGCGACGCGGGCTTCGACATGGACCTCGGCGGCCGTGACATCGTCTCGGTGCAGTACCAGAACGCCAATAACTCCGTCCGCGTGTCCGACGAGTTCATGCGGTCCGTCGAGTCCGGCGGCGACTTCGGGCTGCGGGCCCGGCTGTCCGGCGAGGTGATCGAGCGGATCGACGCCAAGTCGCTGTTCCGCAAGATGGCGAAGGCCGCGTGGGAGTGCGCCGACCCCGGCGTGCAGTACGACGACACGATCAACGACTGGCACACCTGCCCCGAGACCGGCCGCATCACCGCGTCCAACCCGTGCTCGGAGTACGTCCACCTGGACAACTCCTCCTGCAACCTCGCCAGCATCAACCTGCTGAAGTTCCTGCGCGACGACGACACCTTCGACGTCGACCGGTTCGTCAAGCTGACCGAGCTGATCATCACCGCGATGGACATCTCGATCACCTTCGCCGACTTCCCGACCAGCAAGATCGCCGAGACGACCCGCGCGTACCGCCAGCTCGGCATCGGGTACGCCAACCTCGGCGCTCTGCTCATGGCCACCGGCCACGCCTACGACTCCGACGGCGGCCGGGCCGTCGCCGCGGCCATCACCAGCCTGATGACCGGCGTGTCCTACCGCCGCAGCGCCGAGCTCGCCGCCATCGTCGGCCCCTACGACGGCTACAAGCGCAACGCCACCGCGCACAAGCGCGTCATGCGCAAGCACGCCGCCGCCAACGACTCCTTGCGTGCCGCCGACGAGCTCGACCGGCCGATCCTCGCCGAGGCCACCGGCCAGTGGCAGGAGTGCCTGAAGCTCGGCGAGAAGCACGGCTACCGCAACGCGCAGGCGTCGCTGCTCGCGCCGACCGGCACCATCGGCCTGATGATGGACTGCGACACCACCGGCATCGAGCCCGACCTGGCCCTGGTCAAGTTCAAGAAGCTCGTCGGCGGCGGTTCCATGCAGATCGTCAACCAGACCATCCCGCGCGCGCTGCGCCGGCTCGGCTACCAGCCCGAGCAGGTCGAGGCGGTCGTCGAGTACATCGCCGAGCACGGCCACGTCATGGACGCGCCGGGTCTGCGCACCGAGCACTACGAGGTGTTCGACTGCGCCATGGGTGAGCGGGCCATCGCCCCCATGGGCCACGTGCGCATGATGGCCGCCACGCAGCCGTTCCTGTCCGGCGCGATCTCCAAGACCGTCAACCTGCCGGAGTCCGCCACCGTCGAGGACATCGAGCAGGTGTACCTGGAGGGCTGGCGCCTCGGCCTGAAGGCCCTCGCCGTCTACCGCGACAACTGCAAGGTCGGCCAGCCGCTCTCGATCGCCAAGAAGACCCCCGAGAAGGCCGCCGAGACAGTCGCCGAGTCAGGCGCCGAGCAGGCCCCCGAGCCGGTCGTCAAGGTCGTCGAGGTGAACCGCCCCACCCGCCGCCGCCTGCCGAACCAGCGGCCGAGCAGCACCACGCGCTTCACCGTCGGCGGCGCCAAGGGCTACATGACGGCGTCGTCCTACCCCGACGACGGCCTCGGCGAGGTCTTCCTCAAGATGTCCAAGCAGGGCTCCACCCTGGCCGGTGTGATGGACGCCTTCTCCGTCGCCATCTCCGTCGGCCTGCAGTACGGCGTCCCGCTGGAGACCTACGTCAGCAAGTTCGTCAACATGCGCTTCGAGCCGGCCGGCATGACCGACGACCCCGACATCCGCATGGCCGCCTCGGTCGTCGACTACATCTTCCGCCGCCTGGCCCTCGACCACCTCCCCTACGACGACCGCGCCGCCCTAGGCGTCTTCTCCGCCGCCGAGCGCGCCGCGCAGCAACGAGGCGAGGACCCCGCCACGGCCCCCGAGGTCATCGACACCGCCGCCCTGGCCCAGTCCGCCCCCATCGAGCCCCCGTCCACCCCCGCCGACCCCGCCACGCTCCACCTGGTGGCGGCTCCCGAACCCACCCAGAACCACAACGGCACCGCTCCCGCTCTGGAAAGCCACCAGGGCCGCACCGCCGACGCACCGCTGTGCCTCACCTGCGGCACCAAGATGCGTCCCGCCGGCAGCTGCTACGTCTGCGAGGGCTGCGGCAGCACCAGCGGCTGCAGCTGACCGCCGCGCGCACCTGCCACATTCGGACGGCGGACCTTCCGGGTCCGCCGTCCGTCGTGTGATTCCGTTAGCATCGGCGCGTGAGCGATGAACCGGTTATGTCGGCGGCGGGGGAGCGGTCTCCGCTGGCTTGGGACGGGGAGCCCGCGGCGCGGCTGGGTGAGGGGGACCTCGCTCAGGCGGTCGCGTTCCTTGAGAACCTTTCCGCCTCCTCGCCGGGGTTCCTCGGGAGGTCCGCGGGAGGTGACGGCGACGCGGGGGTGACGCGGGACGTCCGGCTCGCCATGCCTGAGGCGCTGGTCGCGGCGGTGCGGTCGCGGGCCGGTGAGGAGGGGTTCGAGCGGTACGTCGTGGCGGCGGTCACGCGGCAGGTGGAGCTCGACCTGCGGGAGGAGCTGGCGGCGTTGATCGGCGCCGAGCACGAGCCCGTCTCGCCGGAGGAGTTCGCTCACCTGGACGCGGCGCCTGAGACCGGGCCGCGGCCCTAGCGGCTGACGGCCGATGGTGCGATGGGCCGAGGTCGGCGACGGGGTGCTGGTGCGGCGGCACGACGAGCTCGATCTGTCGCTCGGGCTGGTCGTCGGTGAGCACGGATGCCTGGTGGTGGACACCGGGGGTGACCAGACGCAGGGTGCGGAGTTCGCCGCCGCCGTACGTGAGGTGACCACGCTGCCGTGGACGGTCGTGGTCACCCATGGTCACTTCGACCACGCCTTCGGGACGGCGGCGTTCGGGGACTGCGAGGTGTGGGGGCATCCTGGGTGTGCCGCCGAGCTGGTGAGCGGTGGTGAGCGGCAGCGGGCCTTCTGGGTGGAGCACTATCGAGCCGCGGGACGGGACGATGTCGCGCGGCGCATCGAGGGAACGCGGGTCGTGGCGCCGCAGCGGCTCGTCGCCGGGGAGGCGGAGATCGACCTCGGGGGACGGACGGTGCGGCTGCTGCATCCGGGGCCGGGGCACACGGGACATGACCTGGTGGCGCACGTGCCGGACGCCGGTGTGGTGTTCGCCGGGGACCTGGTGGAGCAGGGGGCTCCGCCGGCGTTCGAGGACGCGTTCCCCCTGGCGTGGCCGACGGCGGTGCTGCGGCTGATGACGCTCGGGGCCGCCACGGTGGTGCCGGGGCACGGCGATCCGGTGGACGTGGCGTTCGTGGCGGCGCAGCGTGCGGAGCTGCTACGGGTGGCGGCGTTGTGCCGGGCCGTCGTGGCGGGGGAGATGACGGCGGAGGAAGCCCAGGCGCTCTCGCCGTACCCCGAGCGGTTCACGGCCGACGCACTCGGCCGCGCGTCCTTGTGATCCGCACGGATCGGTATGTCTGTGCGCGCACGGCCGAGTGCCGGGTCGCGTGGACACGGATGGTGCCGGGTCGCGCCGAACCGGTCAGGCGGCCGGGGTGGGGCTGCCGGGGAAGCGGACGATGTTGCGGCCGGTGTAGGACTGGAGATGGACGACCTTGGGGTCCCTGGTGTGGCGGCGGGGGTGGGCCGTGCGGATGTCGCGGACCTTGGGACGGGGTGCGTAGGCGGGTACGGCGGTCAGCCTTCTCATGGAGTCCCCCCGGCGTGATTTCTTCGTTACAGAGATGTCTACAGAGGTTGTCGTAAGACTATTGTAAAGATCTCTAGTACGGGAGCGGACGCCCCGACGGGGAGCGCAGATCCAGCGCGAACCCGTCCGTGGCGCGGCGGGTCGCACGGCGCCGGCTCACTCTGACTCGCCTCATCACGGTCTCCCTCCGGGTCGAGCAAGCGAGCTGATGAGACGACTGTCGCGCGACTCGCTTGCTCTTCCCTTGTCATCCGTTCGCACCCTCCCCGCCGGATGCCTTCGTGGCCGTTTCTTGGCCTTCCTGGCGGACACGCAGGACGGTGTGGCCGCGCGGCGGCAGGGTCACCGGGCCGCTGATCCGCGCACCGGTGAAGGCGTCCGTGCCGTCCGCCGGCAGGGTCCGGGGTCCGGGGGAGTGGTTGAGCGCGAACAGCCAGTCCTCGCCGGCGCCGCGGCGGCGGATCAGTTCGACGCCGTGCGGAACGGGGGACGGGGACAGGCCCGCCGTGGTGAGGACGTGGCCGTACGCGGTGTCGTCCAGGCGGGTGGACACGTAGAACGCCTGGCCCGCGCCGACGACATGACGGGTGACGGCCGGCAGGCCGGCGAGATCGCCGCCGGTGTAGGCGCCGATCACCGACGCGCCGCGCGGTTCGAGGCGCTCGCTCCAGACGGTCCCGGTGGCGTGCGGACCCCCGTCGAGGCGCACCGGGACGGGGGTGTCCAGCGGCAGGAACTCGTCGGCGCGGACGCCGAGCAGGTCGCGCAGCGCGCCGGGGTAGCCGCCGAGGCGCACCCTGGCGTGCTCGTCGGCGATCCCGCTGAAGTACGACACGACCAGCGTGCCGCCGCCGTCGACGTACGCGGCCAGGCGGCCGGCGTCGGCGTCGCCGATCAGGTACAGCGACGGGACGATCACCACGTCGTACGCCGACAGGTCCTGGCCGGCGTGCGCGAAGTCCACCGGCACGCCGGCGTGCCACAGCACGCGGTGCGCCTGCCGTACCGCGTCCAGGTACCGCAGCTCGGATGACGGAAACGCCGGCGCCTCAAGGGCCCACCACGACTGCGCGTCCCACAGGATCGCGGCCCGCGCGCCGATCGACACCGGGCCACGGGTACGCAGCTCCGCCAGGGACGGCAGCAGCCGGCCGAGTTCCTGGATCTCGCGGTGCACCCGGCTGTCGGGGCCGGCGTGCGGCACCATGCCGCCGTGCCACAGCTCGGCGCCGCCGCGTGAGGCGCGCCACTGGAAGAACATCGCGCCGGCCGACCCGCGCGCGATGTGCGACAGGCTGTGCAGCGTGATCTCGCCGGGCCGCTTGGCGAGCATGCGCGGCCCCGTGTACACGACCCCCGCGGCCTGTTCCATGAGCAGCCACTGCCGTCCCCCGGCCCAGCCGCGCGCGAGGTCGGCGGCGAACGCGACCTCCTCGGCGGCGGTGCCGCGGTCACCGGGGTAGTGGTCGAGGGCCACGACGTCCACCTCGGCGGCCCATCGCCACGGGTCCACCGGCACCCAGCTGCCGAACGCGAAGTTCGTGGTGACCGGCACGCCGGGGCTCAGTTCCCGCAGCACGGCCTTCTGTGCCAGGAAGTGGCCGAGCATCGCGTCGGACAGGAACCGGCGGAAGTCCAGCACCTGCGACGGGTTCGGCAGGTACTGCGTGGCGCGCGGCGGCGTGATCTGGTCCCACGCCGCGTACCGCTGGCTCCAGAACGCGGTCGTCCACGCCTCGTTGAGCGCCTCCAGCGTGCCGTGCCGGTCCCGCAGCCAGCGGCGGAACGCCGCCGCGACGTGGTCGCAGTGGCACCACGTGCCGTACTCGTTGTGCACGTGCCACAGCCGGAGCGCCGGGTGCCTCGCGTACCGTTCCGCGACGGCACGCGTGATCCGTGCCGCCGCCTCCTGGTACGCCGGCGCGCACACGCAGTAGGTGTCCCTGCTGCCGTGCGCCACCGGCGTGCCGTCGGCGCGCACCGGCATCGCGTCGGGGTGGGCCATGGCGAACCACGGCGGCGGAGCGGCGGTGGGGGTGGCGAGGCACACCCCGACACCGGCGTCGTGCAGCGACCCGAGGACACGGTCCAGCCACTCGAACCGGAACCGGCCCGGCTCGGGTTCCAGCTCGGCCCAGGAGAAGACGCCGACCGTGACGAGGGTGACGCCGGCCGCGCGCATCAGCTCCGCGTCCTGCTCCCAGACCTCCGGCGGCCACTGCTCGGGGTTGTGGTCGCCGCCGTACCACAGCAGGCCGGCGCGATCGGGTGTGTCCGTGGTCCTCGCCCCCCGGAGGTTGGTGTGGCGACCAAACTAAAGATCACGTGGAAGAGCTGTCAACGGCCCTCGGTTCCCGCCGCCGTTCCGTTGACGTTTGTTCGTATAGCAAGCAAACTAATTCGCGTCGCCACGACGGCTCACGAGGAGCGTGCCAATGCCCTACCGTCCGCCTCTGGTCGCGCACGAGTACTTCAGCGCGGACCCGCCGGAGCTCCCCGTGCGCGCTCACGGCGAGAACGGCCTGTCCGCCGTCACCCGCGCCGAGCCGATGGCCGCGGACGCGCACGGCGTGACGCTCAAGGCCTCCACCTCGGCGGAGGAGGTGCTCGTCGTGCAGGTGAGCGCCGCCGGTGAAGGCGTGATCCGGGTCAGGCTCAGCCAGGACGTCGCGGCGCTCACCCGCAGCGCACGCGCGCTGCGCATGGTCACCCCCGGCCAGTACGCCGGGACCCGCGTCGACACCGGGGACGACCGCGTCGTCGTGGACGCCGGGCCGGTGCGGGCCGAGATCACCCTGAACCCCTGGCACCTGCGGTTCACCGACGCGTCGGGCCGCGTGCTCACCGAGCAGGACCGCGGCCACGTCGACATCAGCGGCCGGCTGCGCACCCTGCCGTTCGGCCGCTCCCAGGTGGACGGCGCCACCGTGGCGTACCACGAGAGCCTCGCGGCCCGGCCCGACGAGCACTTCGGCGGGCTCGGCGAGAAGTTCACCCCGCTCGACAAGCGCGGCCAGCGTCCGGTGATGTGGAACTTCGACGCCTTCGGCGCCGAGTCCGACCGTTCGTACAAGAACGTCCCGCTGCTGCTGTCCAGCCGCGGCTACGGCCTGCTGGTGGACAGCGGCATGCCGGTGGAGTTCGACGTCTGCCGCTCCACCCACAGCGTCGTGGAGATCGTCGCGCCGGACGACCTCATCGACTACTACGTGATCGCCGGGCCGTTGATCCCCGACGTGCTCGCCAGGTACGACCGGCTGACCTGCGCGCCGGCACTGCCTCCCAAGTGGGCTTTCGGCACCTGGATCTCCTCGGGCTTCTTCCGCGACTCGGCCGAACGGGTGCTCGCCAGGGCCGCCAAGATCCGTGAACGCGGCATCCCGTGCGACGTGCTGCACCTGGACTGCTACTGGCAGGCCGCCGACAACTGGTCCGACCTGCGGTGGGACCCGGAGAACTTCCCCGACCCCGAAGGCATGCTCGCCACGCTCGCCGAGCAGGGCTTCAAGGTCTGCCTGTGGATGAACCCCTACATCTCCCACCTCAGCCCCGCCTTCGCCGAAGGCGACGCCGCCGGGTACTTCCTCAAGAACACCGGCGGCGAGACGTACGTCGCCGACTCCTGGCACGGCTCCTACCCGGCCGGCGGCATCGTCGACTTCACCGACCCCGGCGCCGCCTCGTGGTTCCGTGAGAAGCTGCGCCGCCTGCTGCGGCAGGGGGTCGCGCTGTTCAAGACCGACTTCGCCGAAGGCGTCCCCACGGACGCCGTGGCCTCGAACGGCATGACCGGCACCGAACTGCACAACGTCTACACGCTGCTGTTCAACGACCTGGTGTCGGAGGTGACCCGCGAGGAGAACGGCCACGGCATGGTGTGGGCCCGCTCGTCGTACCTCGGCGGCCAGCGGCACGCGGCGCAGTGGAGCGGCGACAGCTACACCTCCTACGCCGCGATGGCGAGCACGCTGCGCGGCGGCCTGTCGCACGGCCTGTCCGGCGTGCCGTACTGGAGCCACGACGCCGGCGGCTTCACCGGCCGGCCGAGCGACGACCTGTACGCGCGGTGGGCCCAGTTCGGCGCGCTGTCGCCGCTGGTGCGCTTCCACGGCACCACCAGCCGCGAGCCGTGGGAGTTCCCCGAGGTCGAACGACTCGCCGTCGAGGCGCTGCGGCTGCGGTACCGGCTGATGCCGTACATCTACTCGGCGGCCGTGGCGTCGGCGCGCACCGGGTCCCCCATGATGCGGGCCCTGTGCGTCGACCACCCCGATGACCCGGTGGCCTGGCAGGCCGACCTGGAGTACCTCCTCGGGCCCGACCTGCTGGTCGCGCCGATGACCGACCCCGACGGCACCCGGCAGGTCTACCTGCCGGCCGGGAGCTGGGTCGACCACTGGACCCACGAGGTCCACGAGGGGGGCAGGTACATCACGGTCACCACGCCGCTGGACCGGATCCCCCTTTTCGTGCGGTACGGCGCGCTGATCCCTCTCACCGAGGCGCGCGACGCGGTCGGCGACGCGCCGTTCGACGGCGTCACCGTGGTCGCCTACGGCGGCGCGGACGGCGCCACGAGCCGTACCACCATCCACGACGTCGACGGTGACACCACGGTCACCGCCACCCGGGACGGCGATGTGCTGCGCGTCGCCGCCTCAGGCCCCGCCTCCATCGCGCAGGTGCACATCGCCCCCGTCGCCGGCGCCCCCGCGCGGGCCGTCGTCGGCCGACCGGCAGAGCTGGGAGAATGACCATGTCCAACAAGGGACGTATGACGATACTGGCCGCCGTGGCGGCCGCGGCGGCGCTCACCCTGGCCGCCTGCGGGTCCTCCGAGCCCGGCGGCGGGGACGGCGGCGGTTCGGCCGCGCCACGCACCCTGAAGCTGTGGCACTACGAGGGGGCCACCAGCGCCATGGGGGTGGCCTGGGCCGACGCGATCAAGAAGTTCGAGGCGAGCCACCCCGGTGTCACGGTGAAGTTCGAGGAGAAGGGCTTCGAGCAGATCCAGAAGACCGCCGGCATGGTGCTCGGCTCCGACGAGGCCCCGGACATCATGGAGTACAACAAGGGCAACGCCACCGCGGGGCTGCTGTCCAAGCAGGGGCTGCTGACCGACCTCAGTGAGGAGGCGGCCAAGCGCGGCTGGGACAAGCTGCTCAGCCCGAGCCTGCAGACCACCGCCAAGTACGACGACCGGGGCATCATGGGGTCCGGCAAATGGTTCGGGGTGCCGAACTACGCCGAGTACGTGATGGTCTACTACAACAAGGACGCCTTCGCCAAGCAGGGCATCGAGGTGCCGACGACGCTGGACGAGTTCACCGCCGCGATGGACAAGTTCGTCAAGGCCGGGACCACGCCGATCTCGGTCGGCGGAGCCGAGTACCCCGCGCAGCAGATCATGTACCAGCTCGCGCTGAGCAAGGCGCAGCGGCCGTGGGTGGACGCCTTCCAGACCTACAAGGCGCCGGTCGACTTCCACGGGCCGGAGTTCACCTACGGCGCGACGACGTTCGCCGACTGGGTGAAGAAGGGGTACATCAGCAAGGACTCGGCCGGGGTGAAGGCCGAGGACATGGGGGTCGCGTTCATCTCCGGCAAGTATCCGATCATGGTGAGCGGCAGCTGGTGGTACGGCCGGTTCGCCGCCGAGATCAAGAAGTTCGAGTGGGGCACGTTCCTGTGGCCCGGCAACCAGATGAGCGCCGGGTCCAGCGGCAACCTGTGGGTCGTGCCGGAGAAGTCGGCCAACAAGGACCTCGCGTACGACTTCATCGACATCACCATGGGCAAGGACATCCAGAACAAGCTCGGCAACGCCGGTGGCATCCCCGTGGCGGCCGATCCGGCGGCGATCACCGACGCCAAGAACAAGGAGCTCATCGAGAACTTCGCCAAGCTGTCCGCGCAGGACGGCCTGGCGTTCTACCCCGACTGGCCTGTGCCGGGCTACTACGACGTCATGGTGGCGGGGACGCAGGAGCTGATCAACGGCACCAAGGCGCCGGACAAGGTCCTGGACGAGCTCGCCGGGCCGTACCAGGAGAACGCCGACTCCATCGGTGACTGACACCCCATGAACCGATCCGCACGACGGGGCTACTGGCTGTACCTGATCCCCGGGGCGGTGCTGTTCCTCGCGGTCGTCATCGTGCCGTTCCTGATGAACGTCGCGGTGAGCTTCACGCGGTGGAGCGGATTCGGCACCCCCCGGTGGATCGGCCTCGCCAACTACGAACGGTTGCTGTCGGACGAGACCTTCTGGGCCTCGTTCCGGCACAACGTTGCGCTGATCGTCGCCATGGCGATCGTGCCGACCCTGATCGGGCTGGTGCTCGCCGCCGCGCTGTTCGACTACATCGGCAAGAAGTTCGGCGCGCGCACCGCGAGCGCGCTGCGTGCCGCGTACTACCTGCCGCAGGTGCTGCCGGTCGCGGTGGCCGGCGTGGTGTGGGGCTGGATGCTGCATCCGCAGTACGGCGCGCTGAACGAGATGCTCAAGGCCGTCGGGCTCGGCTCGCTGGCGGAGAACTGGCTCGGGGACCCCGACCTCGCTCTCGCCACCGTGATGGCGATCATGGTGTGGTTCCAGCTCGGCTACCCCGTCGTCATCTTCATGGCGGGCCTCCAGCGGATCGACCCCGCGCTGTACGAGGCCGCCGAGATCGACGGCGCGAACTGGTGGCGCAGGTTCTGGCACATCACGGTGCCGCAGATCAGGCCCGAGACCTTCGTGGTGCTGCTGACCTGCACGATCGCCGCGCTCAAGGTCTTCGGCCCGATCTTCGTGCTCACCCGCGGCGGCCCCGGCCGCTCCACGATCGTGCCGTCGTACTTCAGCTACCTGAACTTCTTCGAGAAGGCCAACGCCGGGTACGGCGCGGCCATCGCGACCGTGCTGGCGCTCATCATCGTCGTGATCACCTTCCTGTTCCTGCGGGTCCAGGAGCGTGACACGTGACGCGCGGCCCCGGCCGCTGGGCCGTCCTGTCCGCCTTCACGGTGCTCGCGGTCGTCATGCTGCTGCCGTTCGTGATCGTCGCGCTGAACGCCGTCAAGAGCCCCGCCGAGTACTCCTCCGGCGGGCCGCTGAGCCTGCCGCACGGCTTGTACCTCGACGGGATCGTCCAGTTCTGGCAGCGGGTGAACTTCGGCCAGAAGCTGCTCAACAGCCTGATGATCAGCGCGGCGGTGGCCGTGCTCGCCACCCTGCTGTCGGTGCTGAACGCCTACGCGCTCGGCATCGGCCGCGTACGCGGCCGACTGTGGATCCTCGTGCTGTTCCTGCTGGCCAACACGCTGCCGCAGGAGGCGCTGGTCTACCCGTTGTACTACATCGCCAAGCAGGTCGGCCTGTACGACAGCCGGCTCGCCGTGGTCATCATCTTCACCGTGATCCAGGCGGCGTTCGGCACGTACCTGCTGTCGGCGGTCCTCGGTGACTTCCCCAAGGCGATCATGGAGGCGGCGGCCATCGACGGCGCGTCCCGGTGGCGCATCCTGTGGCGGGTCGTGGTGCCGATCAGCCGGCCCACCCTGACCGTACTGATGATCTTCTTCTTCATCTGGACCTGGAACGAGTTCTTCCTCCCCCTGGTGTTCCTGATCTCCAACGACACCCAGACCGTGCCGGTCGCGCTCGGCGTGCTGCAGGGCGACAAGATGATGGACGCCACCATGTCGAGCGCGTCCTCGCTGCTCGGCATCATCCCCGCCGTGGCGTTCTTCCTCATCTTCCAGCGCACCCTGACCCGCGGCGTCACCGTCGGGGCCGTCAAGTGACCTGACCCACCATCCCGCGTCGCACCACCTGACCTGGAGGCGCCACATGTCCCCCCGCCGTCCGCTGTGCCTGGCCGCCGTCCTCGGCCTGGCCGTCACCCTTCTCGCCGCGCCGGCCCGCGCCGCCGAGGACCCGCCGTTCCGAGATCCGTCCCTCCCCCTCAACCAGCGCGTGGACGACCTGCTCGGCCGCCTCACCGTCGCCGAGAAGATCTCCTTCCTGCACCAGTTCCAGCCCGCCGTCCCGCGCCTCGGCATCGGCCTGTTCAAGACCGGCACCGAGGCGCTGCACGGCGTCGCCTGGTCCACCGACATCGACAACGGCGGTGCCGTCGTCACCGCCGACGGCACCGTGTTCCCGCAGGCCGTGGGCCTCGCCAGCACCTGGGACCCGGCGCTGATCAAGCAGGTCGGCACCGTCGTCGGCACCGAGGCCCGCGGCTTCAACGCGCGCAACCCCAAGGTGTGGGGCCTCAACATGTGGGCCCCGGTCGTCAACCTGCTGCGCGACCCGAGATGGGGCCGCAACGAGGAGGGCTACTCCGAGGACCCGACGCTGACCGGCGCGATGTCCATCGCCTACGCCTCCGGCATGCGCGGCGACGACCCCGACCACCTGCGTACCGCGCCGACCCTCAAGCACTACCTCGCCAACAACAACGAGGCGCACCGCGACACCACCAACTCCAGCCTGCGGCCCCGCGTCGAGCAGGAATACGACCAGGCGGCGTTCAAGCCCGCCATCGCCACCGACGCCGCGACCGGCGTCATGGCGTCCTACAACCTGGTCAACGGCCGTCCCGCCACCGTCAACCCGGCGCTCAACGACGTCGTCCGCACGTGGACCCGCCGCGACCTGATGAACGTCACCGACGCGCACGCGCCGAACAACCTCGTCAACTCGCAGGCCTACTACCCGAACCTCGCCGAAGGCGACGCCGCCGCGCTGAAAGCCGGCATCGACAGCTACACCACCGACGACACCAACGCCGCGCCGACCGTCAACGCCGTCACCACCGCGCTGTCCCAGGGCCTCGTCACCCAGGCCGACATCGACCGCGCCGTACGGCACCTGCTGTCCATCCGCTTCCGCCTCGGCGAGTTCGACCCCGGCGGCGGCCCGTACGGCTCCATCACCCCCGACGTCATCGACACCCCCGCGCACCGCGCGCTCAACCGCCGCACCGCCGGCGCGGCCACCGTCCTGCTGAAGAACTCCGGCCGCACCCTGCCGCTCAGCCCCTCGACCCGCAAGGTCGCCGTCATCGGCCCCCTGTCGGACACCCTCTACACCGACTGGTACTCCGGCAACCTGCCGTACAAGGTCACCCCCCTCGCCGGCATCCGCGAACGCCTCGGCACCTCCGCCACCGTCACCGGCACCGAAGGCGCCGACCGTATCGCGCTGAAGAACGCCGCCACCGGCAGGTACATCACCGCCGGCGCCGGTGCTTCCGGCTCCGTCCTCACCGAGAGCGCCACCACCACCGGCCCGACGACACAGTTCGACGCGTTCGACTGGGGAGACGGCGTACTGACCCTGCGCAGCGCCGCCAACGGCAAGTACGTCGGCTACAACTGGTCCAGCTTCGTCAACGACCAGGCCCAGCCGAACGGCTGGTTCGTCCAGCAGCAGTTCAAGCTCGAACCCCAGCCCGACGGCACCAACCTGCTCCGCTACGCCGGCTACGAGACCGCCTTCGACTGGTTCGGCCCCAACAAGTACCTGGCCCCGAACTCCGACGGCGTGCTGGCCCTCACCACCGCCGACAAGGCCGCCAAGTTCACCAGGGAACTCGTCACCGACGGCACCGCCGAGGCCGTCGCCGCCGCCAAGGCCGCCGACGCCGCCGTCCTCGTGGTCGGCAGCATGCCGTTCATCAACGGCCGCGAGGACCACGACCGCACCGACATGAACCTCGCCGCCGCACAAGAGGCCCTCGTCAAGGCCGTCACCAAGGCCAACCCGAAGACCGTCGTCGTCCTGGAGAACAGCTACCCCACCACCGTCACCTGGCTCCAGGACAACGTCCCCGCCATTCTCTGGACCACCCACGCCGGCGCCGAGACCGGCCACGCCGTGGCCGACGTCCTCTTCGGCGACGTCAACCCCGCGGCCCGCCTGACGCAGACCTGGCCCCGCAAGGCGTCCGACCTCCCCGACATCCTCAACTACGACATCATCAAGGCCGGCGCGACCTACCTGTACTCCAAGGCCAAGCCCCTCTACCCCTTCGGCCACGGCCTCAGCTACACCACATTCGCCTACTCCGGCCTCAAACTGAACGCGTCCTCGGTCCGCCCCGACGGCACCGTGACCGCCACCGTGAAGGTCCAGAACACCGGCCGCGCGGCAGGCGACGAGGTCGTCCAGCTCTACACCCACCAGCACACCAGCCGCACCAAGCAACCGGTGAAACAACTCCGCGCCTTCCAGCGAGTCCACCTGACCCCCGGCCAGACCAAGACGGTGACCCTGACCTTCAAAGCCTCCGACCTGGCCCTCTGGGACGTGACCAGAGACCGCTGGTCCGTGGAGAAGTCCACCCACGACATCATGGTCGGCTCCTCCTCCACCGCCGTCCACCAGCGCACCACCCTCCAGGTGGCCGGCGAAACCATCCCCCCAAGAGACCTGACCACCCCCACCAAGGCCACCACCTTCGACGACCACAACACCGCCGAACTGGTAGACCTCACCAAAACCACCGGCACCGCCGTCGCCACCCAACAAGGCACCTGGCTCGCCTACAACTCCACATCTCTGAACACCCCCACCAAGTTCACCGCCACAACCTCCACCCAGACCCCCGTGCGCGTCGAACTCCGCCAGGGTTCCCCCACCGGCAAACTCCTGGCCACCCTCACCCCCGCCACGACCGCCGACAAGTACACCTACACCACCACCACGACCCCCGTGACCCGGCTGACCGGCACCCACGACCTCTACCTGGTCTTCACCGGCCCAGCCAGAATCAAGGACTTCTCCTTGACCAGATGACCGCCTGCAAAGTGACCGGCACCTCGCCTCGTGTGACGAGGTGCCGGTCTTGCGTGTCGCTCAATTGAGCGATCCGGGTGGCGCCAGCCACCTGATGGGCTGTCCGGTGAGCTTCGCGATCGTCTCGTAGTCCTGGTCGTAGTGCAGGATGGTGAGGCCACTGAGTTCGGCGGTCGCGGCGACCAGAAGGTCGACCGGACTCGCGCATCTGTGCAGGCCCTTTCCGACCAGCAGGCTCTGCACGTTCAAGGCCCGCTCGAAGACACGATCGGGCACGAAGACCCAGCCGAACATCTCATGGAACAGGTCGCGCCACTCTCGACGCTGTCCAGGTGACTGGACGCTGAAGAACATCTCCATCTCGATGACGGGACAGATGTTGATCAGGCGAGCCTTCGTCTCGTCATGCCATTTATGACGGATGTCCTGGTTCCGAATCATGCGCCACAGGGCACTTGTGTCGATCAGATAGTGGATGGCCACCGCGGTACGACCTCTTGTCGGCCATCCAGTCCCAGACGCCGGTCTCGGCGATCTCCGCGAGGCGTGCCCACGCATGCTCGAAGGAGGCGTCGTCGTCTCGTTCCCCGCTCACATCGGCGTGGATCTTGCTCAACGCGTACCTCCGTGATGTCGCTCCTGCATGGGAGTCTACTCGGACACTCCGTGATCGTGGACTTACAAAAGGTCATCACATCCATGCCAACACATAGTAATGGATCGGTGGCGTTGCGTGACTAAGTTGTAGCCGTCTCCCTGTCAGGTCGCGAAGCGCTGGAGAGTGTCGAGGACGTGGGTGCGGAAGGTGTCGCTGCCGGTGTGGCCGGCGTCGTCGATCACCAGCAGTTCGGCGTCCGGCCAGGCTCGGGTGAGGTGCCAGGCGGTGTCGAGGGGGCTGCTCAGGTCGAGGCGGCCGTGGAGGAGGACGGCGGGGATGCCGGTCAGGCGGCCGGCTTGCTTGAGGAGGATGTCCTTCTCCAGCCAGGCGTTGTTGGAGAAGTAGTGCGCACAGATGCGGACCATGGCCATGAGGGCCGTGTCGGGACGGTTGGAGTAGGCGCCGGGGACGCCGTTGGGTTCGGCGGAGATGACGGCGTCCTCCCAGGCGCACCAGGCTCGCGCGGCGGCGGTACGGGTATCGAGGTCGGGGTCGTCCATCAGGCGTGCGTAGGCGGCGATGAGGTCGGTAGTGGTGGCGTGGTGGGGGGCCGCCTGCTGGAAGCGGTGCCATTGTTCGGGGAAGAAGCGGCCAACCCCCTTATAGAGCCAGTCGGTCTCGGCGGGACGGGTGGTGGTGACGCCGGTCAGGACGATCTCGGTGACGCGTTCGGGGTGGCGTTCGGCGTACGCGAGGATCAACGTGGAGCCCCAGGAGCCGCCGAACAGTTGCCAGCGGTCGACGTTCAGGTGTTCGCGGAGGCGCTCCATGTCGGCGATCAGATGGTGCGTGGTGTTGACCGACATGTCGGTCGCCGGGTCGCTCGCGTGCGGAGTGCTTTCGCCGCAGCCGCGCTGGTCGAACTGGATGATCCGGTAGGCCTCAGGGCCGTAGAAGCGGCGGGTGCCGGGGGAACTGCCGGAGCCGGGGCCGCCGTGGACGACCAGGCTCGGCTTGCTGGCGGGGTTGCCGCTGGTCTCCCAGTGGATGTGGTTGCCGTCGCCTACGTCGAGCATGCCGGTGGCGTACGGCTCGATGGGTGGGAAGCGGTCGGCCATGGTTCCGGGGTCCCTTCGTGAGCGGAGGCACCCGGAGACTCTAGAAGGGGTTCGGGGGTGGCGCCGCGGCATTTTTCCGGGCTTGCGGGAAGGACGCACCAGACGGTCTTGCCAGGGGAGGCCGGACGGTGGCCCCACGCCTCGGCGAGGGTTTCGACCAGGAACAGGCCACGGCCGCCTTCGTCCATGGTGAAAGGGTCTCTTGGAGTCGGCGGAATGGGGTCCGGATCCCGGACCTCGATCACGAGGTGGGACCGGGACGAGTCGAGGGTCAGGCGTACGGGGCTGGTCGTGGTGGTCTTGAGTGCGTTGGTGATGAGTTCGGAGACGAGTAGCTGTGCGGTGTCGACCAGGTCTGAGAGGTGCCAGGTAGTGAGTACGGCGCGGACGTGACGACGGGCCTCGGCGGCCGACGTCGGGTGAGGCGGGAAGTCCGCGTGCTGTCGCCTCGGGAGGCCGGTCATGGTTCACCTCGTGGGTCGGGAACTCGTGGGATGCGGTCCCGGTGGACCGTGAATTCTCGCCCCAGGCTGATGGCGACCTATTACTGTTGGTGGCCGATTGACTACTGAATGACTTCAGAGTTGTTCTGAGGTCGGTGATCCGGTTCTGATCGGGAGCCACGAGGGACCCATGACCAGGATGATCGACATCGACCCGGACGAGTCGCCACGAGCGCGGTTCGCGTACGAGGTGCGGCGGCAACGGCTGGCCGCCGGTCTGACGCAGAAGCAACTCGGTCGGCGGCTGGGTTTCTCCACCAGCTCGGTGGCGATGGTGGAGACGTCGAAGTTCCGGCCGTCGAGGCGGTTTGCGGAACTGTGCGATGAGGCATTCGGGCTCGACGGGGTCATCGTGCGGCTGTACGTAGAGGTATGGCCGCCACCGCCGCCGGTTCCCGCGCACTTCCAGGACTGGGCTGTGGAGGAACAACGAGCCACGGCCCTGAGGTTCTGGGCTCCTCTCCTCATTCCAGGGCTCCTGCAGACCGAGGCTTTCGCCAGGAGAGTCTTCTCCAGTTCGCCGGACATCACGCCTGAGGAAGTCGAGACACGGGTGGAGGGCCGAATGCGGCGGAAGGCTGTATTCGCGCGGCCGGACCCACCGGCGATCATGTGCCTGCTGGACGAGGGGGTGCTCCATCGTCCTGTGGGAGGGCCGGTGGTGATGCGCGAGCAACTGGAATACCTGTTGGAACTTACGCACCGGCCGAA
This sequence comes from Sphaerisporangium rubeum, assembly GCF_014207705.1. Classification (NCBI taxonomy): domain Bacteria; kingdom Bacillati; phylum Actinomycetota; class Actinomycetes; order Streptosporangiales; family Streptosporangiaceae; genus Sphaerisporangium; species Sphaerisporangium rubeum. Next base: position 2,259,063 of record NZ_JACHIU010000001.1, read on the forward strand.
TATCACCATTCAGGTCGTTCCGCACGGCGCCGAGGTTTTGTCCGGACTTCTGGGTGCGTACACCATTGCGGAGATGCGGGGGAACGCGTATACGGTGCGAGTGGAGTGCCAGCCTCAAGGGCGGACCGTCACCGACAGGGCCGTGATCGCGAACAACGTCCGTCGTTATGACGTCCTGCGGGCGGACGCTCATCCAAGGCACCAGTCCGGGCGGATCATCGAGGAAGTGGTGAGGCAGAGATGGACCTGAGCGGAGCGGTCTGGCGGAAGTCGATCCGATCGGGTGATGACGGAGGTGAGTGTGTCGAAGTCGCGTTGAGTCTGCCTGGTTCCGTGGGGGTACGGGATTCTAAGAGCACTGGTGGTGCGGTGATCCTGTGCCGCCGTCCGGAGTGGGTGCTCTTCGTGTGCGCGGTAAGAGATGAAGCACTGAAGGGCTGAGGCTCTTCAAGGGGCTCATATCCGTGAGATTCATTTCGGAGGGGTCGATGAGGTTGAGTGCCAGTGGATCTTAGTACGGCGAGTCGCAACAGAGTCGTTGTCGAGCCGCTGCAGTCCACTTGTGGCAATGAATATGCCTGTTTGCGTAGTTCGGCGATGTGAGCGAAAACGTAACTTTCTAGAAGATATTACCCTCTCTGTCTGGCTGAAACTCGGTAACATCTCTCCATGACTTTGCGATCACCGGGTGGGCCGTCTAGGCGGCCTGACGCACCGAATCATGTGGATAGTAATTCGGCGTCAACTGTCAAATCGGCAGTCATAAGCGCTGTGGCAACAGTGATCGCAGCAACGCTCGGGCTTGCCGGGGCAATAGCCCAGAATTGGATCAATATCGGCCCTGAGGCTTCAGTGGTATCGCCTACCGTAACAGTTACTGTTACTCAGACGCTCGCTGCCGAGGCATCGCCCGATCCTTCCAGGATGGTACCATTAGAATCAAGCATCCCATCCGTCTCCCCTTCGTCGACTTCCGCACCTGATCCTGCTGTTTTCTGGCAGGGGTCTGTAGTGGTCGGATACTCAAGAAAGGATTTAGATTCGAGCCCACCCGCGATGGCGGGTGATAACGACGGTGATCTTAGTATTATTTCCGGAGACATTTATGCTTCGGATGATGCGACTATAGCTTTTCTGTTAGGTCGAAAGATCAAGCCGGGGTACGGTGAGTGCTATGAGCTGTCAATGGCTAGTGGGCTTGAGCAGGTGTCGGATGCCACTCCGGGATGGTACTGCATTAGAACCAGTGAAGGAAGAGTAGTGGCTCTGAATATCCGTTCTCTCGCTGGTGGGACGTTCTCTGGTGATGTTACCATTTGGGATCACACTGGTGTTTTCAACTGAGGCTTTTAGGTGACCGCTTCGAAGTGAGGTTCGCATAAATGATGGTGCGAATCCCTTGAGGTTTACGGGTGAACGGAGATTTCCGGTTAGTTTGTGGTGGGATGGGTGAAACGGGGGATGAGGCGGTAGGGGTTGCCGTTCGTCTCGTTGGCGGGGATCTTGGCGAGGGTGCGGGTCGGGGTGCCTTTGAAGTCGAGGACGGTCACCTCGGTGGGGGATTTCGTCAGGTCGTGGACCAGAAGGTGTGCGTCGTTGTACCAGCCGATCACTGTCCGTCTGTAGGGGAGGGGGACGGTGGCGACGCGCTTGGCGGTGGTGTTCCAGACGCAGAGGGTGCCGGCTCTGTCGGGGCAGAAGGTGGCGAAGAGGTTGCCGGCGGGGCTGAACATGGATTCCCGGTCGATGGGGTCGCCGGTGTTGGGGATGGTGCGGATGAGCTTGCCGGCGAGGTCGTAGAAGCGGACCCCGGATTTGGCGCCGTCCAGGTAGCGATGGGCCACGCTTGTCTCGCCTGGGGCCCACATGAAGGGATAGCCGGCGGCGCCTGGAACGCGCAGGGGGACGGATCTGGCGGTGGCGGTCTCGCGGTCGACTATGACGAAACCCACCGCGGTGCGGTTGTTGGTAGGGGTGACGTCGTAGGTGGTGAGGAGCAGGCGGCGGCCGTCGGAGGACCAGTACGGGGAGAAGTTCTGCAGGGGTTTGTCGGTGAGGCGGACGGCGAACTCGCGGCCGGTGGCGCGTTCGACGAGGCGGACCAGGTCGTACGGCTGGGGGATGGTGTCCTTCAGCCACGGCAGGACGGCGAGCCATGTGCCGTCGGGGGAGACCAGCGGCTCGTGGAAAGGGCCGACGGACTCGAAGCCGCCTTGGGAGTCGCGTGCGTAGGACTTGCTCTCCTTCTCACCGAGGTACATGTACGACGTCAGCCGCACGGGGTCGCCGGGGCTTTCGTACAGGGTCGTCTTGGTTCCCGGCGGGGTCAGCTCGGTGGACGGGGTCGGCGGTGCGGCCGTGATCTCGGGGACGGGGACCGCGAGGGTCGCCGAGGGGGTGGGACGGGACACGGGGTCGTCGCCGCGAGGGATGAGCACGTAGGCCAGCAGCGCGGAGACCACGGCGATCGTGGCGGCGGCCCCGATCCACAGCCCACGGCGGTTCCTGGCGGGGCCGTCGGGACGGGTGGTGGACGTCGAGAGTCCCGGGCCGGTGTCCACCGGCCCGCCTGAAGACGGACCGGGGACACTGTGCGGTCCGGAGCTGGTGGGCACCGGCTCTCCAGGGGACGGCCAGGGAACGCCGTGCGTGTCGGGAACCGGGGAGACCGAGGCTCCGGGGGACGGCCAGAGGGGATTCCCGGGGGTGCCGGAGGGGATCGGGGGACCGCCGGTGAGTGCCGATGGAGGGGGGCCGGTGGAGGCGGCGGCGGTGCCGGCGGACAGGAGGTCGGCTCCTGGGGGACGGTTCTGTGCGCCTAGGAGGCGGAGCAAGGCGTCGCGGGCCGTGGGGCGGACGGCGGGGGCTTTGGCGAGGCAGTCGGCGATCAGGTCGCGGAGGTCGCCGTCGAGGTCGCCGAGGTCGGGGTCCTTGTGCAGGATGCGGTTGATGACGGCCGGGAGGGAGTCCATGCCGAACGGGGGACGGCCGATCGCGGCGAAGACCATGGTGGAGCCCCAGGAGAACAGGTCGGCGGGGGGCTCGACGGAGGTGCCTTCGAGTTGTTCCGGTGCCATGTACGGCGGGGTGCCGATGGCGCCTGAGCCGGTGGCGGAGGTGTCGAGGGCCCGGGCTATGCCGAAGTCGATGACGCGGGGGCCGTCCCGGCTGAGCAGCACGTTGCTGGGTTTGAAGTCACGGTGCACAACTCCGGCGCGGTGGATGGCGGTGAGCGCCGTCATGGTGCCGACAGCGAGGCGTCGTAGCCGCGCGCCGCGCAGGGGGCCGTCGCGTTCGACGCTTTGTTGCAGGGTGGGGCCTTCGATGTACTCGCTGACGATGTACGGCCGTCCGTCCTCGGTGCCGCTCTCGACGACCTGGGCCGTGCAGAACGGCGCGACGCGGCGCAGGATCTCGGTCTCCCGCTGGAAACGCGCGGCGGAGGCGTCGTCGCCGAGGCCGCGGCGCAGCATCTTGACGGCGACGTGTTCGTCGGTCGGCGCGGTGCCGAGGTAGACCGACCCCTGGCCGCCTTCGCCGATCCGTCCGGTCAGCCGGTACTCGCCGAGGCTTTCCGGGTCGCCTGGACGCAGGGGTGCGATCTCGCTCATGGTCTCGTCACTTGCGCGCGAAGCGGAGTTGCTGGGAGTACTTGGCGTCTTTCTTGTCGACCTCGACCAGGGTGCGCTGGACCTTGCCGTGGAAGTCGAGCACCACGTACTTCTTGGTGGCTTTGCGCGGGTCGTACACCAGCAGGTGGTTCTCGTCCCACCAGCCCTGCACGGACGCGTCCCCGCTCCACACGGGGATGGTGGCGACACGGTTGCCGGAGGCCACATTCCACACGCAGATGGCGTCCCCGTCGCCGTTCGGGCAGTAGGTGTAGAACGAGGCGCCTGATGGTGAGAACAACCCGGGTCCGGGGACCAGCCCGACCCACGGCAGGGTGCGGCCCAGCTTGCCGTCGAGGGTGCGGAACCGCAGGCCGAAACGGGGTTTGGTCTTCTTCTCGTACGCACCGGCGACCTGCGTGCCGTCGGGGCTCCAGTCGAAGTTGCCGAACCCGTCGCGTGCGTCGTCGGTCATCACGACGGTGGCCTTGCGGGTGCGTACGTCGACGGTGACGAACCCGCGCGGGTACTGCGTCTCGTTCTTGGTGTCGATCTCGTACACGGTGAGCAGGTACCGGGTGCTGTCCCGTGACCAGGTGCCGGACAGCCCGCGCAGCGGCTGCTTGAGGGTGTCGACCGAGAACCGCTCGCCGGTCCTGCGGTTGATGAAGACGACGTTGTCGTAGCTGGACGCGGCGAACTTCAGCCACGGGTTGACCGCGATCCACTCGCCGTCGGGGGAGACGGTGGGGTCGCCGAACTCGGCGTTCTTCGCGACGGCGGTGAAGGTGTCCTTGTCCGGGTCGCGGACGTAGGTCTCGAACTTCTTGTCGTCGAGGTTCTGCACGAAGTACGACACCAGCTGAACCGGATCCGAGGGGTGTTCGTGGACCTTGAGGCGGATGCCGGGGGTGGTGAACTCCTTGGTGGCCTTCTGCGGCGGGCTGGGGGACGCCTCGATGACCGAGGCGGACGGGGCCGGCAGCGGCGTCGGCGGCGGCGCGGCCTGGGTCCCTTGTGTGGCCTGCGCGGCCGGACCGGTCGTCTGCGGTTGCCGGGAGGTGAGGACGTACACCGAGCCGCCGGACACCACGGCGATGGCGACGGCCGCCGCGGCGAGCATGAGGCCGCGCCTGCGGCCCCCGCCGGACGGCGGCGGCGGAGGCAGGAAGTCGACACGGCTGGAGGGGTCCGGCGGTGGCGGGGCACCGAGCGCGACGGGTGGCTGGGGGGCTGCCTCGGGGGTGACGGGAGTGGCCGGCGGGGCCGGATCGGCGGGGACCGCCTCCAGGGTGGCGAGGATCTGTGAGTGGCCGACGAGCCGCAGCAGGGCCTCGCCGGCGGCGGGACGTCGCGCGGGGTCCTTGGCCAGGCAGCCGGCGACGAGGCTGAGCAGGTCGTCGTCGAGCACACCGAGGTCGGGTTCGTGGCGCAGCACCCGGTTGATGGTCGCCGACATCGACCCCGCGTCGAACGGCGCCGTGCCGGACGCGGCGAACAGCATGGTGGCACCCCAGGCGAACATGTCGGCCGCCGGGCCGATCGGTGCGCCTTCGAGCTGCTCGGGGGTGAGGTACGCGGGGGTGCCGACCGAGCGTGTGGTGCTCTCCACCCCGGCGTCGAGCGCCTGCGCGATGCCGAAGTCGATCACCCGGGGACCGTCGGGGCCGAGCAGGACGCTGGACGGGCTGAACTCGCGGTGCACGACCCCGGCCTGATGGATGGCGACGAGGGCCGTCATGGTGCCGATGGCGAGGCGGTGCAGCGCGGGTCCCCGCAGCGGCCCGTCCGCCTCGACGGCCGCCTGCAGCGTGGGGCCGTCGATGTACTCGCTGACGACGTACGGCCGTCCGCCGGCCTGGCCGGTCTCCAGGACCTGCGCGGTGCAGAAGGCCGAGACCTGCCGTAGCTCCTCGATCTTGGCGAGGAAGTCGTCGCCGCCGCGGCTGTCCTCGTGGAGCAACTTGATCGCGACGTGTTCGCTCTGCGGGCTCTTGGCGAGGTAGACGGTGCTCCGGCCGCCTTCGCCCAGCCGGCCGATGATGTGATACGGGCCCAGCGCGGAGGGATCGTCCGATTGCAGGGGCAGGACCTGCGGCATATCGGGAGGCTCCTTAAAAAGTGGGTCCCTAGATCATCAATTATGCGTACTGAAGCACATGTCCGGCAGGCTCTTCCCGCTTTTCCTGGGTAACTGAGTGGTTAGAGAACTAAGGGGGCGAACATGGCGAGATGTGAAGTATGCGGAAATGATTACGATATGACCTTCGAAGTGCATGCCATGGGTGGAGTGCACACTTTCGATAGCTTCGAGTGCGCGATCCAGCGCATGGCGCCGTCCTGCGAGCACTGCGGCTGCCGGATCATCGGCCACGGCGTCGAGGCGAACGGCCACTGGTACTGCTGCGCGCACTGTGCGCGTTCGCAAGGCGTCACCGAGATCGTCGACCGGGTCGGCGCCGGCGTGCGCTGAGCCGTCAGCCCTTCACGGCGCCGATGATCACACCCTTGGTGAAGTGGCGCTGCACGAACGGGTAGACGAACAGCACCGGGATCAGCGCCAGCACCACGATCGCCATCTGGATGGCGAGGCTCGGCGGCAGCGGCTCACCCGCGATCGTGTCACTGGTCTGGCCGACCACCAGCGACTGGCCCTGCAGGACGTACTGCCGCAGCACCACCTGCAGGGGCCACTTGGCGTTGTCGTTGAGGTACAGGACCGCGTTGAAGAACGAGTTCCAGTACCCCACGGCGTAGAACATGCCGATCACCGCGACGACGCCTTTGGAGATGGGGAGCACGATCCGGCCGAGGATGCGGAACTCGCCGGCCCCGTCGATGCGCGCGCTGTCGATGATCTCACCGGGGATGTTCATGAAGAACGCGCGCATCACCACCAGGTTGAACGCCGTCACCGCCGACGGCAGGATCAGGGCCCAGTAGGTGTCGATCAGCCCGAGCGAGCTGACCAGCAGGTAGTTCGGGATCATGCCGGGCCCGAACAGATACGTCGCGAGGATCAGGAACAGCAGCGGCCGGTGCAACAGCGAGCCCGGCCGCGACAGGCCGTACGCCGCCAGCACCGTCACCGACAGGCTGATCGCCGTGCCGACCCCGGTGACCGCGAGACTGATCACCACCGCGCGCGTCACCACCCCGCCGGAGAACAGCTCACGGTAGGCGGCGAGCGTCAGCTCCCCCGGCACGGTGACCAGGCCGCCGGCCCTGCTCACCACGTCCTGCGGGGACAGGCTGGTCAGCACCACCATGTAGATCGGGAACACCACGCTCGCCACGATCAGCGTGAGGATCACGCTCTTGAGCGTGCGTCCCGCCACGCTCGGCCGTTCGTCCCATATCGGCCGGGCCGTCGATACCGTCATGCCGCTCGCTCTCATGTCCGCTTGTAGATGCCCTGCTCGCCGAACCGGTGCGCCACCTTGTTGGCGATCAGGATCAGCACCAGCCCGACCAGGCCCTTGACCATGCCGGCCGCCGCGCCGTAGCTCCACTCGCCGGTGGTGAGCGTGCGCCAGTACACGAAGGTGTCGAGCACCTCGGCGGCGTCCCTGCCGACGGCGTCGCGCTGGAGGAAGAACTGCTCGAAGCCCACGTTGAGCGCGTCGCCGAGCCGCAGGATCAGCAGGAGGATCACCACCGGACGCAGGCCCGGCAGCGTGATGTGCCACAGGCGTCGCCACCGTCCCGCACCGTCGACCGCCGCCGCCTCGTACAGGTTGCGGTCGATGGCGGCCAGCGCGGCGAGGAAGATGATCGTGCCCCACCCGGCGTCCTTCCACACCGTCTCGCCGGTGACGAGCAGCAGGAACGTGTCGGGGTTGGTCATCAGGTCGATGCCCTCGTGGCCGTTCTCGCGCAGGATCTGCGAGACCAGGCCCGCGCCGCCGAGCATCTGCTGGAACAGCGTGACCACCAGCACCCACGAGAAGAAGTGCGGCATGTACACGACGCTCTGCACCAGCAGCCGCACCCTCGGCCGCACCACGCTGTCCAGCAGGATCGCCAGCGCGATCGGCACGGGGAAGTAGAAGACGAGCTGGAACGCCGTGATGCCGAGGGTGTTGAGGGTCGCGTCCCAGAAGCTCGCGTCGAGCAGCAGCCACTGGAAGTTGGCGAACCCGACGAACGGGCTCTCGGCGATGCCGACGTACGGAGAGTAGTCCTGGAACGCGATGACGTTGCCGAGCAGCGGCACGTAGTGGAAGAGCAGCAGCAGCCCGACGGCCGGCGCGGTCATCAGCAACAGGGGCCAGTCGCGCCGCAACCGGGCCCGCAGCGGGTCCGCGGCGGGATTTTTGCCGGTCATCCGGGATTTTCCGCCGTACCGGCTTGCCTTGGCACCCCTGTTCCGGACAGAGTTAAGGGTGCCGGTTCCGGCGGGTGAGGTCAGGTCACCCGCCGGGCCGGTCTTTCTCGTGTCGGAGGTCAACTCGGCCGCCTGTCCGGCCGTGCCCCGGCGCGGTCCTCACGCACGGCCGTTGTCCCGCAGGACCTTCAGGTAGAAGTCCCTGGCCTCGTCGCCGCCGTCCCGCCGCCACTCCTCGACGATCTTCTTGATGTCGCTCACCGGCCGCCGTCCGCGCATGACGTCGGTGAACTTGTCCTCGGTGGGGACCTGGAGCCCCGACATCTTGGACGGCCGCTGGTGGCGGATGCCGGCGAGCGGCGTGGGCTCGATGTACTTGAAGCTCTCGTTCTGCCAGGTCACGCTGTCGCGCACCGCGTCGGGGTAGGCGACGAACTCGGCGACGAGCGGCCGGCCGCCGAGGAAGACGTACGACGGCGCGATCTCCTTGCGGCCGAGGTCGGTCGGCTGCGGCACCCCGGCCTGGTCGCGGTCGAAGTGCTTGCCTTCGACGCCGTAGGTCGCGAGTTCGTACTCCTTGGTGCCGAACGGCGCGGCGCACCAGTTCAGGATGCCGAGGATCTCCTTCATCTTCTCCGGGCCGAGGCCCTTCCTGACGAAGGTGAAGATCCCCGCCGGGTTGTTGTGGTACATCATCGGCGTGCCGCCGTCGTGCGCGAACAGTGGCAGCGCGCCGATCGCGAAGTCGGGGTTCTTGCCGCGGTGCTGCGCGAGCAGTTCCTTCCAGGCGCCGAGGCCGTCCCGGTAGATGAGCAACTGGCCGGAGGCGAACAGGTCCTTCTCGTTGGCACCCTTGCTGCCGGCGACGTTCGGATGGATCAGCTTGGCCTCGAACAGCTTCCGCATGAACGTGACGCACTGTTCCCATTCCGGCGTCTCGTACTTGTACACCAGCTTGCCGTCCTGCACGCGCCACTCCTGCGGCACCCGGAACGTCGGCCACAGCATCTCGTGGATGTCCCCGAAGGCCCAGCGCTTCGCCTTGGGGTCGGTGATGGCCTTGCCGAGCTCGAACAGCTCGTCGGCGCTCTTCGGCAGCGTCCAGCCGGCGTTCTCGGCGAACAGGTCCTTGCGGTACAGCAACGCGAACGGGTAGGGCTCGGTGGGGAACGGCACCGCCATCAGCTTGCCGTTGAACACCGAGAACTCCCACGCCGGCGACGGCAGGTTGGCGAGCATCGGGTACGCCTTCACCTTGTCACCCTGCAGGTACGGCGTGAGGTCCTCGAAGGCCTTGTCGACGGCCAGGTTGAAGTCGGACATCTTCTCGATCTCCCACTGCGGGATGACCATGAGCTCGGGGATGTCCCCGGCCGCGAGCCGCGCGGTGACCTTGTCGACGTAGGTGATGCCGTCGGCGATCTGGAACTCGATCGTGGACCCCATGTCGGCGTTGCACGCCTGGAAGTAGGAGTTGTCGTCGAGCCCCGGCGGCGGCGGACCCCACAGCGGCGTCATGGCCTTGTACGTGCCGCCGGGGCCCTTGGCGGTGATCGCGTCGGCGGCGTTCAGCGGGTACTTCAGGTAGCCGCCGCCGACGCCTGGCACGCCTGGCAGATTGGAGACGGTGCCGGGTACGTCGGGGGCGACGCCGGGGTAGGCCACGTACGACGGGGTGAGGGTCTTGAGCTTGTCGGCGGCGGCCGCGGTGGCGCCGCCGCCGCTGCCGGGTCGACGGGTGGCGGGGGCGGAGCAGGCGGCCGTGAGGCCGCCGCCGGCGAGCGCGGCGGCGCCGAGGCCGGCGAGGCCGAGGAAACCGCGGCGGGTGGTGCGCACGGGGGCTTGGTCGCGATGCGGAGGGTGTTCCACGACACTTTCCCTTCGGTTCGGGTCAGGTATCTCGTCAGGGGTGTCGGCCCGGGCAGGCTACGAGGTAGAGTTAGTTCGTCTTACGACCAAACAAACTAGACCAGCGTGACGTGCGCCACAAGAGACGGCGGTCCGGCCGCCGTCAGGCGGCGCCGGTGAGCACGCCGGGATGAGGCATGACCTGCCGCTCGATGATGAGGCATGATGAGCCCACCGGGGCACAGCGGGAACGGGGCTGACTTGATCAACACGCAGACGGGCCCTCAACCGGCGGACTTCGCCGACGTCCGGGCCACCAACCTCGCGGTGGTGCTGCGCTTCGTCCGGCAGAACGCCCCCTGCTCCCGAGCCGACATCGCCGCGTCCACCGGCCTCAACAAGGCCACCGTCTCCAGCCTGGTCGCCGACCTCATCGACCGGCGCCTGCTGCGCGAGACCGGCCTGTCGGAGAACCGCGTCGGCCGGCCCGCCACCATGCTGACGCTGGACGGCTCGCCGTACGCCGCCATCGGCCTCGAAGCCAACGTCGACTACATCACGGCGGTCGCCGTCGACCTCGCCGGCACCGAGTTGCTGTCCTGGCGCCGCACCTTCCCCGGCGCCGCCGCCACCTCCGGACAGGCCGTCGCCGCCATCGCCGCGCTGGCGAGGCGCGTGCTGAACCGCATGGACAAGGAGGCCCGCCAGGTGCTCGGCCTCACCGTCGCGGTGCCGGGCCTGGTCGACGTGAGCGGCACGGTGCGCATCGCGCCGAACCTCGGCTGGCGTGACGTCGACCTCGCCGGCGACCTCACCAAGGCGCTGCGCGACCCGGGCTTCCCCGTGCTGGTGGACAACGACGCCAACCTGGCCGCGCTCGCCGAGCACCGCTTCGGCCCGCACGGCGGCGTCGGGGACATCGTCTACCTGACCGGTGAGATCGGCGTCGGCGCCGGGGTGATCATGGACGGCCGGCTGCGCCGCGGCGGCCTCGGGTTCGCCGGCGAGGTGGGCCACATCCCGATCGACCCCGGAGGTCCCGAGTGCCGCTGCGGACGCCGCGGTTGCCTGGAGGCCTTGGCGGGGCTCGGCGCGGTGCTCAGGCACACCGCGCCGGACGCGACACTCGCCGAGCTGGAGCCGGAGGTCGAGGAGATCGTGCGCCTCGCGCGGGCCGGCGACCCGGCGGTGCTCGCCATCTTGGACCAGGCGGGCCGCGCGCTCGGCAAAGGTGTCGCCGTCCTCGCCAACGTGCTGAACCCGCAGGTCGTGGTCCTCGGCGGCTACTACGTCGCACTCACCCCGTGGGTGCTGCCGGCCGCGCGGGAGGAGCTCTCACGCCTCAGCTTCGCTCCCGAGGCCGGTGGCACCGAGCTGGTCGCCTCCACCCTCGGGTACGGCGCCGCGGCCCTCGGCGCGGCGGCGCGTCTGCTGGACTCCATCGACTCCGGACGCCTGCCGGCCACGGGCTGACGCCGGTCTGTCGAGCCGCGAAAACGGCTCTTGACCGCGGGCCCGTGAAACGGCAGTCTTCAGGAAACCCCATTTGTAACACTGTGGAAACCTTTGACCGGCGTCATCGAAGCGCTTCGACAAATCGATCCCGATCGCACCGCTTCGATCCCGCCGTAGCCGTTCACGTGACGCGCCCCGGCGTGCCAACTCGGTGAAGCGAAGGACGGTCCCCCGATGAACGAACCGGTGTCAGGCACCTTCCGCGACCCCGGCCTGCCCCTGCCGGCCCGGATCGCCGACCTCCTCTCCCGGCTCACCCTGGACGAGAAGCTCGGCCTGCTGCACCAGTACCAGGCGGCCGTCCCACGCCTTGGCGTCGGCCCGTTCCGCACCGGCACCGAGGCGCTGCACGGCCTCGCCTGGCTCGGCCCCGCCACCGTCTTCCCGCAGGCCATCGGCCTGGCCAGCACCTGGGACCCCGACCTCGTCCGTGAGGTGGGGTCCGCCACGGGGGAGGAGGTGGTGGCGTTCCACCGCAAGGACCCCGCCGGCGCCGGCCTGAACGTCTGGGCCCCGGTCGTCAACCCGCTGCGCGACCCCCGCTGGGGCCGCAACGAGGAGGGGTACTCCGAGGACCCGTGGCTGACCGGCGTCATGGGGACGTCGTTCGCGCGCGGCCTGCGCGGCGAGCACCGTGTGCTGCGCACCGCGCCGACGCTCAAGCACTTCCTCGCCTACAACAACGAGACCGACCGCTGCGTCACGTCGAGCAACCTGCCACCCCGTGTGCTGCACGAGTACGAGCTCGCGGCGTTCCGTCCCGCCGTGCAGGCAGGGGCCGCGGTGTCGCTCATGCCGTCGTACAACCTCGTCAACGGCCGTCCCGCCATGCTCAGCCCGCTGATCAACGACGTGGTGCGCGGCTGGACCCCCGGCGACCTGCTCGTGGTCAGCGACGCCTACGCGCCGGCCAACCTCACTGGCCTCCAGGACTACTACGAGGACCCGCCGGCGGCGTACGCGGCGGCCGTCCGGGCCGGCACGGACAGTTTCACGCAGGACGACGACCGGCCCGAGGCGACGCTCGGCCACCTGCGTACGGCCCTCACGCGCGGCCTGCTCGACGAGGACGACGTGGACATCGCCGCGCGCCACGCGCTGTCGATCCGCTTCAGGCTCGGCGAGTTCGACCCCGCCACGCCGTACGACGACATCACCGAGGAGGTCGTCAACCGTCCCGAGCACCAGGCACTCGCGCGCCGGGCCGCCACCCGGTCGTTCGTGCTGCTGAAGAACGACGGTGTGCTGCCGCTGCGCGGCCCCGTCAAGGTCGCGGTGATCGGCCAGCTCGCCGACACGCTGATGGAGGACTGGTACAGCGGCACCCTGCCGTACGCCGTCACCGCGCGCGCCGGCCTCGCCGAGCGCTGCGAGACCGAGTTCTGCGAAGGCGTCGACCGCGTCGCGCTGCACGCACCCGGCGGACCGGTGACCGCGGCCGAGGACCTCGGCGGCGGGCCGCTGACGGTGCGGCACGGCGCGGAGCCGCGGACCACGTGGTTCGACCTGTTCGACTGGGGAGGCGGCGCCTACGCGCTGCGTGCCGTCGCCAACGGCCGGTACGTGTCGGCCGGCGACGACGGGGTGCTGGTGAACGACCAGCCGGGGCCGAACGGCTGGGAGGTGCGCCAGACGTTCCGCCTGGACGAACGGCCCCGCGGCGCGCTCGCGCTGCGCCACATCTCGACCGGCCGCCACGTGGAACTCGCCAAGGACGGCACGCTGCGGCTCGCCGAGGACCCCGACGCGGCCGTCGTGCTCACCCTGGAGCCGGTGGCGAGCGGCGCGGAGGCCGCCGCGGAGCTCGCCGCGCGCTCGGACGTCGCCGTCGTGGTCGCCGGGGACCACCCACTGGTCAACGGCAGGGAGACCGAGGACCGCGCCGACCTCGCGCTGCCCCCGGCGCAGGAGGCGCTGGTGCGCGCCGTGCACGCCGCCAACCCGGCCACCGTGCTCGTCGTCAGCAGCGGCTACCCGTTCGCCGTGCCGGCGCTCCACGCCGAGCTGCCGGCGATCCTGTGGTCCTCGCACGGCGGTCAGGAGTACGGCCACGCGCTCGCCGACGTGCTGTTCGGCGACGCCGACCCGGCCGGCCGCCTCACCCAGACCTGGTACCGCTCCGCGCGCGAACTGCCGGACCTGTTCGACTACGACATCATCGCCACCGACGCGACCTACATGTACTACCGCGGCACGCCGCTGTACCCGTTCGGCCACGGCGAGAGCTACGCGCGGTTCGCGTACTCCGGCCTGGAGCTGTCCGCGGAAACGGTGGGCCCTGACGACGTGCTGACCGTGCGGCTCACCGTCACCAACACCGGCCAGCTTCCCGGAGAGGAGGTCGTGCAGCTCTACACGCGCCAGCGCAGGTCCCGGGTGAAGCAGCCGCTGCGGCGGCTGCGCGGCTTCGCGCGCGTGCGCCTCGCACCCGGGGAGAGCCGTGGCGTCACCCTGGCGCTCAAGGTCGCCGACCTGGCGTTCTGGGACGTCACCCGCGGCCGGTTCGTGGTGGAGGACGCGCCGCACGCGGTGCTGGTCGGCCGGTCGTCGGGGGACATCCGGCTGTGCGGCCGGTTCACCGTGGCGGGTGAGCGCATCCCCCCGCGCGACCCGTACGCGCGGCCCCTGGAGGCGGTGGACAACGACGAGTACGACGGGATCGTGCTGTGCGACGCCGGCCGCGTGACCGGGGACGCGGTGCGCGGGGCCGTGCCGGGTGCGTGGATCGCGTTCCGCGAGGTCGACTTCGCCGGCGGCGCCGCCGCCTGCGCGCTCACCGTCACGAGCACCGAAGGCGGTGTGGTCACGCTGCGCCTGGACGACCCCCTGTTCGGGCCGGTCGCCGGAGCGCTGTCGGTCGCGCCGTCGCGGGACCGTTACGACCTTGTGCCGGTCGCCACACCGCTGGACGGGGCGGCCGGAGTGCACGATCTATATGTGGTGTTCGAAAGCGAAGGGGTCACGGTGCGCGACGCCGCCTTCACCGAGGCCGCCGTCCCCGGCCCCGCGCCGGTGACACGGGGGTCGAAGCAAGGCGCGAAGGCCGCCGCGGGTACCCGGCAGGGACCCATGCGCAAGGCGGCGCGTGGCGCGCCTCGCGGCACGGCGGAGGGTCCCCGTTGAGGACGGTCACCATCGCCGACGTCGCCAAGCACGCCGGGGTCGCGGTCAGCACCGTGTCCTACGTGCTCAGCGGCAAACGCGCCATCTCCGCCACCACCAGCCAGCGGGTGATGCGCAGCGTGCGCGCGCTCGGCTACCACCCGAACGCCGGGGCCCGCGCGCTCGCCAGCAAACGGTCCAACGTGATCGCGCTGGTGCTGCCGTTGCGGGCCGGCATGCACCTGCCGGTGCTCATGCAGTTCGCCACCTCCGTGGTCACCACGGCACGGCAGTTCGACCACGACGTGCTGCTGATGACGTCCGACGAGGGTCCCGACGGGCTGCGCAGGGTCGCCGCGAGCGCGCTGGTGGACGGCCTGGTGCTGATGGACGTCGAGATCCACGACCCCCGCGTGCCGCTGCTGCGCGAACTCGGGGAACCGAGCGTGCTCATCGGGTTCCCCGCCGACCCCACCGGTCTGACCTGCGTCGACCTCGACTTCGCTCGCGCGGGGGCCGCGTGCGCCGAACACCTCACGGCGCTCGGCCACCGCCACATCGCGTTGCTCGGCGCGCCTGCGGTGGTGTACGAACGGGGTACCGGATACGCCGAGCGCACGATGGAGGGCTTCCTTGAGGCGGGACGCGGCCACGGGGCCACCACCATCGCGCTGCCCTGCGAGGAGGGCTTCGACGAGGTGTCGGCGACGGTGACCACTCTGCTGGCCGGCCACCCGGAGGTCTCCGGGCTGGTGGTGCACAACGAGGCGGCCGTCGGTCACGTCCTCGGCGCGCTGCGCCTGCTCGGCAGGCGTGTCCCCGAGGACGTCTCGGTGGTCGCCATCTGCCCCGACGACGTCGCCGAGCGTGCCAGCCCGCCGCTCACCTCGGTGGCCATACCGGCCGCCGACGTCGGCCATCAGGCCGTCCGGCTGCTCATGGACAAGCTCGACGGCCTCGACGTCCCCGACGCGACGCTGCTGGCCCCCCGTCTGACCGTCCGCCAGAGCACAGGCGGCCCCACCCCAGGCGTGCGGTGAGCGAGGCCGGAGGCGCCGAACTGACGGTGGCGCGCATCGCCGCACTCGCCGGGGTGTCACCGCCGACGGTGTCGCGGGTCATCAACGGGCAGAGCGGCGTGGCGGTCGCGACCCGGCAGCGCGTGGAGGCCGTGCTGCGCGAGGTCGGCTACCGGCGCAGGGACAGCGCCGTGTCGTTCCCCATCCTGGAGCTGATCTTCCACGCGCTCGAAAGCCTGTGGGCCCTGGAGATCATCCGCGGGGTCGAGGAGGTCGCGCGTGAGCGCGGCCAGGCCGTCGTCCTCACCGAGATGCAAGGCAGGATGACCCCCGGCAAGGCCTGGACCGAGCAGGTGCTGGCCCGGCGGCCCACCGGCGTCATCGCGGTCTTCTCCGAGCTGACCGCCAAACAGCAGGCGCAGCTCGCCACCCGTTCCATCCCCCTGGTCGTGCTCGACCCGACCGGTGAGCCGCTGCACGAGACGCCGTCGGTGGGGGCCACCAACTGGAGCGGCGGCCTGACCGCGACCCGTCACCTGCTCGGCCTCGGCCACCGCCGCGTCGCGATGCTGTGCGGCCCCCTCGCCTGGCCGTGCTGCCGCGCCAGACTGGACGGCTACCGCGCCGCGATGGACGCCGCAGGCGTGCCGGTCGACCCCGGCCTGGTCCGTGACAGCACCCTGTACGTCGAAGGCGGCCTGCGCGACGGCGCCGCGCTGCTCGCCATGCCGGACCCTCCCACCGCCGTCTTCACCTCCAACGACCTCCAGGCCTTCGGCGTGTACGAGGCGGCCCGCCGCGCCGGAGTGCGCATCCCCGAGGACCTGAGCGTGGTCGGCTTCGACGACCTGCCCTTCAGCCGCTGGGCCGGCCCTCCCATGACGACCGTCCGCCAGCCCCTGGTGCAGATGGGTGCCACCGCGGCCCGCATGGTCCTCGACCTGGCCGAAGGCGGCACCCTGGCCCAGCACCGCATAGAACTCGCCACCGATCTGGTGATCCGGGACAGCACCGCGCCACCGTCCCGCTCCTGACCCGGCCCCGCCGCCGACGACCCTTCCTGAGGCGTGGCGGTGCCGTCGTGCCGGCGCCAGCGAAATTTTCAGCTACCTGACGGTCTTTCGCCGAGATGTGCGCTGGTCACGGCCATGGAGCATGCCGGTCGCGGCCTGCCGCATTGTGCGGTGAAACGTTTCTACTCAGACTTCGGAATGTTTCAGTCGTAGGTCGCCGCCGAGTCGGCCGGGCCGGAAGCAGGACGGACACATGAGAATCAGCACGGCCACCCTCACCGTCACCCCCACCGTGACCCCGACCGTCACCCCACCGCCACCAGGCACGTGCCTGAACAGCAACCCCTGCACAGCGGCCTGACCCCACCTGCCCCGGCGGCGCGGGCCCAGCCGCGCCGCCGGCTCCTCAACTCCTTACGCTCAATCGGACGACGAAGTGGTCGTCCTCTGCGGACCGGCGACCAGGCGGTCGGTCTCGGCAGGCGGCGCGGCCGGGCTTTGGACGGTCTTGTCGTCCGTGGGTTTGGTGGTCCGCCGAGGGCGGGTCTTCCGGGGAGCGGTGACCTCGTTGTCCTCGGCAGGAGACGGCGGGGAGTCGGCCGGAGGCGCGGCGACGGGGGAGTCCTTCGGCGGCACGACGCGGGCCGCTGTGACGTCCTCGGGGGGAGCGGTCTGGCGGGAGGGGTCGCGCCAGGAGGCGATGACGCGGTCGGCTTCGACGTCGGCGGTCATCTCGGCGTCGGCCTCGGCTTCGCGTCTGCGTATGACGATCAGGTGGTCCGCCGACAGGCGGCCCGCGCCGACCACGGCCAGCAGGACCGAGGCGGCGCCTAGCGCGACGATGAGGTTGATGTCGCCGCCGGTGAGAGGAAGGCCCACGTCGCCGCTGACCAGGAGGAAGACGGCGAGGGCCTCCAGGAACAGGATGATGCCGCAGGCGGGGACGAACAGGCCGGCGACCATGAGAGCGCCGCCGATGAGCTCGATGAGCATGGTCCCGGCGGCCCATAGCGGAGCGGCGGGTGCGTCCATGCGTGCGAACTGCTCCTGGGTGGCGTTGAGGCCGGACTCCAGTTTGTGCCAGCCGTTGGCGAAGAAGATGCCGCCGACGCCGAGCCGTGCGGCCAGCGCGGCGATGTCGGTCAAAGTTCGTCTCACGGTGCCCATTCTCCTGGGGTAGATCCGCGTTGCCCAGACAATTGCCCTGTATCCGCCTCGTCATGCCCCCTGCCGCGCGGGGTCAGTACCAGGACGGCCGCGGTGGTGACGGCGAGCAGGACGACGCTCACCAGGACCGTGGAGTGCAGTGCCGTCACGAACGCCTGCCGCGCGGTCCCGAGCAGTTCGGCCCCGGCGGGGCCGGGGAGGCCGGCGGCGGCGTGCGCGGCGGCGGCGAGCGACTCGCGTGCCTGGCCGAGCACGGCGGGGGGGACGCCGGGGACGGAGGCGACGGCGGGTGCGTACACGGCGGTGGTGACGGTGCCGAGGACGGCGACGCCGAGGCCCGCGCCGAGTTCGTAGGCGGTCTCCTCGATGGCCGCGGCGCCGCCGGCCCGGGATTCCGGCGCGCACGCCATGATCGTGTCGGACGCGGCGAGCAGCGCGGCCTGCACGCCGAAGCCGATGCCGGCGAAGCACAGCGTGAGCAGCCAGGGATGGGCTTCGGTTCCCCAGGCGAGCGTCGGGGTGAGCGACAGGCCCGCGAGCCCGAGCCCACCCGCCATGGTGGCGCGCAACCCGAGCCGCTTCAGCAGGAACGCCGCGCTGAGCCCGCCGGCGATCGCCGCGGCCATCAGCGGCAGCATGCGCACGGCGGCGCGCAGCGGTCCGTCGCCGAGGACGAGCTGGAGGTACTGCGCGAGCATCAGCTCCAGCCCGACCAGCGCGAACACGGCGAGCAGCACGCACACCACTCCGACGGAGAACCCGCGCCGCGCGAACAGCCCGACGTCCAGCAGCGGATGCGCGAGCCGGCGCTGCCTGACGGTGAACCACGCGAGCAGCGCCACCCCGGTGAGCAGGATCGCCACCGCGCCGCCTGTCCCCACGACGGCGCCGTGACCGGCCTCCTTCAGCCCGGCCGCGAGGCCGAGCACGCCGAGGGTGGCGAGCACCGCGCTCGGCGCGTCCCAGCGGTACCCGGCGCGCCGCGGGGTCTCGGGAAGCAGCCGGGCCGCGAGCGGCAGCGCCACGACGAGCAGCGGCACGTTGATGAGGAACACCGTGCCCCAGTGGAAGTGCTCCACGAGCGCGCCGCCGATCATCGGCCCCACCGCCGCGCCTCCGGCCGCGACGGCGCTCCACACGCCGAGCGCGACGGCGCGCTCCTCGCGGTCGGTGAACACCTGCCGGATGATCGACAAGGTGGCCGGCATGATCATCGCGCCGCCGACTCCGAGCAGCGCACGGGACGCGATCAGGCCCGCCGGGGTGGCGGCGTACGCGGCCGACAGGGAGGCGGCCCCGAACACCACATAGCCGAGCAGGACGAGCCGCCGCCTGCCGTACCGGTCGCCGAGCGTGCCGAACACGATGAGCAGCGGCGCGACCACCAACGAGTACACGTCGATGATCCACAGCAACTCGACGGCCGTCGGCTCCAGGTCCGCGGTGAGCGCGGGCACCGCGATGTGCAGGACGGTGGCGTCCACGGCGATCAGCAGCAGACTGGAGCACAGCAGAGCGAGGATGGCCCACCGATCCGGCCGGGGTCCCGTGGTCCGCCGGTCGTCCAGCCAAGTCCGCAAAACGGTCATCAACTACCTAAAGGGATGTGACTGCTGAATCTGCGTGGCAGCTTACGGCCAACCGCCTTGATCTATCAGCGTCTTGCCGGAATGACCGACCGGTCGGACAGGCACCTGGAGTCGTGGAGCGAGGCCGGCGGCACGGTGCCGTCCGCGCCGCCGGCGGTCCGGCCGGGGTTCGCGGGGCTGTTGAGGAAGGTGATCGACGTGGGGTGGGGCCGACCTCTCTAGAGAGCTATAGGTATATGTCCGGCATCTAGGCAAGATTCATTCGGCAACGGACCATGACGGGGTGGGGAACACCAGCGAGCATGAACCCTCGACGGTGCCGTCCCCGCGAGACCGCTCCGATCCCCGGGCCTGGTGCGCGGTAGCCGTCGCGAGGCTGGCCCGCGACCAGCCGGAGGGAGCGCTGGAGGCCGCAGGAGAGGCGGTCGAGCGCGATCCCGGCGGTGAATGGGGGCATCGGCTGATGAGTCTCGCCCTGGAACGCCTCGGCCGCGACTCCGAGGCGACCGTCGCGGCTCAGGACGCCGTCCGGCTCGCACCCGGCTCCTGGGCCGCGCGGCTCCGGTTCGGGTCGGTGCTGCGCAGGACCCCGGGCCGCTGGCGTGACGCCTGGGCCCAGGCGCAGCAGGCCGTTCGCTTCGCCCCCGAGCAGCCCGACCCCCACGTGCTGATCGGCGACCTCGCGCTGGCGCGCGGTGACTTCAGGCAGGCCGCGGCGGCGTACCGCACGGCGCTGCGCCGCGACGAGGACCACCCCGCGGCGCGCGTCAACCTCGGCCTCACCCACCTGCGCTGGGAACGGCCCCGCGACCACCACGACCCCACCTGGGCCGTCGACCCCCGCGAGACCGCCAGGGCCCGCAGGGCCCTTGAGGTGTGGTCACGGCAGGTGCGGGTGCTCGCGGCGGTCGCGCTGACCGCCGTGGCCGTGCTGGCGTTCTGGTACGAACTTCGCGACCAGGCGCTGATCGGCGGTGCGGCCGTACCGGTCCTGATGCTGGCCGCCACCGTGCGGCAGGCCAGGCGCGTCGGCGTGTGGCGGTACGTCCCCGGCATGCTCGCCAGGGACCTGTGGCTGTGCGTGTCGGTGTCGGTGGCGGTCCTGGTGGCGGCGGCGTACGTGACGGCGCTCGCCACGCTGCCGGACTGGACGCCGGGCTCGCTCGTCGTGCCGCTGGTGTACGCGCCGGCCCCGGTGACCGTCGAGTGGGAGGACATCCTCGGCGGCCTCTGGGCCGGGCTGTTCGGCCTGGTGCTGTTCAACGGGCTCGCCGTGCTGTGCCTGCGCGGGCTCACCGAGACATGGCAGGGACGGCCGGTGCGTGCCCTCGCCGAGTTCACCGCCGTGGCCCCCGGACGCGTGGGGCTGCGCGACACCGGGGTCACGTTGTGGATCGTCGCGGCGCGGCTGTGGACCCTGGTCGTGCTGCTGGCCGTCGTCCCGCCGCTCGCGGGGGACACCAGAGCGGCGCTCGCCGCGGTGTGCGTCCCGTTCGCGATGCTGTACGTGCGGTGGCGCGGCGGGCTGCGGAACCGCCTCGGCGAGGTGCTGCGCCACGACCGGACGCTCGCGCTCGCGCTGCTGGCGCTGCTGCCGGCGTCCGCGGCGCTGTTCACGGTGGGCCTGCCGGTTCCGGCGCTGGCCGGGGCCTGGTGGACGGTGGCGGCCATGTTCGCGGTCGCGGTGCTGAGCTTCACCGCGCGCGGGCTGCGCGCCTGGTGGCGCGGGTCGGCGGGGCCGTGGCGCGCGTCCCTGGTCCCGTGCGAGAGCTGCGGGCCCCGGCTGCCGGGGGAGGTGGTGCCGCCGGTCCCGCTCAGTGAGGAGGTGCGGCGCGCGTTCACCCTCTCACGAAGTGTGGTGCTCTCCTTCAGCGACACAGGCGGCCCGCGCGCGCTCGCCGTGGCGGCCGTCACCTCGGTCAGCTCGTCGGGGGAACTGCGTCTCATCGCGACAGAGGAGGCGTGGGCCGCCGCCGCGCGCGACCCGCGCGTCGCCGTCTTCGCCGCCGATCCGGGGGAACGCCGCTTCTGGGCCGAGGTGCGCGGCGTCGCGCTCCCCGATCCCGCGCAGGACGTCCTGCGGGTCACCCCCAAACACGTCCACATCGCCGAGTTCCCCGGCCGGCACGAGGCGAGGACGTCCACCCGCCACCGCTGACCGGCCTCCCCGTCCGCCTCCTGTGAGGTGTCAGCCGGACTCGCCAGGGCAAATCGTGCGCGTGGCGCGCGTGGCGACGGCGCGCGTGGCGGGGCCCGGTGCGGTATAACCGGGAGGCGACCGGGGAGGCGAAATGCGAGACTCCGACAGGGCCCGGCCGGCGGGGCGCGCCGCGGCCCGCGATGCGTTCGAGCACGTAAGGCGGCGTTACTTCGCGCTTTCCCGCGGCATGCGCCGGTTGATCTTCGCCGTGGTGCTGATCGTCTCGGTCGTCGCGGCCGTCCTCACCGGCGGCTCGTTCTTCACCGCGCTCGTCACTACTGTCTTACTTCTGGGCTTCGCCGAGCTGACCCTGCGTTACCCCCGCGCCGCCGCGACCGTCCTGGTCGTGGTGGCGTGGTCGTGCGCGGTCGTGGTCACCGGGAACTACCTCCAGCCGCACTCCGCGCTCCCCACCCTGTACCTGCTGCTCGGTCTCGTCGTCGGCGTGGCGGCCCACCTCATCAGGTGGGTGACGCCGTGGGTCAGCACCGTGGCCGCGCTCGGCGCCGCCGCCATGGTCGCGCTCGCCGTCGCCACGTTCTCGTCCGGCATCGCTTTGTGGGCCGCGTACGGCGTGGCCGCCGCCGTGCTCGCCTACCGCCTGATCCAGGCCGGTCAGGCACGCGGCCGGCTGTCGGCGTCCGCGGTCTCCGCGGCCCCCTCGGGGGAGCGGGCCAGAGACGGGGCCGGCGACCGTGAGCACCACGAGCGCGCCGCGCCGCCGCCGATCTCGGTGGACGAGGCGCTCGGCGAGCTGGAGAGCATGATCGGCCTTGAGCCGGTCAAGGAGCAGGTGCGCTCGATCGCCGCGTCCATCGAGGCGTCCCGGCTGCGCGCGGAGGCGGGGTACTCCACCGAGCCGCCGATGCGTCACTTCGTGTTCGCCGGCCCCCCGGGCACCGGCAAGACCTCCGTGGCCCGCACCGTCGCCAAGATCTTCTACGCGTTCGGGCTGCTGGAGACCCCGTACGTCGTCGAGGCCTCACGCGCCGACCTCGTCGGCGAGTTCCTCGGCGCCACGGCCATCAAGACCAACGAGCTGGTCGACCGCGCGCTCGGCGGCGTGCTGTTCATCGACGAGGCCTACGGACTGATCAACTCGGCCGAGGGCCAGCCGGACCGCTTCGGCGCCGAAGCCGTGCAGACCCTGCTCAAACGCGCCGAGGACGACCGCGACCGACTGATCGTCATCCTCGCCGGGTACGACAAGGAGATGACGGCGTTCCTGGCGTCCAACCCCGGCCTGTCGTCACGGTTCTCCACCCGCGTCCGATTCCCGTCGTACTCCCCGGCCGAGCTGGTGCGCATCGTCGAGCTGCTGCGTTCCCGCCGCGGCGAGCGGCTTTCCCCCGACGCGCCAGGCGTGCTGCTCGGGCTGTTCGACGACCTCCACCGGCGCGGCCTGGTCGACGAGCTCGGCAACGCGCGCTTCGCACGCAGCCTGGTGGAGACGGCCGCGCAGGCCCGCGACGTGCGCGTCGTCGGCGCCGGAGGCGCGCCGCAGCGTGAGGACCTGGTGACCACCACCACCGCCGACCTCACCAAGGCGTTCAACGAGCTGACGGCTCGGTTCAGCGGCTTCCAGGCCCGGCCGAGCCTTGAGGACGCGCTGGCCGACCTCGACAGCATGGCGGGCCTGGAGCCCGTCAAGCGGCAGGTGCGCGCCATCGCCGCGCAGCTGCGCGTCGCGCGCATGCGCGAGGAACAGGGCCTGCCGGCGCCGCCGCAGATGCGGCACTTCGTGTTCATCGGCCCTCCCGGAACCGGCAAGACCACCGTGGCGCGCGTGCTCGGCCGCGTCTTCTCCGCGCTCGGCCTGCTCTCCCGGCCCGACGTGGTGGAGGCGTCCCGCGCCGACCTCGTGGGCCAGCACCTCGGCGCCACGGCCATCAAGACCAACGAGCTGGTCGACCGCGCGCTCGGCGGCGTGCTGTTCGTCGACGAGGCCTACAGCCTGGTCAACAGCGGATACCAGGGTGGCGACGCGTTCGGCGCCGAGGCCGTGCAGACCCTGCTCAAACGCGCCGAGGACGACCGCGACCGGCTGGTCATCATCCTCGCGGGCTACGCCGCCGACATGGAGCGGTTCTTCGCGAGCAACTCGGGCCTGGCCAGCAGGTTCGACCAGCGCATCGTCTTCCCGTCCTACCGTCCCGCCGAGCTCACCGAGATCGCCACGCTGCTCGCGAGCCGCGCGGGGGACCGCTTCGACGACGCCGCGCGGCGCGACCTCGGCGAGGTGTTCGCCTGGGTGTGCGCCGAGGGCCTGATCGACGACCTCGGCAACGGCAGGTTCGCGCGGTCGCTGTTCGAGCGTGCCGCGCTCGGCCGCGACGTCCGGCTCGCCGGCCGCGGCGGCACCGCGAGCACCGCCGAGCTCACCACCATCACCAGCGAGGACGTCCGCGCCGCCGTGGACGAGCTGGCCGAACGCTGACGTCTCCACCTGGCACGCCTGCGCCGGCCGGGCCGCGGGACGGCCTCCGTGCCGCACGCGCACGACGCTCGATCCGGTGAGACGGCCCCGACACCGGGGCCGTTGACGACTGTCTTGTCATCAGGTGGTCACAGGATGTAGCAGTATGAGCACGGAGGGAAGCGGAAACCCTCGCGACGGCGCCTCCGGTCCGCCAAGGGACCTGATGGCGCACGGCCGACCGACAGGCTGCGGAAGGGTGGCGATGGCCGGGTTCCTGCTCCGCCGCACGGTGGGTTACCTCGTGCTGATCGCGGTCGCCACCAGCCTCGCCTACCTGCTGGCGGCCACCGCGCTCGACCCCAGGGCCAACTACGAGGGCCGCAACCCCCCTCCGCCGCCGGCCGTGGTCGACGCGCGCCTGTCGATGTACAACCTCAACGACCGCACCCCCCTGCACGAGCGCTATCTGCGCTGGGCCGGCGGCGTGCTCCGCGGCGACTTCGGCCACAGCTGGAACGGCGACCGGGTCGGCGCCGAGATCGCGCGCAGGGCCGGGGTCACGCTGCGGCTGGTGCTGGCCGGCGCGGTGCTCGGCGGCGTCGCCGGGGTGCTGGCCGGAGCCGCCGCGGCCGTCCGGCAGTACGGCTGGTTCGACCGGCTGTCGTCGGTCTCGGCGTTCACCGTGCTCGCCGTGCCGACCGTCGTGCTGGCCAACATGCTGATCCTCGGCGCCGTCTGGGTCAACGACCGCCTCGGCGCGCAGCTCTTCATGGTCAGCGGCGAGGCCACGCCGGGCCTCGACGCCGGCACGCCGGCGGGGCTGCTCGACCGTGCCAAGCACCTGATCCTGCCGACGGTGTCGCTCGCCGTGGGCCAGATGGCCGTCTACAGCCGCTACCAGCGCACCATGATGCTCGACGTGCTGGACGCCGACTTCGTCCGCACCGCGATGGCCAAGGGCCTGCGCAGGCGCACCGCGCTGCTGCGCCACGCGCTGCGCACGGCGCTCATCCCCGCCGTCACCTACTTCGCGTTCACCTTCGGCTCCCTGCTGGTCGGCGCCACCATCACCGAGTCGGTGTTCGGGTGGCACGGCCTCGGCGAGGAGCTCGTCGCGTCCGTGCGCGCCAACGACGTCAACACCGTCGCCGCGATCAGCTGCTTCGCCGCGTTCGCCGTCCTGCTCGCCTCGCTGGCCTCCGACGTGCTGCATGCCGTCCTCGACCCGAGGGTGCGGGCGGGCTGACATGACGACCCTCCCCGAGCAGGAACTGGCCGAGGCCGCCGCCACGCGCACCCCGGCCCCGACGCGGCTGCGCGTGGTGGCCGCGCTGTTCCTGCGCGCGCGGCGCGGCCGCCTCGGCGCGGCGGTGCTGCTGGCGATGTTCCTGCTGGCGTTCGCCGGGCCGCTGGTCTCCCCGTGGGCCCCCGACGAGCTGGACTTCCAGGCGTTCCTGCGGCCGCCGTCCGCGCTCCACTGGTTCGGCACCACGCAGAGCGGGTCGGACGTCTTCGTGCTGACCATGCGCGGCGCGCAGAAGTCGCTGATCGTCGGCCTGCTGGTCGCGGTGCTGTCCACCGGTTTCGCGGCGGTGGCGGGCTCGTTCGCGGGCTACTTCCTCGGCTGGACCGACCGCGCCGTCATGTGGATGACCGACCTGCTGCTGGTGCTGCCGGCGTTCCTGATCCTCGCCGTCATGTCGCCGCTGTTCACCGGGGGACGCTGGCTGCTGTTCGCCGTCATGCTGGCGCTGTTCCTGTGGATGATCACCTCGAAGATCGTCCGCGGCATGACCAGGTCGATCAAGGAGCGCGAGTACATCAGAGCGGCGCGCTACATGGGGGTGAGCCCTCCGGTGATCATCTTCAGGCACGTCCTGCCGAACCTCGCCTCGCTGCTGGTGGCGGACGCCACGCTCAACGTCAGCGCGGCCATCCTCACCGAGACGAGCCTGTCGTACTTCGGGTTCGGCGTGCAGCCCCCCGACGTCTCGCTCGGCGGCCTGATCGCCGACGGCGCCACGACGGCCGTGTACGCGCCGTGGACGTTCTGGTTCGCCGCCGGTGTGCTCGTGGTCACCGTCCTCGCCGTCAACCTCATCGGCGACGCGCTGCGCGACGCGCTCGACCCCGGTGGGTGCGCCAGGTGACCGGCCGCACCGGCACCGGGGCCGCCATGGCGGGCCGTCCCGCGTTCCGCGCCGTGTCCGGCACCGGGTCCAGCACCGGGTCCGGCACCGGGGAGACCGCGCCGGTGCTTGAGGTCAGCGACCTGTCGGTGCGGTTCGGCGGCGTTCCCGTGGTGCGCGGCCTCGGTTTCAGCCTGCGGGCCGGCGAGGTGCTCGGCGTGGTGGGGGAGTCGGGGGCGGGCAAGTCGGCGGCGGCGCTCGCAGTGATGGGCCTGCTGCCCCGTCAGGCGAAGGTCGGCGGTTCGGTGCGGCTGCACGGCACCGAGCTGGTCGGCCTGCCGGACCGGCGGCTCGCGGCGTTCCGCGGCCGGGCCATCTCCATGGTCTTCCAGGACCCTCTGTCGGCGCTGACCCCGGTCCACCGCGTCGGCGACCAGATCGCCGAGGCCGTGCGGGTGCACCAGCGGGTGAGCAGGCGCGCGGCGGCCGAGCGCGCCGTCGAGCTGCTCGGCCTCGTCGGCATCCCCGACCCGCGCCGCAGGGCCAGGGCCTTCCCGCACGAGTTCTCCGGCGGCATGCGGCAGCGCGCCGTGATCGCCATGGCCATCGCCAACGACCCCGACGTCATCATCTGCGACGAGCCGACCACCGCTCTCGACGTCACGATCCAGGCCCAGGTCATCGAGGTGCTGAGACGCGCCAGGGCCGAGACCGGCGCGGCCGTCGTGCTCATCTCCCACGACCTCGGGGTGGTGGCGGGCCTCGCCGACCGGGTCCTGGTGATGTACGCGGGCCGCGCGGTCGAGGTCGGGCCGGTGTGCGAGGTGTACGAACGTCCGCGCATGCCGTACACCAGCGGGCTGCTGGGCTCGGTGCCACGCGTGGACGCCGGCCGCGACCTGCCGCTCACCCCGATCGAAGGCGGGCCGCCGTCCCCCGCGGCCCTCCCCCCCGGCTGCCCGTTCGAGCCGCGCTGCGCGGCCCGCCTGCCGTGCTGCCGCGAGGCCGAGCCGCCGCTGACCGAGATCACCCCCGGCCACCACGCGGCGTGCCTGAGGGCCGCCGAGCCGTCCGGCGGACATCCTCCGCGCGTAGGGCTCGTTCCCGGCCGTGGAGAGTCGCCTGAGGAGCGCCGTGAGCCCGTTCCTCGCCTCGGCTCTCCGGCGGCCGGTGAGACGCCGGCCCTCGCCGCCGACGCGACGGCGCCGCGGCCGGCGCGGCCGGTGGTGCTGGAGGTCGAAGGGCTGGTGAAGCACCACCCGCTGGTCAGAGGCGGTGTGCTGCGGCGGCGCGCCGGCAGCGTGCGCGCGGTGGACGGCGTCGGCTTCGACATCCGCGAGGGCGAGACCCTCGCACTGGTGGGGGAGTCGGGGTGCGGCAAGACCACCACGCTCATGCAGATCCTGGAGCTCACCGCGCCGCAGCAGGGCCGGGTCACGGTGTTCGGCAGGGACGCCTCCACGCTCACGGCCCGCGAGCGCATGGCCGTGCGGGCCCGCATGCAGGTGGTCTTCCAGGACCCTCTGGCGTCCCTCGACCCCCGCATGACGGTGCACGACATCGTCGCCGAGCCCCTGGTCACCCACGGCCGCGGCGACGTCGCGGGCCGGGTGCGGCGGCTGCTGCGGCTGGTCGGGCTCGACCCGGCGGACGCCGTCCGGTACCCGCGGCACTTCTCCGGCGGCCAGCGGCAGCGCGTCGCCATCGCGCGGGCCCTCGCTCTCGAACCCCGGCTGGTGGTGCTGGACGAGCCGGTGTCGGCGCTCGACGTCTCCGTGCGCGCCGGCGTGATCAACCTGCTGGGGTCGCTGCGCGACAGACTCGGCCTGTCCTACCTGTTCGTCGCGCACGACCTCGCCGTGGTGCGCTACGTCGCCGACCGGGTGGCCGTGATGTACATGGGCCGCATCGCCGAGATCGGCCCCGTGGAGCGGGTGTACGGCGCGCCGGCGCACCCTTACACCGAGGCCCTGCTGTCGGCCGTGCCGATCCCCGACCCGCGCAAGGAGCGTGAGCGGCGCAGGATCCTGCTGGACGGCGAGGTGCCGAGCCAGGCGCGGCCGCCGTCCGGCTGCCGGTTCCGCGGCCGCTGCCCCGCCTACCGGACGCTTCCCGAGCCGCTGCGCAAGCGCTGTGCCGACGAGCGGCCCGAGATACGGCAGGTCGCCGGGGAGGCCGAGCACGGCGCGGCCTGCCACTACCCCGGACGTCTCGCCCATAGTGGATCGTTCCAGAAGTCCGCGGCCGATCCGGACCACCTCAGGTGGCCGGCGGACCCGCCGACGAACGTGGAGGAATCGTGACAGCAACCCGGAGATCCGCACGCCGTCTCTCCTTGTGGACGCGCGGAGCCGCGGCGGTGCTCGCGCTGACGGCCGTCCTGCCGTCCGCCGCGTGCGGGAGCGGCGGCGAGAGGGCCGGACGGCACGCCGGGGACGCGCGGCAGGCGATCAAGGCGTACGACGTCAACCCGCTGCCGCGGTCACGGGTGCGCGACGGCGGCACGCTGCAGTGGGGGCTCACCGAGTTCCCGGCCCAGTGGAACCTCAACCACGTCGACGGCAACCTCGCCGACGTCAAGAAGGTCGTCGACGCGCTGATGCCGGCCGCGTTCCGCGCCGACGAGAAGGCCGCGCCGTCCCCCAACACCGACTACGTGACCGCGGCCACGGTGACCGCCACGAACCCCCGCCAGGTCGTGACGTACACGCTGAACCCCCGCGCCAGGTGGTCGGACGGCACCTCCATCACCTGGCAGGACTACCAGGCGCAGTGGAAGGCCATGCGCGGCGCCGACCCCGACTTCCACGTCGCCTCGACCACCGGCTACCAGGACATCGCCTCGGTGGAGAAAGGCGAGAACGACCACGAGGTGAAGGTCACGTTCCAGACGCCGTTCTCGGAGTGGCAGTCGCTGTTCTGGCCCCTGTACCCGCGCTCGGCCAACGCCACCCCCCAGGCGTTCAACACCGGGTGGCTGAACCGCATCCCCGTCACGGCGGGCCCGTTCAGGTTCGCGGCGTTCGACCAGACCGCCAAGACCGTCACGGTCGTCCGCGACGAGCGGTGGTGGGGGGACAGGGCCAAGCTGGACAAAATCGTTTTTCGCGCGCTCGACGGTGAGGCGCTCGTCGGCGCGTTCACCAACGGGGAGCTGGACGTCTTCGACATCGGGCCGTCCGCACCCGACTACGCGCGCGCCAAGGGGGCCAAAGGCGCGGTGATCCGGCAGGCCGCGGGGCCGGACTTCCGGCACTTCACCGTCAACGGCGAGAGCCCGGCCCTGTCGGACCCCAAGGTGCGCCAGGCCATCGCGCTCGGCCTGGACCGCGACGCCATCGCACGGTCCGACCTGCAGGGCCTCGGGTGGAAAGGCGCGCTGCTCGGCAACCACTTCTTCATGAACACCCAGGAGGGCTACCAGGACAACTCCGGTGAGCTCGGCAGGTACGACCCGGCGCGCGCCGAGCGCCTGCTGGACGAGGCGGGCTGGCGGCGGGCCAGTCCCACGAGGCGGCGCGGCGGCACGGAGCTCACCGTGCGGTTCGTGGTGCCGGCGGGGTTGCAGCTCAGCAAGTCCGAGGGGGAACTGGCGCGGGCCATGCTCGAACGCATCGGGGTGAAGGTCACGATCCAGGCGGTGCCGGGTGACGACTTCTTCGCCAAGTACATCATCCCCGGCAACTTCGACATCGCGCCGTTCTCCTACTTCGGCACGCCTTTCCCGGTCTCCAGCAGCTACGCCACGTACGCCGCCGCCGTGAAGGGCTCCGACGGCAAGCCCCGCTGGAACGCCAACTTCGGCCGTACGGGCCGCCGCGAGATCGACACCGCGATGCGGCGCGCGTCGTCCTACCTCGACCCCGGCCGGGCCCGCGCCGAGACCAACGAGGCCGACCGCATGATCTGGCGCGAGGTCAACGTGATCCCTCTCTACCAGCGTCCGCAGAACTGGGGGGTCAAGGCCACCCTCGCCAACATCGGCGCTCCGGGCTTCTACACCCTGCGCTACGCCGACATCGGCTTCACGGCCTGACGGCCCCTCAGTCCGGTGGTTCGTCGGGGATGTCGGCGATGTCGTCCAGGGCGGCGGCCAGCTCGTCGGGGTGGTCGCCGATGCGCTCGGCGATCTCCATGAGGACGTGGAGGACGTCGTGGCGGTCGTGGCCGAGGTCGAGCAGGCGCTGGGCCGCCTCCCACATCTGCTCGGGGTCGCCGTCCCACAGGCGGGTGGCGATCTCCTCGTGCCAGGCCAGGTGCTCGGCGAAGTCCGGCCGGTCGTGGTCGGCGATGTGGTCGATCTCCAGCAGCACCCGCCGGTCGGCGTCCTCGGCCGGGTGGAGCGACTCCAGGTCGACGTCGCCGTGCGTGCCCTCAAGGAAGGGGAACGCGAAGGCGCGGCGCGCCAGGGCCGACAGGTCGCCGTCGGGAAGCAGGCGGCGCACCAGGGAGCGGTCCAGCCCGAACGTCGTCGGGTCCCGGTAGGCCTCGGTGAAGCGGCCCGCGGCCTCCCACACGGCGTCGAGCGTGGCCTTCAGGCCCTCCTGCGGCAGGCCGGTGCGCGGCGCCGCGAACCGCACCCACGACAGCAGGACGTGCGGCATGGCCTCCTGCTCGGCCGGGTCGAGCAGGACTTTGCGCGGCAGCCAGTCGAGCAGGAACGTCTCGCACTTGGTGGGGCTGACCCGCAACGGCCGGTTGAAGTCCTGGTCGCAGCCGTAGTCGATGATGTGGTCGGCGCACCGCGAGGCCGCCGAGGGGTCCGACAGGTGCTCGGCGAAGTCTGAGGCGAGGAACTCGGCCGCCAGCATGGCGCGGCGGTCCCTGCTGTACGGCGCCTCGCTGAACAGCGGCGCGGGCCGCTTGCGTCCGGGAGGCAGCGCCTTGATGCGGGCACGCGCGAAGGCGTGGAAGGCGCTGTAGCCCTCGCTGACGGCCGCGGGGGACTTGCGGCCGAGGGACTCGGCGGTGGCCCGCATCGCGAACTCCAGCAGCGCACGGGCCTGCTTGGGCTCCAGCTCCTCGAACCGCAGCATGGGATTGCCCGCGGCCTCGGCGTCGGCACGCACCAGCAGCTCGTCGACCTCGGAGGAGACCCACGCGTCGCGGGCCATGCCGCGCATGTTGTAGTCGACGACCACCACCAGCGCGTGCGGCTCCTCGGACGCCACCTGGGCCGTCTCCTGAGACGCGGGACGGGTCTCCCGTACCTGGGCCGCGGCGTCGGGCCCGGGCCGCGCGGCGGGGACACCCGGCTGGTGCTCACCCGCGCGGCCGGCGGCCGCCTCGGCGGCGACCCGCGCGTGCGCGGAGGCCGCGGCCCCGGCCGTGCCGGGGGTGTCCGTGCGGTAGGCGAAGGTGCACACCACGGTGTCCTGGTCGCCGTAGGCGTCACGTGAGACGTAGCACCCGCGCGGTTTGACGGCGCCGACCCGCTCGGCCCAGCGGGGCCGTGCGACGTCCGACTCCATCAGCGCGAGCGCGGCCCCCTCGGCCTTGGCGGCCTGGCGGGAGGTGCCGAGGTAGGCGATGGCGATGAGCAGGGTGAGCGCGGCCGGGGTGCCGGCCTTGGCGGCGTACTCGACCAGGCCCTCGCCGAGGAACTCCTCGACGTCCCCACGGCGCAGCCGGCGACCCCACCACGCGCCGAGCATGTCGGAGACCATCAGCTCGGCGTCCAGCGGAGTGCGCACGGCGAGAAGCTCTCGTGCCGCGAGAAGCATCTCGGCGAACACGTCGTCCGGCGGTCGGGTGCCCCTGGGGGCGCGTCGTCGTCGGCGGCTCACGCTCCTTACCCTCTCGCATTCTCCGGCCGGACGTCGCGCGGAACGCACGCCGGTGACCCCGCTGTTACCCGGAAATTCTTACTTTCCTCCCAGTGGGCCGGTCAGCGAGGCCGGTCATGGCCCTCTGGAGCCATCCGGTCGTGACCCATGTGAATCATCCGCTTATGGCCCATATGCGTCATATGAGAGCTGTGTTATGGATCGGGGAGATCCGCCGGCTCAGCGGCGTGACCTCGCGGGTTCGAGGAGCGGGGCCGACCACGCGAGGGCCAGCAGGCGCTCACGGGCCAGACGCTCCACGACGGCGGCGGTCGCCTCGACGCCGAGGTGTGCGGCGCAGGCCGACACATCGCGCACATATCTGCCGATGAGTTCCACGGGCACGCCGGCGAACTCGCCGGAGAGGCGGGCGACGACAGGCGCGGGTGGCGCGACGGTACGCGGATCGGTGGTTCCCCCGGACGGACGCAGTGCGAGAGCAGGCATGATAGGCGTTCGCAATCTCCCGGAAGGCCGGGGGCATGGTCACCCCCGTGCAGTGCTCTGAGGGGACGTGCGTATCCAATTCCATCGTGTCTCGCCAAGCTGTCAACCCCTTGTCCCGTAAGGGTTAGGGGTACTCCCGCACCTCGCGGCCCAACCTGTGGGAAGCTGTTCTCCGGGCGCGTCCGGCTGCCGTCCGGCCGCGCCGTGCCGCGGGAGCGGGTCCCGCGGCGGCGGAGCGCGGAGGGAGGGTTTCGCCGATCCGCCGAAGACCGTGCGGAGCCCGGGGCCGGTGACGAGAAAGTCGGCCGATCTCGCTGCACACGGCGGTGGCTTTTTGACAGGATGCGTTGACCGCATCGCGGCCGGGGCTTCCGTCCGCGCGTGCGCATCGCCGATGATGTAGTGCAGTTCCGCGCTACCAATCACAGTTATGGAGATGTGCCTCGTGGGAGACCCTGGCACGCGACGGAGGTGCCGACCATGAGCGCCGAAACCTCCGTGCCCCGTCCCCGGGAGTCGGGTGTGGACATCTCAGACCCCGCCCTTTTCGAGGGCTTGCTGGCCGAGGCCCCGTTCGCCTTCGCGTTCTTCGACACCGGCGGCAGGTTCACCCGGGTCAACCAGAGCTTCGCCGACATCGGCGGGCTGACCGCCGGCGACCTGGTGGGCCGCTCCGTGGCCGAGGCACTCTCCGGCGAGTTCGCCTCCCTTGTCGAGGCCGCGCTCAACCGCGTGCTCGAAGAGCACCGCGCCGTCGCCAACGGCGACCAGCGCCTGCGCGCCGCCTCCTCCACCGGCGGCATCCGCCACTGGGTCCTGTCGTTCTACCCCATCCACGGCGACAAGGGCGCGCTCGCCGGGGTCGCGCTGTTCGGCGTGGACGTCACCGAGCGCCAGCTCACCGAGGAGGAGCTGCGCCGCAGCGAGGAGCGCTACCGCTCGCTGGTCGAGTCGCAGCAGCAGCTCGTGTGGATCACCGCGCCGTCCGGCGCCGTCATCGAGGACGCGCCGCAGTGGCGTGCCATCACCGGCCAGAGCCTTGAGGAGTACCTCGCGCACGGCTGGCTCGAGGTCGTGCACCCCGACGACCGTCCCGCCGCGGAAGAGGCGTGGCGCGAGGCTCTGCGCGGCCGCACCATGTTCGAGTGGAGCTACCGGGTCCGCACCAGGGCCAGCGGCTACCGCCACTTCGAGGTGCGCGCGGTGCCGATCATCCGGCACGGCCGCGTCGTCGAGTGGGTCGGCGCCAACAGCGACGTCACGCCGCAGCGTGAGGCCGAGGAGATGCGCGGCAGGCTCACCGACCAGCTCGGCGCCGCCGCGCTGCGCACGGCCAGGCTGCAGGGCGCCACCGCCATGCTGGCCGAGGCGCTCACCGTCGAGCAGGTCGTCCAGGTGATCATCGACGTGGGCCGCACCGCGCTGGCCGCCGACCGGTCCGCCGTGGCGCTGCTCGACACCGACCGCGCCGTGCTCAAGCTCACCAACAGCGGCGGCATGCCCGACATCCCGGGTGTCGCCGGTGAGGAGATCCCGCTCGGCCATGCCAGCGTGATGACCATGGCCGTCAACAGCCGGCGGCCGGTGTTCGCCGAGTCCCCCGAGAGCCTGCGAGCCCAGCTCGTGGAGGCCGGCGCGGACGAGGCCACGATCGCGGGGTTCCTGGAGCACAGCGACGAGCGGTCCTGGGTGGGGCTGCCGCTGCTCGCGGCGGGCCGTGCGCTCGGCGCGCTCAGGTTCGCGCACACCCGTCCGCAGAAGATCTCCCAGGAGGACGGCGTCTTCCTGGAGGCGCTCGCCGGCCAGTGCGCGCTCGCCGTGGAGCGCGCGACGCTGTTCGAGCGCGAGCACCGCACCGCCGAGACGCTCCAGCGCAGCCTGCTGCCTGATCGGCTGCCGGTGATCCCCGGCGTGGTCCTCGCGCAGCGGTTCAGGTCCGGCAGCAGGCACGTCCAGGTGGGTGGCGACTGGTACGACGCGTTCCTCCTGGAGGACTCCCGGGTGGCCGCGGTGGTCGGCGACGTCATGGGCAAGGGCGTCAAGGCCGCGGCGGGCATGGGCCGCATCCGCAACGCGATGCGGGCCCTCGCGCTGACCAACCCGCCTCCCGCGGCCGTGCTGACCGGTCTCGACCGGGTGTTCGGCGCCACCGAGGAGGAAGAGCAGGTCACCACCCTGGCCTACATGGTCGTCGAGCCCGGCAGCGGTGAGGGCACGCTGGCCCTGGCCGGTCACCCGCCGCCTCTGCTGGTCTCCCCACAGGGCACGGCGGTGCTGGCGGAGGGCGAGCCGGGCACGCCGCTCGGCTGGCCGACCACCCGCAAGCAGCTGAAGTTCTCCGTCCCGCCGGGCCACACCGCGGTGCTCTACTCCGACGGTCTGGTGGAGAACCGCAAGCGCGGCCTGGACGCCGGGCTGGCAGAACTTTGTTCTGTCGTCGGCGAGGCACCCCCAGAGGTCCTGGGAAATCCGCACATGTTGCTTGACTTCCTGGTGGATCGCATGCTGGCGGGGTATGAGCAGGACGATGACGTCACTGTGCTCGCCGTCCACGTGCCTGCCGCCACAAAGAGTGACTGAATGAATCAGTCATAAGGGTTGCTTTCGGGTATCGGTGACCCGCTTCCGTACGCACTACTGTTCCGGTCGGCCTAGGGTGGAGGGGCAACCGCCGTGAGGCGGCCGTAAGGACTGCGGGGTCATGCCACAATGCTGGGCAGGTACGTCGCGGTTCGCACGGCCCACCACCGAAAAGAAGCAAGCGCCCCTAGCGGGCACCTGGGTCCATTCTCACCATGCGTTCGTTCGAGAGGTGTTCGTGTCGCCTGCAAGTTCGACTCGCTCGAAGCCGTCGTCTGAGCTGAACGAGCCCGTCATTCAGCGACTGATCGAGCGTGGGCGCTCGCAGGGTTTCCTCGAGTCCGAGGATGTCCGTAAGGCCTTCGAGGAGGCGGACATCCCGATGTCGCACGCCGCTGGGTTCCTCAGGAACCTCAGCAAGGAGGGTGTGACCGTCGTGGTGACCGCCGCGGACTCGGCGGCCCCCAAGAGGTCTCGTGGCCCGGCCAAGCGTCGCACCGCCGCCCCCGTCAAGAAGACCAAGCCCGCCACCGCGGCGGCCAAGGAGCAGCCCGATACCGTCACGGCCGTGGTGAGCGGTGCCGGAGGCGAGGCAGCCGCGACCGGCGAGAAGCCGGCCGCGAAGAAACCGGCGGCCAAGAAGCCCGCGGCCAAGAAGGCCGTCCCGGCGAAGAGCGCCGCCGCGCCCGCCACCGACGCGCCTGCCAAGGTCCCCACCCCTGCCGCCCTCGCCAAGAAGGCCAAGCCGGAGGTCGCCGTGCCCGCGTCGCCATCGCCAAAGATCGAAACCAAGCCGAAGGTCGCCTCCGAGGACGACGAGGATCTCGAGATCGAGGGCGACCTCGAGCTCGAGGACTTCGACCTCGACGTCGAGGTGGACGCCGAGGCGGAGACCGAGTCCGAGAGCGAGTCCGACACGGACTCCGAGGGCGAGCCCGACACCGAGGTCGAGGCCGAGGTCGAGGCCGAGGAGGCCGCGAAGACCGGCACCGAGCCGCAGTCCGACGACGAAGTCCTCATCATCTCCGATGACGACGACGACGCGCCGGTCGCGCAGGTCGCCGCCGCCGGCGCCACCGCCGACCCGGTCAAGGACTACCTCAAGCAGATCGGCAAGGTCCCCCTGCTGAACGCCGAGCAGGAGGTCGAGCTGGCCAAGCGCATCGAGGCCGGCCTGTTCGCCGAGGAGCAGCTCGCCACCGACGGCGAGCGACTGCCCGTCGACGTGCGCGCCGAGCTCGAATGGATCGCCGAGGACGGCCGCCGCGCCAAGAACCACCTGCTGGAGGCCAACCTCCGCCTGGTCGTCTCCCTGGCCAAGCGCTACACCGGTCGCGGCATGCTGTTCCTGGACCTGATCCAGGAGGGCAACCTCGGTCTGATCCGCGCGGTCGAGAAGTTCGACTACACCAAGGGCTACAAGTTCTCCACCTACGCCACGTGGTGGATCCGGCAGGCGATCACCCGCGCCATGGCCGACCAGGCCCGCACCATCCGCATCCCGGTGCACATGGTCGAGGTCATCAACAAGCTGGCCCGTGTGCAACGCCAGATGCTCCAGGACCTCGGCCGCGAGCCCACCCCCGAAGAGCTGGCCCGCGAACTCGACATGACCCCCGAAAAGGTCGTCGAGGTCCAGAAGTACGGCCGCGAGCCCATCTCCCTGCACACCCCACTGGGCGAAGAAGGCGACAGCGAGTTCGGCGACCTCATCGAGGACTCCGAAGCCATCGTCCCCGCCGACGCCGTCAGCTTCACCCTCCTGCAGGAGCAACTCCACTCCGTCCTGGACACCCTGTCCGAACGCGAAGCCGGCGTCGTCTCCATGCGCTTCGGCCTCACCGACGGCCAGCCCAAAACCCTGGACGAAATCGGCAAGGTCTACGGCGTGACCCGCGAACGCATCCGCCAGATCGAATCCAAAACCATGTCCAAACTCCGCCACCCCTCCCGCTCCCAAGTCCTCCGCGACTACCTCGACTAACCCACCCCGGTGGCCACCACCCCACCCACCCCAAGGTGGCCACCACCCCCAACCAGCCCGGCTCCACCACCCTCGCATCCACATGCGGCCAGCCGCCACTGGCCCATGATGCGGGCCGCCCTCGTAGGTCCATGGCGCGGGCCGGCAGTTTAGGTCCGTGGTGCGGGCCGGCAGTTTAGGTCCGTGGTGCCGGTCGTCTAGGTCCGTGGTGCGGGCCGGCCGCTATCGGCCGTGGCGCGGGCCGGCCGTTTAGGTCCGTGGTGCCGGCCGCTACCGGCCGTGGTGCGGGCCGGCCGCTACCGGCCGTGGTGCGGGTCGGCCGTTTTGGTTCGTGGCGCGTGCCGGCCGTCATTCGTCCATGGTGCGGACCGGCCGTTTTGATTCGTAGTCGGGTGGGCCCTTCGGTCCGTGGCGCGGATCGACAGTTTTGGTCCATGATGCCGGCCAGCCGCCACTGGCCCTTGGCGCGAGCCAGCGGTCGCCAGTTCCTGGCGCGATGACCTCTCCGTGTGTGCCGTCGGCACGCTCTCGACTGGCGCCGACGCGGTGGGTTGCGGTGCGGTGAATCCGGCGCCATCGTACGGTGGTCCGCCGGTCGGTGGTGGCCGGGTCGGTCCTGGACGGCCGATGTGGGACACGGCGGTTACCCGCTTGCTCGTGATGGTGAAACGAGGTGGTCAGTGCGACCAGGTCACTGCGCGGTGATCTCTCTTTGCCGTACGTCGAACCCACTGGATAGAACACACGATTCCCGTCACGCATATGGCGTCCCGTCACGCATATGGCGCGAGCCAGCGGTCGCCGATTCCTGGCGCGATGGCCTTTCCCTGTCGTGCCGTCGGTACGTTCTCGATTGGCGCCGAGGCGGTGGGTTGTGGTGCGGTGAGTTCGGCGCCATCGTACGGTGGTCCGCCGGTCTGTGGTGGCCGGGTCGGTCCTGGACGATCGGTGTGGGACACACGGCGGTTACCTGATCGCTTGTGACGGTGAAACGCGGTGGTCAGTGGACTATGTCACTGCGCGATGACCTTTTCGTGTCGTGCCGTCGGCGCGTTCTCGATTGGCGCCGAGGCGGTGGGTCGTGGTGCGGTGAATTCGGCGCCATCGTACGGTGGTCCGCCGGTCTGTGGTGGCCGGGTCGGTCCTGGACGGTCGATGTGGGACACACGGCGGTTACCCGCTTGCTCGTGAGGGTGAAACGGGGTGGTCAGTGCGACCAGGTCACTGCGCGGTGATCTCTGTTTGCCGTACGTCGAACCCACTGGATAGAACACACGATTCCGGTCATTGCATGACGGCCCGAAGCCGCCGTACGGGCCTTGACCAATGCGGCAATTCCCATACCCCCTCCAAAGCCCTCTCGGCAATCGTCTTGAAGGCCGCTGACCGGCGGATCATCACTCCAACACGCCGGAGGCCACCCACTACGTCCCGAGGGGGATCGTGTTCCTGACCAGCAGGTCACAAGCGTCTACCCTTGGCAGGCGGCCCAGCTCACAATGGCCGTGAGCGTCCGACGTGCCGACGACTGACCGGTGAGCCGCCGTACCGCGGCGCCGGAACCACCGCACCACACCCCACCGCGTCGGCGCCAAAACCAGCACACCGACGTGACGGTGCGGAAGGTCCGCCGAGACCGCTCCAAACCCCGGCTCCGTGGGGGCCACCACGGGCAAGGCGGTGCTTGGATCGCCACGAGCAGGACGGTGCTTGTGGTCGCCACGAGCGACGCGGTGCCTGTGGCCGCCACGGCAACGCGGTGTGTGTGGTCGCCACGGCAACGCGGTGTGTGTGGTCGCCACGAGTAGGACGGTGCTTGTAGTCGCCACGGCAACGTGGTGTGTGTGGTCGCCAGGGGTAAGGCGGTGCTTGGGTCGACAGGAGTGGGACGGTGCTTGGGGTCGCTGCGGGCGACGTGGTGTGTGTGGTCGCCGCGGGTAGGTGGTGTGATTGATCGGCACGGGCAGGTGTCGTCGGTCGCTGGGTAGTTGGTGGTTCTTAGCGGGGGATTGATGGAGATTTGGGGGGGTTCTGGGGGGTGGGTGGTGGAGGAGGTGGGGGTGAGGGTGATTGATTTGGGGTGGTGAGGGTGGGTTAGGGGGGCTTGGGGGTTGGGAGGTGGTGGGGGAGGGTTGACGCGGGGGTTCGGACTGGGGGTTAACATGGCCGTAACCCTCCGGTAGCGCCGTAAGTCTTGACGTTTTCTAGGCTCCGCGCCATGGGTGTGATCGAAGTGGATCGGGCTCGTGCTCGGGGGCCACGACTGATCGCAGGCCGTCCGTGGACGGACGACGTGCTCGACGAGGCCGTGCATGCCCTAGGGCGTGGGCACCTCGAATACGCCCTTCCCGCTCTCGTCGGTTCCCGGGGGGACCACGAGGTGCGCGCTCTACGTGTGGAGGCGCTGGGAAGGGCCGCCGTGGGTCTCACCGGGGGCATCGAGGCCCTGTTGTCGCGAGACCGAGCCAATCCCGATCTGTGGCTGTGGCTGGCCCGGGTCCGTATCGAAGAGGCCTGGCACGTCAAACCGGACGTGCGCGCGCGGGCCGTGCAGGCCGACCGGTTACAGATGTACCAGCGTGCCATGGAGTCCGCGAGAACGCCGCTGCACACCGCGGCGCGGCTCGCGCCGGACGATCCGGTGCCGTGGATCTGCCTGTTGTGGATGGCCATCGGCCTGGAGTGGCCGAGGCGGGAACGCGACGAGATCTACGAGGAAGCCATGGCCCGCGCGCCGCGTCTGTACGCGACCGCCGTGGCCCGCCTCGTCAGCCTGTCGCCGGGCTGGGGCGGCACGACCCAGGAGATGCTGGCCTTCGCCCGCGCCTCCGCGACCCGGGCCCGCACCGGTGACCCGATGTCGGCGTTGCTGCCGCTGGCCTACTTCGAGTACATGTCCGCCGAGCGGGTGAGCCGGTCGCGATTATGGGATTCGTTCGAGGTGCAGCGGGAGCTCACCGTGGCGGCCGGCCTGTGGCACGACGGCCGCGGCGGCCCCCCGCACCCGAGGGCCGTG
The DNA here is from genome assembly GCF_014207705.1 of Sphaerisporangium rubeum. Classification (NCBI taxonomy): domain Bacteria; kingdom Bacillati; phylum Actinomycetota; class Actinomycetes; order Streptosporangiales; family Streptosporangiaceae; genus Sphaerisporangium; species Sphaerisporangium rubeum. The sequence continues at coordinate 2,298,854 of NZ_JACHIU010000001.1, forward strand.
GAGGCGCACAACGCGTTCGGCGCGGCGTTCTACCTGGCCGACATGCGCCGGCCCGCTCGCGGTCACCTTTCCCGCACGGCCGGTAGATTCAGCACTCTGCCGTGGTCGCATCTCGGTGACCCGGCGAAGGAGTACGGCAAGGCCTGCTCGCGACTGAACATCACGAACTGATGACGATGTCCACGGTCCACGGATCGCCGGCCTTCGGCGGCGGGCCGAGTTCGGCCGTGTGACCGATCTCGGTGAGCAGCGCGGCGAGCGCCTTCGGGCTGCGGGGGCTCGCCGCGCTTTCGAGCAGGGAGCGCGCGACCGCGCCACGGGTCGCCTTGGCCATGTGGCTGACCACCGAGCGCGCGCCGTTCACCTCACGCAGCACCCGGATCGTGACGGCCGGTGACGCCGGCCGCCAGGCGGCGGCGTAGGTCGAGGAACGCAGATCGACGACGAGCCCCCGTTCGGAGCCGAGGGCCTCGGTGAGGAACGGCCGCCAGTGGGCCGCCAGACCGCCGAGAGGCGGCAGCCGCACCCCCATGGACAACCGGTAGGGGGGAACGCGGTCCCGTAGGCGCAGCGCGCCCCACAGGCCCGAGAACACGATCACGGAGCGGCCCGCGCGCCGGCGCGCGGCGGCGTCCAAGGTGGCGAGGCCCAGGTTGTCGTACAGGACCCCGGTGTACAGCCGGCCCACCGGCAGCGTGGCGGCGGTGCGCAGCTCACGGTCGACGGCGAGCTCCCCGGCCTGGCCGGGGGTGAGGCCGAGGACGGCCAGCGCGTCGCCTTGTGGCCCGCGGGCCACGGCGGTGAGCGCGTCGAGGACCTTCTCCCGGGCCGAGGTCAGCGCGGGGAAGCTCAGGGCGTCCAGGTCCAGGGGCCGGCCGTCGCCTTCGGCGGCCTTTCCCTCGGACGGCGGCAACAGGATCAGCACGGCGCGATCCTAGCGCCCGCCCAGGTCAGGGGACCTGGCGAGCCCTAAGCGTCCCGGCGATCCTCTGCGGGGCGCCGGATGTGCCGGCGTCCCGCCATGGCACGCGGCGGGGTCAGAGCCCGTCAGGGCACCGTGCCGCCGCGTCTGGTGTGCGGTTGTGATCTATTGGATGCGGAGCGTCGAGCAGGGGCTCAGCGCTCGTCGTTGGTCGCGGTCGAAGGGGTTTCGCTGAGCCGTGCCGACTCGTCCTGGATTTCGGCACCCTTGTCGCGCAGAGCCGCGACGTGCCGTCGCCCGTGGTGGGCGCAGAACAACAGCTCCCCGCCCACGGGGAGAGACGCGCGGATGTACGCCTGGGCGCCGCACCGGTCGCACCGGTCCACGGCGGTCAGCGGCTTGGTGGGGGCGAGAGCTCCAGTCACGTATCGCCTTTCGGGTCACCCCACTGACGTGGGGATTTTGGCGTCAGTCACTTGGCACAACATCTAACCCGCGGCGGACGTTCCCAATCGTGCCCGCGATACGCCGAGAGCAGAATGTGTCGTTAAGTGAGGTGATTCCGCCGCGGGACGACGCAGTACACCGTAGTGGTGGGACGCTTAGGGGCGGCGTGGCAGCGGAAACGGTAGGCTACGCACACATGTTCGATGTTCAGTGGGAGTGGGAGTGACCGCAGTCAGCGCGGAGACGGGCTACACCGCCCGCCACCTGTCGGTGCTGGAGGGCCTTGAGGCCGTCCGTAAGCGTCCCGGCATGTACATCGGTTCGACTGACAGCCGCGGTCTCATGCACTGCCTCTGGGAGATCGTCGACAACGCCGTGGACGAGGCGCTGGCCGGGTTCTGCACGCGCATCGAGGTGGAGCTGTCCGCCGACGGGTCCATAGAGGTCCGCGACGACGGCCGTGGCATCCCTGTGGACATCGAGCCCAAGACCGGCCTCGCCGGTGTCGAGCTCGTCTACACCAAGCTCCACGCCGGCGGCAAGTTCGGCGGCGGGTCCTACACCGCGTCAGGCGGCCTGCACGGCGTCGGCGCCTCGGTGGTCAACGCGCTGTCCTCGCGGCTCGACATCGAGGTCGACAGGGACGGCCGGATCCACGAGATCAGTTTCCGGCGCGGCGTGCCCGGCGTCTTCGACGGGGACGGGCCGACGGCCCGGTTCAAGAAGAAGTCCGGCCTGCGTGACGGCGGCCCGCTGCGCGCAAGGCGCACCGGCACCCGCGTGCGGTGGTGGGCCGACCGGCAGATCTTCCTGCGCGAGGCCGAGGTCTCGCTCGACGAGATCCACGTCCGCGCCAGGCAGACCGCGTTCCTCGTGCCGGGTCTCACCATCATGGTGCTCGACGCGCGGGGCGAGGAGCCGATCTCCGAGGAGTTCCGCTTCGACGGCGGCATCTCGGAGTTCACCGAGTTCCTGGCCCGCGACGAGGCCGTGTGCGACGTGATGCGCCTGCAGGGCTCGGGCCACTTCCACGAGACCGTCCCGGTGCTGGACGAGCAGGGTCACATGACCTCCACCGAGGTCGAGCGCGAGCTCCTGGTGGACGTGGCGATCCGCTGGGGCAAGGGCTACGAGTCGGCCGTCAGGTCGTTCGTCAACGTGATCGCCACTCCCAAGGGCGGCACCCACGTCAGCGGCTTCGAGAGGGCCCTGGTCCGCACCGTCAACGAGCAGCTCCGCGAGACCCGCCTGCTGAAGAACGGCGACGACCCGGTCACCAAGGAGGACATCCTGGAAGGGCTCACCGCCGTGGTGACCGTCCGGGTGCCCGAGCCGCAGTTCGAGGGGCAGACCAAGGAGGTGCTCGGCACCTCCGCGGCGAGCCGCATCGTGTCCCATGTGGTCTCCAAGGAGCTCAAGGAGCTGTTCGCCAGCACCAAGCGCGCGCACAAGCTCCAGTTGCGCGCCGTCCTCGAGAAGATCGTGGCCGCCGCCAAGGCCCGCATCGCCGCGCGCGAGCACCGCGACACCCAGCGGCGCAAGAGCGCTCTTGAGAACTCCGCGCTGCCCGCCAAGCTGGTCGACTGCCGCAGTGACGCGGTGGACCGCAGCGAGCTGTTCATCGTCGAGGGCGACTCGGCGCTCGGCACCGCGCGCGCGGCCCGCGACTCGGAGTTCCAGGCCCTGCTCCCCATCCGCGGCAAGATCCTCAATGTCCAGAAGGCGTCCGTCGCCGACATGCTGAAGAACGCCGAGTGCGCCGCGATCATCCAGGTGATCGGCGCGGGCTCGGGCCGCGGCTTCGACATCGAGGCCGCGCGGTACGGCAAGGTCATCTTGATGGCCGACGCCGACGTGGACGGCGCGCACATCCGGTGCCTGCTGCTCACCCTGTTCCACCGCTACATGCGGCCCATGATCGAGGCCGGCCGGGTGTTCGCCGCGGTGCCGCCGCTGCACCGCATCGAGATCACCAACCCCGGCAGAGGCAAGGACAAGTACGTCTACACCTACTCCGACGCCGAGCTCCAGCGCACTCTGCGCGACCTGGAGCGCCGGGGCCGCCGCTGGAAGGACCCCATCCAGCGTTACAAGGGCCTTGGTGAGATGGACGCCGACCAGCTCGCCGAGACCACCATGGAGCCGCGGCACCGCACGCTGCGGCGCGTGCGCATCGAGGACGCCGAGGCCGCCGAGCAGATCTTCAGCCTGCTGATGGGGAGCGACGTGGCGCCGCGCCGCGAGTTCCTGGTGAGCAACGCCACCGAGGTCGACCGCGACAGCATCGACGCCTGAGCCGGAGCGTGAGGCCCCGGCCCAGGCGTGCTCGATCACACTTCGACAGGCATGAGCTTGCCGCTGTGCACGTCGTACACCGCGCCACCGACGTTCAGCCGCTCCGGCAGGTAGGGGTAGGTGCGGATGCGCACGAGGTCGCGGCGCAGGGCCGCGTCCTGGTCGGGCACCGTGTGGAACTCCAGGCTCCGGGTGTCCATCCCGAAGTCGTCGAGGAGCAGGCGGTGCACGTCCTCGTCGGTTGACTTGGCCATACGGCAGTCGGTGTGCGGCATCACGAGCACGCGGTCCACGTTGAGCAGGTAGACGGCGAGCACGAGCGTGCGCAGCACGTCGTCGGTCACCCGGGCCCCGGCGTTGCGCAGGATCTTCGCGTCACCGGCTTTGAGCCCGAGCAGGCCGAGCGGGTCGATGCGCGAGTCCATGCACGTGACCACGGCCAGGGTGCGCGCGGCACGGCCGGTCAGAGAGGAGATCGAGAAGTTCTTCGCGTACTTCTCATTGGCGGCCAGCAGGTCGTCAAAAGCTCCGGTCATGCCACCAATCTTCCCGGATGCCGAAATCCGTAATAGCAGTGGGTGGGTCCGGAATCAGGATCGTAAAGATCCCGCACCGCGCCGTCGCTCGGGGTGATGATGAAGTCACTCGGAGTGTGGTTCGTGGGAGGGTTCCTCATCGTGGGCATGAACGATTCGGTGGCCGGCTACCTGCGCGGCCGGGCCAGATGGCGCCTGGACCGTGTGCAGCGCAACGACGGCGCCTGGAACGCGCGCTGCGCACTGGCCCTGCTGGACGCCGCCGCCTACGCGCAGGCGCTCCCCGAGGACGACCCGCTGATCCTCGCCCTGGAGGACGCCGGTTGCTTCGGCCCGCACGGCCTCGGCGACTTCGAGCCGGTGGAAGCCGTCGCGAAACTCATCGACTTCTGGTCAGAAGGCGAGCCGTGGGAACTCCTCACGGCCATCCCCCCGGTGGCCCGGGGGGACGCCGTGCGCCGCTGACCACGCTGTCGGCCGCGGCCGGAGAATGCCGCTACGAGCGAAGGTTCCGCCGTGATCGCGACGTCTCCTCGGACCACTGGCGGTATCGCCGGCCCGCTTCTACGCTCCGGTCGTGGCGAGCATCAACTACTTCGAGGCCTGGGGGATGTGGTGGGAAGGGAAGTCCACGCTCGGTCATGATCTCTTCGGTGTCATGTCCATGGTGTGGGTGGGCCGTATCGGGAAGATCCTGAGCTTCGCAGGCGGCCTGACCCTCCTGCTGGACATCATCGGTGCCGAGCGTCTGCGGCGCCTGGCTCCCGCCATCAGGAAAGGTGGCTGCCTGCTCGTGCTGGCCTGTTACGGGTCGGCGTTCTTCTTGGCGCCGGCCGCGGCGGAGCATTTGTTCTTCCTGCTGGACCTGGTGGAACGGATGCCCGACATCCCGGTGATCAGGTTCGTGCTCTACGTCGCCGCCTTCCTCGTGACCATGGTCCTGGTGATCTTCGGTCCGCTCTTTCTGTTCTACGCGCCTGGACTGGTGCTGATGTGGGTTCAGGAGCAGGTGGCGCGCCTGCTGGCCCACGAACGCAACGTGACGATCATGCGGATCGGCGCGCTGGTCTGCGTCGTGGTGGGCTTCCACTTCGATCTGCTGGCTTCGTAGCCTCTCGTGGAGTGCTAGGCGGGTTCGTTGCCCGGCTTCCACTTGATGCCGCAGCCGAGGCTCGGCGCCTGGTCTCCCGGCGCCTCCTGGCCGGCGAGGACCGCGTCGATCGCGCGGCGCAGCGACGACCCCGTCACCGGGACCTGGTTGGACGGACGCGCGTCGTCGAACTCCCCGCGGTACGCCAGCCGCAGGTCGCCGTCGTACAGGAAGAAGTCCGGTGTGCAGGCCGCTCGGTAGGCGTGCGCCACCTCCTGTGACTCGTCCACGAGGTACGGGAACGTGAAGCCGGCTCGCGCCGCCTGCTCGGCCAGGCGCGCGGCGCCGTCGTCGGGGTAGTTCGCCACGTCGTTGCTGCAGATCGCGACGGTCGCGACCCGGCCCGCGTAGTCGGACGCGAGGGCCCCGATGCCCTCCTCGATCCGCCGCACGTACGGGCAGTGGTTGGACAGGAAGATCACCAGAGTCGCGGAGGCACCCTTGAGATCGGTCAGCGACACCCGCGTGCCGTCGACGGCGGGCAGATCGAACTCCGGTGCCGGGGAACCCAGCGGAACCATGAATGAAGACACAGCCATGTGACCATTGTCGGCCATCCGGTTTCACCCACGTCCCGCGGGCAGGTACCCCGGCGAACCGGTACCGGCTGCCGGCAGCCGTCTCACATATCCCGGAGAGGAGCCTCCTCATGCCGCCGATCGCGACGATGCGCGCCGTGGTCCTCGACTGTCCCGACCCAAGGGCCCTGGCCCGCTTCTACTCGGCCGTCATCGGCTGGCCGGTGACGTACGAGGACGACGACTGGGTCACCCTGGCGGAGGACGGCGCCGGCTACCGCATCTCGTTCCAGCGCGTCGAGGATCACCGGCCTCCCGTGTGGCCCGGTTCGGCGCACCCGCAGCAGTTCCACCTGGACGTGACCGTCGTGAACCGCGCCGAGGCGGGCCGCCAGGTCGAGGCCCTCGGAGCGCAGAAGCACGCGCACCAGCCCGGCAAGGACTTCACCGTCTACACCGACCCCGCCGGCCACCCCTTCTGCCTGGTGGACGCCGACTGACCGCATGCCGACCGGCCACCTGCCGATCGACCGTCCGCCGACCGGCCACCTGCCGATCGACCGTCCGCCGACCGGCCGCCTGCCGATCGGCCCCATGGCGCGAGCGGACCCGGCGCGCCGACTGCCGAGTGCGGCGCGCCGGGGACGGCCGTCAGTCGGTCTCCTCCACGGCAGGCACGCCGAGCCCCGGTGCCGGGATGGCCACGGCCCCGAGCGCGCCGCCGAGTGCGGCGATCGGATGGGGGAGCGCCGTGCCGGACCCGTCGCGGCGGCCGAGCTCGGACGGCAGCGGCACCGGCTTGCCGGTCGAGGACACAGCCTTGACCGGAGCCGGGCCGGCCCAGGCGAGGATCAGGCGGTCCTCACCCTTGAGGAACCGCTGCGCGCGGACCCCGCCGGTGGCGCGGCCCTTGGGGGGGAACTCGGCGTAGTCGGCGATCTTGACGCCGCTCGTGCCGGTCCCCGGCAGCGCGTCCGCGGCCCCGGCCACGGTGACCACACGGGACTCCTGCGCGGCGTCGACCGCGCCGAACCAGATCACCCGTGCGCCGTCCCCGAGCCGTATCCCCGCCATGCCGCCGGCGGGCCGGCCCTGGGGACGCACCGACGAGGCGGGGAACCGCAGCAACTGCGCGTCCGACGTGACGAACACCAGGTCGTGCTCCTCGGACGTCAGCTCCACGGCCCCGACCACGGTGTCCCCCGGTTTGAGGCCCATCACCTCGAACTCGTCCCGGTTGGCCGGGTACTCCGGCACCACCCGTTTCACGTTGCCCTGCGCCGTGCCGAGCGCCAGCCCCGGCCCGGACGGATCGAGCGACCCGAGCCCGATGACCGTCTCACCCGCCGACAACGTGACGTACTCGCTCACCGGATGCCCCCCCGACAGCGACGGCGGTGAGCTGGACGGCGGCAGCGTGGGCAGGTCGACCACCGACACCCGGATCAGCCGTCCGGCCGAGGTCACCACCCCGACCTCTCCGCGCACCGTCGTGCGCACCACCGACACCAGCACGTCGTGTGAGGACCGCTCCTCTCCCGCGCCGAGCGGCTCGGCGCCGCTGGTGCGGGCCAGCAGGCCGGTGGAGGACAGCAGCACCAGGCACGGGTCGTCGGCGACCTCCAGCGGGATGCCGCCGGCGACCGGGACGGCGTCCGCCTCCAGCAGCACGGTGCGCCGCGGCGTGCCGTAGGTCTTGGCGACGTCCTTCAGCTCGGCCGACACGACCTTGCGCAGGCGGTCGTCCGAGGACAGGATCGCGGTCAGCTCGGCGATCTCCGCACGCAGGGTCTCGCGCTCGGTCTCCAGCTCCAGCCGGTCGTACTTGGTGAGGCGGCGCAGCGGCGTGTCGAGGATGTAGGAGGCCTGGATCTCCGACAGGTCGAACACCTGCGTCAGCCGCGCGCGCGCGTCGGCGGTGTCCTCGGAGGAACGGATGACGGCGATGACCTCGTCGATGTTCAGCAGCGCCACGATGAGGCCGTCCACCAGGTGGAGCCGGTCCTCGCGCTTGCGCCGCCGGAACTGCGACCGCCGCCGCACCACGTCGATGCGGTGGTCGACGTACACCCGCAGCAGCTCGCGCAGCCCGAGCGTGCGCGGCTGGCCGTCGACCAGCGCGACGTTGTTGATGCCGAACGTCTCCTCCATCGGCGTGAGCCGGTACAGCTCGGCGAGCACCGCCTCGGGATGGAAGCCGTTCTTGATCTCGATGACCAGGCTCAGGCCCTTGTGCCGGTCACTGAGGTCCTTGAGGTCGGCGATGCCGAGCAGCCGCTTGGACGTCACCAACTCCTTGATCTTGGTGACGACGCGCTCGGGCCCGACGTTGAACGGCAGCTCGGTGACCACGATGCCCTTGCGGCGCGGTGTGACCTGCTCGATCGTGGTCCTGGCCCGCATGCGGAACGTGCCACGGCCCGACTCGTACGCGTCGCGGATGCCGGCGAGGCCCATGATCAGGCCACCGGTCGGCAGGTCGGGGCCGGGGACGAACCGCATCAGATCGTCAAGCGTGGCGTCGGGGTGGTCGATCAGGTGGCGCGCCGCGGCGATGACCTCGTTGAGGTTGTGCGGCGCCATGTTGGTCGCCATGCCGACCGCGATGCCGGCCGCGCCGTTCACCAGCAGGTTGGGGAAGGCGCTCGGCAGGACCGTCGGCTCGGTCTCCTGGCCGTCGTAGTTGGGCTTGAAGTCGACGGTGTCCTCGTCGATCGACTGCACCATGAGCATGGCCGCGGGGGCCAGCCGCGCCTCGGTGTACCGCATGGCGGCCGGCAGATCGTCCGGTGAGCCGAAGTTGCCGTGGCCGTCGACCAGCGGCAACCGCATCGAGAACGGCTGCGCCATGCGCACGAGCGCGTCGTAGATCGCCGTGTCGCCGTGGGGGTGGAGCTTGCCCATCACGTCCCCGACCACACGTGAGGACTTCACATGCCCCCGGTCGGGCCGCAGGCCCATCTCGCTCATCGAGTAGAGGATGCGGCGCTGGACCGGCTTGAGGCCGTCGCGCGCGTCGGGCAGCGCGCGCTGGTAGATCACCGAGTATGCGTACTCGAGGAAGCTGGTACGCATCTCGGCCGACACGTCGATGTCGACGATGCGTTCCTCGAAGTCCTCGTCCAGCGGGGGTGCGGTGTTCCGTCGGGCCATATCGAACATTGTGCCGAAGACCGGAACCCCTACGCGACTCGGCGCCGTTTCACCCCCATACGTACCGCGCTCTCCGGGTCTCTCCGGGTCTCTCCGGGTCTCTCCGGCCACGAGGCCGTTCGCGGCCTCCGTCCACAGGCTCGCGCACCTGCCGCCGGAGTGTCCCCCGGACCTGGTAACAAGGACCCATGGCCACCTCACCCGACCCCACCCGCCCCGAGACCCCGCGCGTGGCCGCCGGTCACGACCCGGACGGCGACCTGCGCGCCGAGGCCGAGGCGAGGCTGCGCGCGCTCGCGGGGGAGCACGCCGTGCTGCGCGAGGACCAGTGGACGGCGATCCGCGCTCTGGTCGTCGATCGCCGCAGAGCGCTGGTGGTGCAGCGCACCGGGTGGGGCAAGTCCGCGGTCTACTTCGTGGCCACCGCGCTCCTGCGGGCCCGCGGCTCCGGGCCGGCGGTGATCGTCTCCCCGCTGCTCGCCCTGATGCGCAACCAGATAGCCGCCGCCGAGCGTGCCGGTGTGCGGGCCGCCACCGTCAACTCCGCCAACGTCGACGAGTGGGACCGCGTGCACGACGACGTGGCGCGTGGCGCCGTCGACGTCCTGCTCGTCAGTCCCGAGCGGCTCAACAATCCCGACTTCCGCGACCAGGTGCTGCCGGGCCTCGCCGCGAACGCCGGCCTGGTCGTGGTGGACGAGGCCCACTGCATCTCCGACTGGGGCCACGACTTCCGTCCCGACTTCCGCCGCATCCGCACCCTGCTCGCCGCGCTGCCCTCCGGCACCCCCGTCCTCGCCACGACGGCCACCGCCAACGCGCGCGTCACCCGCGACATCGCCGAGCAACTCGCCTTCGAGGCCCGTGACGCCGCGGGGGCCGGGGAGCCGGTCCCGGCGAACGGCGGCACGCTGGTGCTGCGGGGCCCGCTGGAGCGCGAGAGCCTGCGGCTGAGCGTCGTGCGCGCCGCCACGCCGGAGCAGCGGCTGGCGTGGCTGGCCGGAGCGCTGCGCGAGATGCCGGGGTCGGGGATCGTCTACACCCTCACGGTGGCGGCGGCCCAGGAGGTCGCGGCCTACCTGCGGGAGCAGGGGCACAAGGTCGCGGCGTACTCGGGGCAGACCGATCCGGCCGAGCGCGTGGAGGCCGAGCGAGCGCTGCTGGCCGACGAGGTCAAGGCCCTGGTCGCGACGTCCGCGCTCGGCATGGGCTTCGACAAGCCCGACCTCGGTTTCGTCGTCCACATCGGCGCGCCGCAGTCCCCCGTGGCGTACTACCAGCAGGTCGGCCGGGCCGGACGCGGGGTGGAACGCGCCGAGGTGATCCTGCTGCCGGGCCCGGAGGACCGGGAGATCTGGGCCTACTTCGCCTCGCTGGCCTTCCCGTCCGAGACCGTGGTCCGCGCCACCCTGGCGGTGCTGGCCGAGCACGGCGGCACCATGTCCACCGCCGCTCTGGAGACCGGCGTCGACCTCAGCCGCACCCGCCTGGAGACCATGCTCAAGGTCCTGGACGTGGACGGCGCGGTCCGGCGGGTGCGCGGCGGCTGGCAGGCGACCGGGGTGCCGTGGTCGTACGACGCCGAGCGGTACGCCAGGGTGGCCGCGGCCCGCGCCGACGAGCAGCGCGCCATGCTCGACTACATCGCCACCGGCGAGTGCAGGGAGCGCTTCCTGCGCCTCCACCTGGACGACGACACCGCGGTCCCCTGCGGCCGCTGCGACAACTGCACCGGCACCCGGCGCACCGCGGAGGCCGAGCCCGCGGCGGTCAGCGCCGCACGCGAGCGGCTGCAGCGTCCCGGCGTGGAGATCGAGCCGAGGAAGATGTGGCCCACGGGCCTGCGCGACCTCGGGCTCTCCGGCCGCATCCCCGCCGGCCTCACCGCCGAGCCCGGCCGCGCGCTCGGCCGTCTCACCGACATCGGCTGGGGCCACACCCTGCGCCGCCTGCTGTCCGCCGGCACCCCCGACGGCCCCGTCCCCGATGACGTCTTCGACGCCGTGGTCCGGCTCCTCGCCTCCTGGGACTGGCGGGAGCGTCCCACCGGCGTCGTCACCATGCCGTCGGCGACCCGGCCCACCCTGATCGCCGACCTCGGCCACCGCCTCGCCGCCATCGGCCGCCTCGCTCACCTCGGGTCCCTGACCTACCTCCACGGCCCACCCGGCCACCAGCACAACAGCGCGCAACGCGTCAAAGCCCTGCGCCACACTCTGGCCCCGCCGTCCGCCGACCTGACCGCCGGCCCCGTCCTGCTGATCGACGACCACACCGACACCGGCTGGACCCTCGCCTACGCCACCACCCTCCTGCGCGGCTCGGGAGCCCCTGCCGTCCTGCCGCTGACCCTGGCCACCACGACCTGACCGGCACGGTCGCCGGCGCCTGGCGGCGCCGAGGGGATCATCACCGGTGTCTCCCTCGGCGCCGCCGTACGGCCGGTCCCCCGGCAGGCGGTCGCGGCCACGGGCAGGTTCCCGTCCGACCGGGCTTGCGGTCGGCGGTCGCGGCCACGGGCAGGTCCCCGTCCGGCCGGACTTGCGGTCGGCGGTCGCGTTACCGGTGAGGCCGGATGAGGGTGTTCTGGAAGGAGGCGATCTGCCAGAGGCCGGAGTTCTTCACCGCCACGTTGGTGTTGATGGAGAGGGTGTCCGGACGGCAGGCCGTCTCCTTGTTGTAGAGCACGCAGCTCTTGCGCACGATGATCGCCATGGTGGGGGAGACGAACCGGATGCGCTCGTCCATCTCCAGCAGGCGGGTGTTCTTCAACTGGGTGTTGAAGTACTGCTGGAGCTTGGTGGTGATGGTCTGGCGGCTGTGGAGGTGCTCGCCGAGGATGTTCACCAGGTCGGCGTCGGGAGTGTAGATCGACGCGTAGCCCTTGGCGTCGCCGTGGGCCCAGGCGGTCTCCTGGCGCCGCCGGATCTCGGCGAAGGCCGCCAGGTCCGCTGGGGTGTACCAGACGGGGGCGAAGCGGATGTCGTCGTCCGGCGCGGTCGCGCTCGCGGTGAGCGGTGCTGTGGTGAGCACGGCGGTGAAAGCCGGTGCGGCGGCGAGCGGGGTGGTGGAAGCCGGTGCGGCGGTGGCGAGGGCCGTGGTGAACGGTGCGGTGGTGGCGAGGGCGGCGGTGGTGCCGGGTGCCGTGAGGCCGAGGCCTCCGGCGATCACCAGCAGGATCGCCTTACGTCCGTGGCGACGAATGCCCATTGTTCCTCCCATCCGAAGCCGGCCGCGTCGAGGCGTCCTTGTACGCCGATCGGCCGGCGGTGGAAACCAGCACGTGCGAGTACGCCGGCCCGGGATCACGGGCGACGTGAACACATGAAGATCACCGGAGGGTTGCTGGACCGCGGAGTCCGTGTGGTGAGAGGGTTCGACGGCCGGCGGTCCCGGCATCTGGTGTCGTGGAACGTGGTTTTCCTAGGAAAGGCACGCCGTTTCAGAAGGCATGCCGATCACATCCCCCTTTGCGAGAAACCTCGGTACCTGTCTTACCCCGAATGGCGCATTAACCACATACGTGGAGAATGTCGGATTTGATACCTATGGCCGTTCTCGGCGGTGAACGCCGCCATTTGATCGGCAACGGCGGCCTTGGCCGCGCATCAGGGTCCGGTACGGCGGCGGCCGGCGCGGCGCGACGGGGTCGGCCGCAGGGGTGTGGTCATGGCCCGTCGCGCCGCGAGACGCGGCGCGGGATCAAAGACGGGGACGTGCGCCGAGGTTGCCGATGGCCTTGGCGGCCAAGGCGTTGCCGGCGGCGAGCGCGTCGGCGGGCTGTTTGCCTTCCAGCCAGGGCTGGAGGAAGCCCGCGGCGAACGCGTCGCCGGCACCGGTGCCGTCCACCACACGCTCGATGTGGTCGGCCGGGACCCGCACCGGCTCGGGCCGGTTGTTGGTGTACCAGAGCGCGCCTTCGGCACCCATCTTGATCACGACCTGGGGGAACCAGGCGGTGAGCACCTTGGCGGCGGAGGCGGGGTCGTCGCGGCCGGTGAGCACCTTGGCCTGGGCCTCGTTGAGCAGCAGCAGCTTGGCGCTCTGCGTCCACTCCAGGAAGGCTTCGGCGCCGGTGCGCTCAAGTGGCGCGGCGGAGGCGCAGTCGACCGAGATGGACATGCCGGCCCGGCGTGCGAGCTCCAGTGCGGCGAGCCCGGCGTCGCGGGAGCCGTCGTTGAGCAACGTGTATCCCGAGACGTGCAGATGGCCACCTTGCATGAACAGGTCGCGCGGCAGGTCGTCGGGGGAGAGCGCCGCGTTGGCGCCGGGGTCGGAGAGCAGGGTGCGCTCACCCTTGTGGGTGACCAGCACCACGCAGGTGCCGGTGGGACGCTCGGGATCCATCACCAGACGGGCGTCGACGCCGTACCCCATCAGCTCCATGTCCCGGTTGCGGCCCGTGATGTCGGCGCCGCGGCGGCCCACGAAGGCGACTTCCGCGCCTTCGACGGCCAGCCAGGAGGCGATGTTGGCCCCGGAGCCGCCACCGTGCATGGTGACGACGGCCGGAGTGTCGCTCGCCCGGGCGAGGGGGTAGCGGGCGCGTGCGACCGCATCGGTCATCAGATCGCCCACCACGACAACCCGCGTCATGATGTCACCACCTTGTTGGCACTACAGGAGGCTGCTGACAGAAAACCTAACAGCTTCAAGCCGGGGCGTGGGGCATAGAGCGGACACGCGGGCACAGTCGATGCACAAGCGTTGCTGAACAATCCCGACATAGTGCGCCTTAGTCTCATCAATGTGGAACCTCAGTACCCCGCGCATTGGGAGGCCGACGTCGTCCTGGCCGACGGAGGGACCGCGCACCTGCGCCCCATCCGTCCCGAGGACGCCGATCTCCTCCGTTCGTTCTACTCCCGTCTGTCCGATCAGTCGATCTACTTCCGCTTCTTCGGCCCCCGTCCCAGACTGTCGGACCGCGAGGTCACCTGGTTCACCACCGTCGACTATGTGGACCGCGTCGCGCTGATCGCCACCCTCGGCGCCGAGATGGTGGCCGTCGTCCGCTACGACCGCGTCGCCGACCAGGAGGCGGAGGTCGCGTTCCTGGTCGAGGACGCGCACCAGGGCAGGGGAGTGGCGTCGGTGCTCATGGAGCACCTGCGCGCCGCGGCGCGAGAACGCGGCATCACGACGTTCGTGGCCGACGTGCTGCCGTCCAACAGCCGGATGACGGCCTTCTTCCGCCAGGCGGGGTACACCGCGCGCAGCCGGTTCGCCGACGGGGTCGTGCGCATGACGCTGGACCTCGCGGCCACCGAGACCTCCCGCGAGGTCACCATGGCCCGCGAGCACCGCGCCGAGGCCCGCTCCATCGAACGGCTGCTCACCCCGTCCTCGGTCGTGGTGATCGGCGCGGGACGCGAGGCCGGCGGCATCGGCCAGACCGTGCTGCGCAACCTGCTCGGCGCGGACTTCAACGGCCCGGTGTACCCGGTGCACCGGGAGGTCCGCGCCGTGGCCGGGGTTCGGGCCTACAAGAGCGTGTCGGCCATCGACGAGGACGTGGACCTCGCCGTGGTCGCGGTGCCGGCCGACAGCGTGCTCGACGTCGTGGAGGAATGCGCGCGCAAGGGGGTCAAAGGGCTGATCGTGGTCTCCTCCGGGTTCGGTGAGACCGGGGCCGCCGGCCGGGAACGGCAGGACGAACTGGTGCGCATCGCTCGCGCGCACGGCCTCCGCGTCGTCGGCCCCAACTGTCTCGGCATCGCCAACACCGACCCCGCGGTACGCCTGAACGCCACCCTCGCCGCGCGGCTGCCCGGACGGGGCCGCGTGGGGTTCTTCAGCCAGTCAGGCGCGCTCGGCACCGCGCTGCTGCAACGGGTCGCGCAGCGCGGCATGGGGATCTCGACGTTCGTGTCGGCGGGGAACCGGGCCGACGTATCGGGCAACGACCTGCTGCAGTACTGGGAGGAGGACCCGGCCACCGACGTGATCTTGCTGTACCTGGAGTCGCTCGGCAATCCGCGCAAGTTCGCCAGGCTGGCCCGCCGCACGTCCCGCGTCAAGCCGATCGTGGTGGTCAAGAGCGGCGGCATGACGCAAGGGGTGCCGGTGGGCCACGCCGCCCCCGAGCTGCGGCTGCCCGACAGCGCGCTCACCGCGTTGTTCGAGCAGGCCGGGGTGATCCGGGTCGACGACCTCACCCGGCTGTTCGACGTGGCGCAGCTTCTGGCGTACCAGCCGCTGCCGGCCGGCCGCCGGGTCGGTGTGGTCAGCAACTCCGACGCGCTGGCGCTGCTCGCCGTGGACGCCTGCCTCGCCGCCGGGCTGGAACCGAGCCCCGCGGCCAACCTCGGCGCGCGCGCCGGGGCCGCCGACTACCGGCGCGCGCTCGCCGAGCTGCGCGACCAGGTGGACGCCGTCGTCGCGATCTACATGCCGCCGGTGCCTGGCAACGCCGCCGAGGTGGCGGCCGAGCTGGTCCGCGCGGCCACCGAGTCGGGAAAGCCGCTGCTGGCGACCTTCGAGGGTCGTCTCGGCATGCCGGAGGAGCTGCGCGCCGCCGGGGAGGCGGACACGGCGACCGGCCCGGCGAAGGGTTCGGTGCCGTCGTACCCGGCCCCGGAGGAGGCCGTGCGGGCCCTCGCGCACGTCGTCCGCTACGCCTGCGGCCGTGAGCGCGCGCCGGCCGCGCCTTCGCGGCCCGACGGCATCGACACCGCCGGCGCGCGGACGCTGGTGGCCGAGGCCATCGCGTCGGGACCGGCCGGCGAGATCGACGCCGCCGGGCTGCTGGCCAGGTACGGCGTGGAGGTCTGGCCGGCCGTGGCGGCGGCCTCGCCTGACGAGGCGGAGGCGGCGGCGGAGAAGCTCGGGTGGCCGGTGGCGCTGCGGTCCGCCGACCCGCAGGTCGCGCACCGGGCCGGCGCGGTACGGCTCGGCCTGGCCGGCGCCGATGACGTGCGACGGGCCTTCGAGGAGCTGTCGGGCCTGCTCGGGCCCGGGGTCCGGCTCGCGGTGCAGCGTATGGCGCCGCAGCCGGCGGTCGGCGTGGTGGTGCGGGCCGTGGACGACCCCGACTTCGGCGCCGTGGTGTCGTTCGGCCTCGGCGACGCCACCGCGCGGCTGCTCGGCGACGAGGCGTACCGGCTGGCGCCGCTCACCGCGCGGGACGCGGCGGGCCTGGTGCGGTCGGTGCGGGCCGCGCCGCTGCTGTTCGGCGGCCACGGGTACCCGCCGGTCGCGGTGCCGGCGCTCACCGATCTGCTGCTGCGGGTGGGGGTGCTGGCCGACGAGCTGCCCGGTGTGACCCGGCTCGACCTCGATCCGGTGCTGGTGTCGGCGGACGGCGTGTACGTCCTCGGCGCGCGTGCCGCCGTACGGCCGCCGATCTCGCCGCGGCCCGACCACGGGCCCCGGCGCCTGCGCTGAGCTGTGCGCGAAATGACCGGAAACGGACAGTCAACGAAACGGATGTGACCTCTGCGACGGGACGCCGGTCTTGATGCCGAGGAGAAGAAGCGGCGCACCACCGGTAGTCCCCACATACTTCTTAATTAGGACATGCCGGTCACAGTGGTCGGTCGCGAGGTGAAACACCGTGCCCGGACAGGGCAGGATGGACCTATGAGGGAAACCCGAGTCTCGGCCGCTGGTTTGCGCGAGGCCATCGAACGCAGCGGTTACTACCCCGATCTCGTCGCCGACGCCGCGGAGTCCGCGCTAGGCAAGGAGCCGGTGACGGCGTTCGTGGTGCATCACGAGGCCACCTTCGACCCCGCGATGGAGGTGCGCAGACACGTCACCGTCGTGGTCCTGTCACCCACCCGGCTGCTGGTCTGCCACACCGACGAGCACCCACCCGCGGACGGCATGCCGACCTCGCACGCGTCCACCACCACAGAGGCCGTGCGTCTCAGCCGCGTGCAGTCCGTGGCGGTCACCAGGGTCGTCCCCGACCCCGCCTCCTACGTGCCGGGGGTCCCGCCGTCGGAGGTCACCCTCACTATCGGCTGGGGAGCGATCTCCCACGTGGACCTGGAGCCCGCCACCTGCGGGGACGAGAACTGCGACGCCGACCACGGATACACCGGCGCCATCACCGCCGACGACCTGTCCCTGCGCGTCAGCGAGGCCGCCGACGGCCCCGAGGCCGTCAACAACGTCCTCGCGTTCGCCAAGGCGCTCTCGGAGGCGACGGCCCGTGCCAACGGCTGACCCGTCCCCGCTCGTCACCGCCGCCGGGCTCGCCGCGGAGCTTCGTGAGGGTGAGATCACCCTGCTCGACGTCCGCTGGCGGCTCGGCGGCCCGCCGGGCATCGAGTCCTACCGCGAGGGCCACATCCCCGGTGCGCTCTTCTGCGACCTGGACCACGACCTCGCCGCTCCGCCGGGTCCCGGCGGACGTCACCCCCTGCCGTCCGGTGAGGACTTCCAGGCGGCCATGCGCCGCCTGGGGGTCTCCGCGTCCCGGCCCGTCGTCGTCTACGACGAGGCCGACTCCACCTCAGCCGCGCGCGCCTGGTGGACCCTGCGCTACTTCGGCCACCCTCGCGTCCGCGTCCTGGACGGCGGCCTGCGGGCCTGGGCCGAGGAGTCCCTCCCCGTGACCAAGGAGATCCCGCCGCCTCCGCCTCCCGGCGACTTCGCCGCCGTCCCCGGCGGCATGGACATCCTCACCCCCGAGCAGGCCGCCGCCGTCGCCGGTGACGGCGTGCTGCTCGACGCGCGCGCCGCCGAGCGGTACCGCGGCGAGGTGGAGCCGGTCGATCCCGTGGCCGGTCACATCCCCGGCGCCGTCAGCGCACCCACCATGGAGAACGTCGAGCCCTCCGGCCGCTTCCACTCACGTGAGTTCCTGACCGAACGCTTCAACACCCTCGGCGCCGTCCCCGGCGTCCCGGTGGGGGCCTACTGCGGCTCAGGCGTGACCGCGTCCCACCAGGTGCTGGCCCTGACGATCGCGGGCCTGCCGGCCGCGCTCTACCCCGGCTCGTGGTCCCACTGGGTCACCGACCCCGCAAGGCCCGTCGCCACCGGCTGACCGGCCGGCGGGCGGCCCGGAGAGCCGAAGCACACGGAGCCGGCACGGTGGCCCGCGCGGACGGCCACCACCGCCGGCTGCGTGGCCGGTGTCACTGTGTCGCCACCGGCCGGCCGGTCAGCGGACGGCCGAGGGAGCCGAAGCACATGAAGCCGGGTACGGCGGTGCGCTCGCCGGCGGCGGCCAGGGCCTCGGCGGGGCCGCCGCCACGTGCTAGCAGCGAGTGGAAGGTCGTCATGAGCGCGTGGGCCTCCTCGTCGCGCACCGGTAGCAGCCCGGCGACGACACAGGCGGAGCCGCGGTCGAGGAAGGCCCCCGGCAGGCCGAGCGGGGTGCCGTCCACCGGTGCGTACGCCATGCCGGCGTCGCAGGCCGACAGCACGACCAGCCACGGCACGCGTGCCAGCGCGAGGACGTCGTAGGCCATGAGCGGGCCGTCGTGCAGCGCGACGCTCGACAGAAGCGGGGAACGTGCGCAGAAGCGGCCGTGGGCCGCGATGTGAGCGACGCCGGCCTCGCCGAGTGCGTCGAGCACCCCGGACACGGTGGCCGCCTCCTCAGGCGTCTCAGACCGGTCAGACGGGACATGCGGGTCATGCGGATCAGACGGCTCAGGCGCGCGGTGGACGCGGCGGACGGCGGCGGCCTCGGCGGCGGCGTGCGCGAGGCCGGGACCGGCTACGGCGATCACGTGCGGGGACGGGCCCACCGGGGGGCGGCGCGCCGCGGCCAGCCAGGAGGCGGCGCTCGCGGCGACGCAGAGGGGTCGGCCGCGTAACGGGGGGAGCGCCGGCCACGGCACCGTGTGCAGGGCCCCGGTGGGGACGAGTACGAGCGGACGGTCGCCGATGTCCCTGGCCAGCGGGCCGAGAAGTTGCGCGGCCAGCGCCGCCGCGGCGGGGTGCCACGCGGGACTCGCCGGCGTGAGCCTGTGATCTCTGCCGCGGAGCCGATCCGGGCCGGCCGGGTCAGCGGTGGCGCGGCGGAGAGCATGGCGCAGGCGGAGGGTGGCCTCGGTGGCGGTGGTCAGCGAGCCGAGGCGGCGCAGCGCGCAGTGGCTCTCGGTGACGACGACGGCGGTCAGCGCGTCGCCGTGGCGGACGAGCTCCACCAGCGCGGCGCCGCGCAGCGCGGGCCGCAGGTGGTCGGGGGTCACCCGGCGTGTGCGGCGACCCCGGGCCAGGGCACGCCAGTGCTCGGCCCAGGCGAGCACCGGTTCCGGCTCGTCGTCCAGCAGGGCCAGGCCGAGGCCGAAGTCGGCGAGGCGCTCACCGTCCCGCACGGCGTGCGCGCGGACGGCCGGGTCGGCCAGCCGGTCGTTGCCCTCTGTCGCGGCGCGCAGCCCGGCGCGCAGCTCGGCCTGAGCGCCGGGGATGTCGCCGTCCAGGCAGCGGTTCAAGGCGGCGGCGTGGCGCAGCACCACCCGGTGCGCTCTGGCGGCGGGCCGGCCGCTGAGGACGTGCGCCAGCTCGGCACGGGTGTCCGCGATCTTGCCGAGGGTAAGGGTCGTCTCGGCCGTCGTGAGCCGTAACGCCGCCGCGGGGCCGGCCCAGCCGTCGGCGGCGAGCCTGGCGGCCAGAGCGCGTGCCTCGGTGAGCGACCTGGCGGCGTGCGCGGGGTTCTCGGCCTGCCTGGCGCGGAACATGGTCTCCTCGGCCAGCGACACCCAGGTGAGACGGCCCTGCGCGGTCAGCTCGGCCGCCGCGTGAACGGCGGTCACGTACGCCTGGCGCGGGTCACCCTGCAAGAGCTCGATCTGGGCCAGCACCAGGCGCGACTCGGCCAGGGTGACCTGGGCCCCGGCCGCCGTCAGGTCGGGGACGGCTTGCGCGAGCACCGCGCGGGCCTCACCGGGGAGGTGCGCGGCGAGCAGCGCGTCGGCGAAGTCGGCGCGCATGGCGGCCAGCCGCTCGGGGTACGGCGCGAGCGCCGTCACCGCGCGCCGGTAGGCCGTGAACGCGGACGCGATGTCGCCGCGCTTGGTGGCGACGAACGGAAGGTTCGCCTGCGCCAAGGCGGAGACGTGGTCCAGCCCCGCGGCCCCCGCGGCGGCGGCGCACGCCGCGAGATCGCGGGACGCCGCGTCGTACCGCTCCAGGTAGGTCAGCGCGATCCCGCGGTTCAGCAGGGCTCCGGCGAGGAACTTGGGGTCCCCGGCGCCGGTGAGCGCGGTGACGGCCGTGTCGCACCGTGCGACGGCCTCGGCGTGCCTGCCGAGCCGCACCAGCGCGACGGCGCGCTGCACGCCGAGCCTCGCGAGGTCGAGCCCGGCCAGGTGTCCCTCGGCGGCGTCCGCGACCTCAAGGGCCCCGAGCGGGTCGCCGAGGTCGGCGAGGATCGGCACCAGCGACAGCCGGGCCTGCGCCGCTCGGGACGGCAGCCCCTCCGCCGCGTCCACGGCTCTGCCGAGATGCTCCGCGGCGAGCGCCAGCCGTCCGAACTCCCGCGCCGCGAGCGCCAGCGCGCGGTGCGCCACCGACTCGGCCTCCGCGCACCGGACCGTGACAGCCCGCGCCAGCACGTCCCCCGCCAGCCTCCGCGCCGCCGAAGGATCGGCCCCGCACAGCCGCACCGCCTCCTCCGCGGCGGTGACCAGCTCACGGCCGAGCGTGCCTTCAGGCCGTCCCGTCATCGCACGCGGTGCCAGCGGGTGGCGACCGGCGGCAGTTCGGGGCGATGGCAGACGACGCTGAGCCAGCCGTGCGGCAGGCCTGTGGTCGCGAAGTCACCGGAGCCGGCGGGGAAACGGACCTTGCTCAGGTACGGCGTGCGGATCTCGACCCGTGTTCCCGCCTGCGGCGCGGGGAGGATCTGTCCCGCGAGGTCGAAGTGCTCTGCGTACACCGTGACCTCCAGGTCGAAGGTGATCTCACCGGCCGCGAACCGCAGGAGCCGGGTCCCCGCGTCCTCGTGGTCGGTGAGCGACGTCTCCGCGCCTCGCCGCGGCGCGGCCATCCCCCGGTGGCCTCCATCTCCCTGGACCGGCACGGGGAGCGCCATCACCGCACCCGGCAACCGCAACGCGTGCACGGCACGCGCGTCGGCCCCCACCCGCGCCGGCACGGGGTCGGTCCCCGCCGCGATCCGCAGGGCCGCGAGGAGATATTCGTCGCCGTCGATGACAGTGCCTTCCTGTTCGCGTGGCCGCCGGGACTCCGGTGGTGACGTCATGGGTTCTCCTGCTGCCAGATGGCGCGAAGCTGCGCGAGGCAGCGGCTCCGTGTGGGGCCGATGCTGCCGATCGGCATGTCCAGGTGGTGGGAGATCTGGGTGTAGCGGGCCTCCGGCGCGGTGGCCATCAGGCGCAGGAGAGCGGGACAGGGGGACCGGAGGCGTTTGACGGCGGACCAGAGGCGGTGGGCCTCGTCGGTGTCGAGGACGGTGGTCATGGGATCGGGGGTACGGGGAGCGGGGAGGTCGTCGGGGAGGCCGGGGTGGTGGCGTGCGGTGTGGCGGGTCATGCGGCAGGCCTCGTTGCGGGTGACGGTGACGAGCCAGGCGCCGACGCGGGCGGGGTCGCGGACGGTGTGGTGGTGCTCGGCCAGGCGGAGCCACGCGGCCTGGACGGCGTCGGAGGCGTCGGCGGCGCTCAGGCCGAAGGCCCGGGCCACGGCCCACATGCGGTGGCCGTAGCGGTCGACCAGCTCTCGCCAGGACCGTTCGTCGAGGAAGTCATGAGACATGGGGGTCATCGAGGAAGTCATGAGACATGGAGGTCTTCGAGGGAGTCGTGAGCCTTGGGGGTCTTCGAAGAAGTCGTGACACTTGGGGATCTTCGAGGGAGCGGGGACGTCAGGGTGATTACTTCACGTGGTCGGATGAGTGCTTCGCGTGATGAACGCACCTTAGCGGGGAGCGGGGACCATGACACCGAGATCCGGCATGCGGGGGTTGCGCCGCTCGTCGAGGACGTGGGCCGCGGCCTCGGCGGGGGACATGTGGCGTGCCGCGTCGGCGATGGCGCCGGCGACCACGGCGGCGCTGAACGACGTGCCGCTCCACACGGCGTACCCGTCGAAGCGGTCGAAGCTCACGAAACTGCTCGCCAGCGCCTCGCCGCGCGCGCAGGCGTCCACCCATGGGCCGAAGGCCGAGAACCGCGCGCGGGCCGCACCCGAGGTGTCCAGGGCCGCCACGGCGATCACTCCGGGGAGCGCGGCGGGCCAGAACGGCCGGGGTGAGGCGGTGTTGCCGGCGCAGGCGACGACGACCGTGTCCGGCATGGCGGCCAGCGCGCTCTCGATGAGAGGGGAGGGCCGGTCGTCGTAGGTGTGGCAGCCGAAGGACATGAGCAGCACGTCGACGCGCTCGCCGCGCAGGCACGCCAGCGCGCGCAGCACCCCGGCCTCGTCGCCGACGCCGTTGCCGTCCAGGACCTTCAGCACGCGCAGCCGCACGCCGGGGGCCTGGCGCAGCAGGAGGCCCGCGATGAACGTGCCGTGTCCCGCCTGGCCGTCCAGCACCCCGTCGCCGTCGGCGTCCGGCACCTCCCGCGCCTGGTCGTGGAACCAGTCGCTGCCGGTGAACCACGGGTGCGGGGCCACCCCGGTGTCGAGCACGGCCGCGGTCACGCGGGACGGCTCACCGGCGCGGTACGGCGGCGGGGCCGCGGGCCGCGGCGCGCCGGTGGGGCCGCCGAAGAACAGCGGCTGGCCGATCACCACGTGGTTCGGCGACACCACATGGCCCTGCTCGGCGAGCTCGGCGGCGAGCAGGCAGGGGTCGGCGCCGGGGGCGAGCCGCAGGACGTAGAAACCGTCGCGGCGCTCGGCCGACTGCGTCCACCGCTCGGCGGCCACGGGGGAGCGGGCCAGCAGCTCACCCGGCCGGATGAGCGCGCCTCTGCCGGGGTCCCTCTCGACGACCTGAACCTTCATGACGGCCTCCTTCACGATAGAGTAAACACGGAGTGTGTCATTCCCCATACGGAAGGTGGCCAAGCTTGATTAGGTATGACCCGGCTCTGGTGCCCTGCCGCGACGGACGGTAGTCTCTCCCTCAGTCACTTGTGATCATCCCAGTATGAGGACGTTGGGGAAGGCGCACCTCGTACGAAACGGGAGGTCCGGTGTCTGCTCGTGGCGTGCTGTACGTCCACTCGGCTCAGCCCGCGCTGTGCCCGCACATCGAATGGGCGGTCGCGGGTGTCCTTGGCGTCCCTGTCGACCTGTCGTGGACACCTCAGCCAGCGCAGCCTGGCACCGTGCGCACGCAGGCCGAGTGGGAGGGTCGTCCCGGCACGGCCGCGGCCATCACCTCGTCGCTCATGGGCTGGCAGCGCATCCGCTTCGAGATCACCGAGGACGCCTCCCCGGGGGTGGACGGCGCTCGACATGCCTACACCCCCACCCTGGGGGCCTTCACGGCGGTGATCGGCGTCTCCGGAGACATCCATGTCCCCGAGGACCGCCTGCGCAACGTCATGCTCATGGCCAGCCAGGGCCGCGCCGACCTGTCCGAGGAGCTCGACAAGCTCCTCGGCAAGCAGTGGGACGAGGAGCTCGAACCGTTCCGTTACGCCGGCGACGGCGCTCCCGTCCGCTGGCTCCACGCCGCCGTCTGACCTCGCACCCTCCCCGCGGCCCTCAGGTGGGCCGCTGCCGCGCCGGAACGGCGGAAGGCCACGCACATGTCGTGCGTGGCCTTCCGCCTGTTCCGTACGGCTGTGGCGGCGGTCAGAGCGGGATGTTGCCGTGCGCGCCGCGGCCGGGGGTGGCCTGCGCGATGATCTTGGCGATGGCGCCGCGGGTCTCGTCGGGCTTGATGACCTCGTCGATGACCCCGATCGCCAGCGCGCGGTCCAGGCCGCCGGCGACCTTCTCGTGCTCGGCGGCGAGCCTCTCCTCCAGCTCGGCACGCTCCTCCTCGGGAGCGGCGGCGATCTCGCGGCGCTTGAGCACGCGCACCGCGGCGAGCGACCCCATCACGGCGACCTCGGCGGTCGGCCAGGCGAACACCTTGGTCGCGCCGAGGGACCGGGAGTTCATCGCGATGTATGCGCCGCCGTACGCCTTGCGCGTCACCAGCGTGACCCTCGGCACGGACGCCTCGGCGAAGGCGTGCAGCAGCTTGGCGCCGCGGCGCACCACGCCGTCGTGCTCCTGGCCCACGCCGGGGAGATAGCCGGGGACGTCCACCAGGACGACCAGCGGCACCCCGAAGGAGTCACACATGCGGACGAACCGCGCGGCCTTCTCGGCGGAGGCCGAGTCGAGGCAACCGGCCAGCCGCATCGGGTTGTTCGCGATGACGCCGATCGTGCGGCCGCCGAGCCGGCCGAGCGTGGTCACGATGTTGGGGGCCCACTTCGGGTGCAGCTCCACACCGGGCTCGTCCAGCAGGCCTTTCACCAGCGGATGCACGTCGTACGCGCGCCGCGCCTCGGTCGGCAGCAGCCCGGAGAAGTCGGCGTCCTGCACCGACGCCGCGCGCACCCGTCCCTGGTGGCCGAGCAGCACCGCGAGGCGCCGCGCCTGCACCAGCGCGTCGGTGTCGGTCTTGGTGACCACGTGGACCACGCCGCTGCGCTTGCTGTGCGGCTCCGGGCCGCCGAGCGCGGCCATGTCGATCTGCTCGCCGGTGACGCTGCGCACGACGTCGGGCCCGGTCACGAAGATGCGGCCCTGGTCGGACAGGATCACGAGGTCGGTGAGCGCCGGGCCGTACGCCGCGCCGCCGGCCGCGGGGCCGAGCACCACGGAGATCTGCGGCACGATGCCGGAGGCCCTGGTCATCGCGGTGAACACCCGTCCCACCGCGTGCAGGGACTCCACACCCTCGGCCAGCCTGGCGCCGCCGGAGTGCCACAGGCCGATGATCGGCACCCGCTCGCGCACCGCGACGTCGTAGGCCTGCACGATGTGCTCACAGCCCTCGCCGCCCATGGCGCCGCCCTGCACCCGCGCGTCGCTGGCGAAGGCGACCACGGGGACCCCCTCCACGCGGCCCATCGCGGCGAGCGCGCCGCTGCGGTCCTCGGGGGAGATCGCGTGCATCGAGCCCTCGTCGAACAGGGCGGTGAGGCGGGTACGGGGATCTCGGGGGTCGGATTCCGCCGCCTCCGGAGAAGAGGCGGCACTCACCACCCCGTTGTCGAGCACAGTCAAGGTCGGCTCCAAGGTCAGATGCTTGCGAAGGCCACGGCCACGTTGTGGCCGCCGAACCCGAAGGAGTTGTTGATGGCGGCGATCTGGCCGCCGGGCAGGGCCCGCGGCTCGCCGCGCACGATGTCCACCTCGACACCGTCGTCGAGGTCCTCCAGGTTGACGGTGGCCGGTACGAGCCGGTCGTACAGTGCCTTGATCGTGAAGATGGACTCGATGCCGCCGGCTCCGCCGAGCAGGTGGCCGGTCATCGACTTGGTCGCGGTGACCAGCGGGTGGTCCCCGATGATCTCCTGGATCGCGATGGCCTCCACGACGTCCCCCGCGGGGGTGGAGGTCGCGTGCGCGTTGACGTGCTTGATGTCCGCCCCGGTGAGGCCGGAGTCCTCCAGCACGTGACGGGTGGCGCTGCTGATGCCGGCCCCCGTCGGGTCGGGCTGCGCGATGTGGTGCGCGTCGGCGGAGTACCCCACCCCGGCGGCCACGCCGTAGACACGAGCGCCGCGGGCCCGCGCGTGCTCCTCGGACTCCAGCACGATGATCCCCGCGCCTTCGCCGAGCACGAACCCGTCGCGGGTCCGGTCCCAGGGACGCGAGGCGCGCTCGGGCTCGTCGTTGCGGGTCGACATGGCGCGCATCGCGGCGAAGGACGCCACGTTGAGCGGGTGGATGGCCGCCTCCGTGCCACCGGCCACGACGACGTCGGCGCGTCCCGAACGGATCATCTGGATGGCGTAGCCGATGGACTCCGCACCCGTGGCGCAGGCGCTGACGGTGGCGTGCACGCCGGCCGTGGCGCCGAGCTCGATGCCGATCCACCCGGCGGAGCCGTTCGGCATGAGCATGGGGACGATGTACGGCGAGAGGCGCTTCCAGCCCTTCTCGCGGAAGTTGTCGTAGGCCTCGAGGATGGTGGTGATGCCGCCGATGCCGCTGCCGACCACCACACCGAGGCGGTCGGAGGCGACCTTGGGGGAACCGGCGTCGGCCCACGCCTCGCGTGCCGCGATCAGCGCGAACTGCTCGGCCCGGTCGAGCCGCCGCACCTCGGGCCGCGGCAGCACCTCCCCCGGCTCGACCGCTGCCCTGGCGGCGAACCGCACCGGGACGCTGTCGATCCAGTCCTCGGTCAGCGTCGCCACGCCGGACCGGCCGGCCAGGAGCGCGGACCAGGACGAGGCGACGTCGCCGCCGAGCGGGGTGGTCGCGCCGAGGCCGGTGACCACGACTCGAATCCGGTCTGAACTCACTTCAACGCGCTCCCATCGAGGTCATGCAGCCGCCGGCGTGCCCCGGCCCGGCGGTGTGGTCCGGGCCTTCGGGCCGCCGTCGGTCAGTTCTGGATGAAGTTGATGACGTCTTTGACGGTCTTGAGGTGCTTGAGCTGGTCGTCGGGGATCTCGACGCCGAACTCGTCCTGCGCGGCGACGGCGATCTCGACCATCGAGAGCGAGTCGATGTCGAGGTCGTCCACGAAGTTCTTCTCCGGGGTGACCTCGGCGGCAGGGATGCCGGTGATCTCGTTGACGATCTTGCCGAGGCCCGCGAGGATCTCCTGCTCGGTCAAAGCCATGTCGCGATTTCTCCCTTTATCGGATGTGTTTTCTTTGGTGGATGCGCGGCGACCCGGGGGCCGTCCGCGCGAACTCAGGGGATCTCGATCACTTGGCCGGCGTACGTCAGGCCGGCGCCGAAACCGAGGAGAAGAGCCAGGCCGCCGGACTGGACCTCGCCGCGCTCGATCATGCGGCTGAGCGCCAGCGGGATCGAGGCGGCGGAGGTGTTGCCGGCCAGCACGATGTCCTTGGCGATGACGGCGTTGTCCGCGCCGAGCCTGCGTGCGATCGACTCGACGATGCGGAGGTTCGCCTGGTGCGGGACGAAGGCCGCGAGCTCCGCCGGGTCCACCCCGGCACGGTCGCACGCTTCCTTCGCCACCGGGTGAAGTTCGGTGGTGGCCCAGCGGAACACCGTCTGACCTTCCTGGTGCAGGAAGGACGCGCGGTCCTTGATGGCGATCGCGTCGTGCTTGTCGCCGGCGCTGCCCCAGGCGACCGGGCCGATGCCGGGGGTGTCCGACGGGCCGACGATGGCCGCGCCGGCGCCGTCCGCGAAGATCACGCAGGTGGCGCGGTCGGTCCAGTCGACCCACTGGGAGAGCTTCTCGGTGCCGATGACCAGCACGTGGGTGGCCGAACCGCACCTGACGGCGTCCGCCGCGGCCGACAGCGCGTAGCAGAAGCCGGCGCACGCGGCGTTCACGTCGAACGCGCCAGGCGCGGTGATGCCGAGCCGGTGCGCCACCCGCCCCGCGACGTTCGGGATCGGCGTCTCCGGCGTGCACGTGGCCACGATCACGAGGTCCACCTCACCGGCCGCGAGCCCGCTCGCCGCCAGGGCCTTGCCGCCGGCCTGCACCGCGAGATCGACCTCCGACTCCTCGGGCCCGGCGACGCGGCGCTCCTTGATGCCGACGCGGCTCTGGATCCACTCGTCGGTGGTGTCGATGGTCTTGGCGAGGTCGTCGTTGGTGACGACCCCCGCCGGCTGGTAGGCGCCGAACGCCAGCACCCTGGCGCCGGGAGCGCCCCGCAGGATCCTCACGCGGTGGTCTCCTTGCTGATGAGGTCGCGGGCGGCGTCGAGGTCGCCCGGGGTCTTGAGGGCGACCGTCGCGACGCCGGGCAGCGCGCGTCTGGCGATGCCGGTGAGGGTGCCTCCGGGGACGAGCTCGATCATGGCGGTCACGCCGAGCTCCGCCATCGTGGCCATGCAGCGGTCCCAGCGGACCGGCCGGGCCACCTGCTCGGCCAGGCGCCGCAGGAACTCCTCGCCGCGCGGCACGGCCGCGCCGTCGGCGTTGGACAGCAGGACGGGCCCGGGGTCGGCCGGCGTGAGGCCGGCCGCGGCCTCGCGCAACTGCTCGACCGCCGGAGCCATGTGGACCGTGTGGAACGCGCCGGCCACCGCGAGCGGACGCAGGCGCGCGCGGGCCGGGGGAGCCTCCGCGAACGCGGCCAGCTCATCGAGCGTGCCGGCCGCGACGATCTGCCCCGCGGCGTTGACGTTCGCCGGGGTCAGGCCGTGCTTGTCGAGGGCCGCGAGGACCTCCTGCTCGTCGCCGCCGAGCACGGCCGTCATGCCGGTCTCGGTGACCGCGGCGGCCTTGGCCATGGCCTGGCCCCGCTCGCGCACCAGCCCGAGGGCCTGCTCGGCGGTCAGCACCCCCGCGAGCGCCGCGGCGGCGAACTCGCCGACGCTGTGGCCCGCGACCACCGCCGCGGGAAGGGGGGAGCCGTCGAGCAGTGCCTCGGCCGAGGCGAGCGCGGCGGCTACCAACAGTGGCTGCGCGACCGCGGTGTCACGGATCTCGTCGGCGCCGGCGGTGGTCCCGTAGGCGATCAGATCGAGGCCGGCGACCTCCGACCATGCCGAGAGCCGGTCACGCAGACCGGGGGTCTCAAGCCACGGGGTCAGGAAGCCTGGAGTCTGGGCGCCTTGGCCGGGAGCGACGATAACGAGCACAAAAACCACCATGCCCTGTAGGAGTTCACCACAGTGCTAATGATCCGTACGAACTTTGTCACTGTGTTTTTGTAGGAAACCTCCATCGGAGATTTCCGGCCCGTTACCAAAGTCCGGTCAGGTTACGGCAGTGCGCGACAGCCTGCCAAGGATCAGGCCCACCTGCAAAGTGAAGGCCGACCGGCCCTCCGTCGGCAGGTACCCCGTCAGCTCTGTGATCTTTTTCAGACGATAACGCACCGTGTTCGGATGGACGAACAGCAGGCGTGCCGTGGCTTCCAAAGATGTGCCCTGTTCGAGGTAAGTGGCCAGCGTGTCGAGCAGGGGGGTGCCTTCGAGCGGCCGGTAGACGTTCTCGACGAGTTGTGCGCGCGCGTCCTCGTCGCCGTCGATGGCCCGCTCGGCGAGCAGGTCCTCGGCCGGTACCGGACGCGGCGCGTCCGGCCAGCCCGCCGCCGCGCGCAGACCCGCCATGGCGGCCCGCGCGGAGCTCGCCGCCGCCTGCAGGTCCGGCACCTCGGGCCCGATCACGACCGGCCCCGGGCCGAACCGCGGCACGACGTGCCGCGCGGCGTCCTTGACGCTGCCGGCGCCGCCGACGATGACGATCAGGCGTTCCCCCTGCACCCCGGCGAGCAGGTCGTGGCCGAGGCGCCTGCCCTTGTCGCGCATGCCGTCGATGAGGGTCTGCGGGTCGGCCTCCGGCGCGTGGCCGGCGAGCACCACCACCGGGGACGACGTCCAGCCGAGCGCCGCGGCCCAGGAGTGCAGGCCGTCGCCGACCTCGCCGCGCACCAGCGCGTCCACGATCAGGGCCTCCAGCCGCGCGTCCCACGCGCCGCGCACCTCGGCCTCGCGCGCGTACACGTGCGCCGCCGCGAACGCCACGTCGCGGGTGTAGCGCAGGATGGCCTGGCGGAGCTGGTCCTCGCCGCCGGGGGCGGCGAGCTCCTGCACCTCGGCCTCCACCACCTCGACCACGATGCGCACCAGGTCCACCGTCTGCTGCAGCGACACCGAGCGCTTCAGCTCGCGCGGCGCCGTGCCGAAGATCTCGACGCTCGGGGCCGGTGTGCCGCCGTCCGCGCTCTGGAACCAGTCGACGAACGCCGCGATGCCGGCCTGCGCGACCAGCCCCACCCACGAGCGGTCCTCGGCCGACAGCTGGCGGTACCACGCCAGCCGGTCGTCCATGCGCGCCATGGCGGCGGTGCCAAGGCTTCCCATGGCGCGTTCGAGCCGCCGCGCGGTGTCTTTGCGTACCCGGTCGTTCACACCCATAGGGTGCCAGGTCAGCGCGCGTGGAACAGCCGTACGGCCCCTGTGGGACCCCGCTCGCGCCGCGTGGGAGGCGACAAGGCGGGCCCGCGTGCGGTAGACCGGGAACTGTGGAACCGGCCGAGGCGCTCAAGAGGATCGCGTTCCTGCTGGAGCGCGCCGGTGAGCCGACCTACCGGGTGCGTGCCTTCCGCGGCGCCGCCGCCGCCATCGAGCCGCTGCCACGCGACGAGCTGGCCAGGCTGGCGGCGTCGGGGGAGCTGACCGGCCTGAAAGGCGTCGGCAAGGTCACCGCGCTCGCCGTCACCGAGGCGCTGGACGGCGCCGTGCCGACGTACCTGCGCCGCCTTGAGGACACCGCGGGACAGGACCTCGGCGAGAGCGCCGCCGCGTTGCGCGCCGCGCTCAGAGGCGACCTGCACGCGCACTCCGACTGGTCCGACGGCGGCTCCCCGATCGACGAGATGGCCGCCGCCGCGCGCGACCTCGGCCACGACTACCTCGCCATGACCGACCACTCGCCGCGCCTGACCGTGGCGCGCGGCCTGTCCGCCGAACGGCTGCGCGAGCAGCTCGGCGTCATCGAGGCGCTCAACGAGCGGCTCGCGCCGTTCCGCGTGCTCACCGGCATCGAGGTGGACATCCTGCCGGACGGGTCGCTCGACCAGGATCCCGCGCTGCTCGGCCGCCTGGACGTCGTGGTGGCGAGCGTGCACTCCAAGCTGCGCATGGACGCCGAGGACATGACCCGCCGCATGGTCACGGCCGTCGCGAACCCGCTGGTGGACGTGCTCGGCCACTGCACCGGTCGCATCGTCCGCTCCGGCGGCAGGCGCGGGGGCCTGCGGCCGGAGTCGGCGTTCGACGCCGAGATCGTCTTCGAGGCGTGCCGCCGCTTCGGCGTGGCCGTCGAGATCAACTCACGGCCCGACCGGCTGGACCCGCCGAAACGCCTGCTGCGGCTGGCGTACGAGACGGGCTGCCTGTTCTCGATCGACTCCGACGCGCACGCACCCGGCCAGCTCGACTGGCAGGTGTTCGGCTGCGAGCGCGCCGCGCTGTGCGGCGTCCCCGCCGGCCGGGTGGTCGGCACCTGGCCGCTGGAGCGCCTGCTGGAGTGGACCGCCTCCTAGCGAGGTGCCTGTTTCGCGGCTGAGCGGCCGAATGTCGCGCGCGCGGCGTAGTTTCGGGATGTGAACCGTACCGATCGGCTCTACGCTCTCGTCGAGGAGCTGCGCGCGATCTCCCCCAGGTGGCGGTCCGCACGACAGCTCAGCGAGAGCTTCGGGGTGAGCGTCCGCACCGTCGAGCGCGACATCGCGGCCCTCCAGCGCGCCGGCGTCCCCATCCGCGCCGAACCCGGCCGCCGCGGCGGCTACGCCATCGGCGAGGCCCACGCGCCGCCGCCGCTCGACCTCACCCCCGCTGAGGCGGTGGCCGTGGCCGTCGCGCTGAGCCGCGCCGGCAAGCGGCCGTTCGCGGCGCACGCGCACAGCGCGCTGCGCAAACTGGTGGCCGCGAGCCCCGCGCCCCCCGCCGGTTCCCTCCCCGGTGAGGCCCTGACCGCGCGCCGCGCGGCCATCGCCAAGGTCATCTCCGACGCGCTGCTGCGCACCCAGGTGCTGCGCATCACCTACGACGACCGCGCCGGCGCCACCACCGAGCGCGAGGTCGAGCCCGGCGTGTTCATCGGCGGACGCGGCGGCCTGTGGTACCTCGTCGCCTGGTGCAGATTACGCCAGGACGTCCGGGTCTTCCGCCTGGACCGCATCGGCGCCGCGGCCACCACAGGCGAACCCGCCTGGCCACGCAGCCGGCTGGAACAGTACGTCCCCGACATCGCCGGCCTCGCCACCGAGGACCCGGTCCGGGACTGAGCGGCCCGGCGGGAACGCGGCGGCCCCCGCACGCCGTGCGTGCGAGGGCCGGGCGGAGAGGTGGTCAGACCCCCATGGACTGCGTCTCGTTGCTCTCGCGGGTCGGGTTCGCCGCGACCTCGGTGACGCCGTTCTTCAGGTGGTACCGCGAGATGGCCTCACGCAGCGCCTCCTGCTTGACCTCGCCGCGCCGCGCGAGCTGCGTCAGCACCGCCAGGGTGATCGACGCGGCGTCCACGTGGAAGTGGCGGCGCAGTGCCGAACGGGTGTCGGACAGGCCGAAACCGTCGGTGCCGAGCGAGGACCAGTCACCCGGCACCCACCGGGAGATCTGGTCGGGAACGGCCCGCATGTAGTCGCTGACCCCGACGAACGGCCCGGGGACGTCGGTCAGCACCTTGGTGACGTACGGCACGCGCTGCTCGGCCTCGGGGTTGAGCAGGTTGTGCTCGTCGCAGTCGAGCGCGTCGCGGCGCAGCTCCGACCACGACGGCGCCGACCACACCTCGGCCGCCACCCCCCACTCCTCGGCCAGCAGGCGCTGCGCCTCAAGGGCCCAGCGGCCCGCCACACCGGAGGCCAGGATGTTGGCCCGCGGCCCTTCGACCGCGGGGGCCGCGGCGAAGCGGTACAGACCCTTCAGCACGCCTTCGACGTCGAGGTCCTCCGGCTCGGCCGGCTGCGGGTACGGCTCGTTGTACACCGTGAGGTAGTAGAAGATCTCCTCAGGGTTCTCGCCGTACATGCGCCGCAGGCCGTCCCGCACGATGTGCGCGATCTCGAAGGCCCACGCCGGGTCGTAGGAGACCGCCGCCGGGTTGGTGGAGGCGATCAGCGGCGTGTGGCCGTCCTCGTGCTGCAGCCCCTCGCCGTTCAGCGTGGTGCGGCCGGCGGTGGCGCCGAGCAGGAAGCCCCGGCCCATCTGGTCGCCGAGAGCCCACATCTGGTCGGCGGTGCGCTGGAACCCGAACATCGAGTAGAAGATGTAGATCGGGATCATGTGCTCGCCGTGCGTGGCGTACGCGCTGCCGGCCGCGATGGTCGAGCCCATCGACCCGGCCTCGCTGATGCCCTCGTGCAGGATCTGGCCCTCGAGCGACTCCTTGTACGACAGCAGCAGGTTGCGGTCCACCGCGTCGTACGTCTGGCCGTGCGGAGAGTAGATCTTGGCGGTCGGGAACATCGCGTCGAGACCGAACGTGCGGGCCTCGTCCGGGATGATCGGCACGAACCTGGCGCCGATCTCCTTGTCCTTCATGAGGTCCTTCAGCAGGCGGACGAACGCCATGGTGGTGGCGACGTTCTGCTTGCCGGAGCCCTTCTTCAGGTCGGCGTAGACCTTGTCGCCGGGGAGCTTGAGCGGCTTGGCACGTACTACACGTTTCGGCAGGTAGCCGCCGAGGGCCGCGCGGCGCTCGCGCATGTAGGCGATCTCTTCGTCGTTCTCGCCGGGGTGGAAGTACGGCGGCAGGTCGCCCTCGAGGTCCTTGTCCGGGATCGGCAGGTACAGCCGGTCGCGGAACTCCTTGAGCTCGGCCTTGCTCATCTTCTTCATCTGGTGGGTGGCGTTGCGGGCCTCGAAGTCCTTGCCGAGGGTCCACCCCTTGATGGTCTGCGCGAGGATGACCGTGGGCTGGCCGACGTGCTCGCGTGCCGCCTTGAACGCCGCGTAGACCTTGCGGTAGTCGTGGCCGCCGCGCGACAGCTTGCGGATGTCGTCGTCGGACAGGTGCTCGACCATCTTGCGCAGCCGCGGGTCGTCACCGAAGAAGTGCTCGCGGATGTACTCGCCGGACTCCACCGAGTACGTCTGGAACTGGCCGTCCGGCGTGGTGTTCATCTTGTTGACCAGCACGCCGTCGACGTCGGCGGCGAGAAGCTGGTCCCAGTCGCGTCCCCACACGACCTTGATGACGTTCCAGCCGGCGCCGCGGAAGTACGACTCCAGCTCCTGGATGATCTTGCCGTTGCCGCGGACCGGGCCGTCCAGGCGCTGCAGGTTGCAGTTGATGACGAACGTGAGGTTGTCGAGCTCCTCACGGGAGGCGAGGCCGATCGCGCCGAGCGACTCCGGCTCGTCCATCTCGCCGTCGCCGAGGAAGCACCACACGTGGCTGCGGCTGGTGTCCTTGATCTTGCGGCTGAGCAGGTAGCGGTTGAACCGCGCCTGGTAGATCGCGCCGATCGCGCCGAGGCCCATCGACACCGTGGGGAACTCCCAGAAGTCGGGCATCAGGCGGGGGTGCGGGTAGGACGGCAGGCCCTTGAAGCCCTGCGACAGCTCCTGGCGGAAGGCGTCGAGCTGCGCCTCGTTGAGGCGGCCCTCCAGGAACGCGCGAGCGTAGATGCCCGGCGCGGCGTGACCCTGGATGAACACCTGGTCACCCGACTCACCGTGGTCCTTGCCGCGGAAGAAGTGGTTGAAGCCCACTTCGTACAGCGAGGCCGCCGAGGCGTAGGTGGCGATGTGGCCACCGACGTTGGTGCGGGCATTGGCCCGGGTCACCATCACCGCGGCGTTCCACCGGATGTAGGCCCGGATCCGGCGCTCGACGTACTCGTCGCCGGGGAACCAGGGCTCGCGCTCCGGGGGGATGGTGTTGATGTAGTCGGTGCTGCGCAGACCGGGCACGCCGACCTGATGCTCGCGCGCGCGCTCTAGCAGGCGCAGCATCAGGTAACGGGCTCGGCTCCGACCCTCCGTCTTGACGACGGTGTCTAGCGACTCAAGCCACTCCTGGGTCTCGCTGGGGTCGACATCAGGGAGCTGGCTGGGTAGACCGTCGCTGATGATCGAGAAACGCTGGCGTCCGGAAGCCACTGGGTCATCGCCTTCCGAGGATCGACTGGTAAGCCTCTGCATCGTTGTCTAGGTCGCCCTCCATCCTGGCCGGTTACTCCGGAAAGTGCATCTCTACCGTCCGGTAACCAAGATGTCCCTGCTGGCAGTGGGCCAGGCGTGGCCTAGACCACCGATGGTAGGACGTTTTCCCCCGACAATGACAATTGGCATCTAAGCATGAGACGTCCCGGCCTCGGCTCAGGGGTCGCCTCTGGGTGCCCCGCACCCCTCTGCCTCCCCCGCCGGGGGGACTCCCAACCCCGCTCGCGCGCGATGCGCGGCCGGACCGGTGTCACGAGCCTTGATCGTACGGCTCCCCGGGAGCCGTCCACACCGGAGGCTCCACTGATGAAACGTACAACCTTGATCATATCGGTGATGGCGCTGATCGCCGGCGCGGCCGGCTGCGCGTCACCGGCAGGCGGAGCGGGGACCTCCGCGAGTCCGGCCCCCCGGGTCGACGAGTTCGCCACCTTCAGGGAATTCTCCAGATGCGTGCGCGCCAACGGCATGCCGGGCTTCCCCGACCCGGTGCGAGGGGCCGACGGGAGGATCACCTTCCCGGTGCCGCAGGGTCACGGCAAGCTGCCGTCCACCAAGGCGACCGAGGCATGCCGATCCATCCTGCGCGACATCCCCGGCATGAAGAGCGAGACGATCCCACCCGCCGAGCTGGCGAAGACACGCGAGTTCGCCAAATGCATGCGTGCCAACGGTCTGCGCGACTGGCCCGACCCCACGACAGAAGGCGCCTTCCCGCTGCCCCGCCGTCTGCGCGACCTCGGCAAGCGCGGGTTCATCGACCAGCTGCGCAAATGCCGGAGCATCCTGCCCGGCAAAGGCCTCCACATCACGGAAGGATGACCCCGGCGATGAGACCTGTCGGCCTGTCCCTGGCCGGGGTGGTGGTCCTCGCCGCCGCCGGAGGCGGCTGGGTCCTGCTTCGTGAACCACCCCCGCCGGCCACCACCGCTCCACCCGCGGGCTCGGCCGTCGCGGTCACGCTCGGCGACGTGGTCGCGCGGCAGCAGGTCAACGGCACCCTGACCTACGACGGCGCGTACACGGTCACCGGCCACGGCGGCACGGTCACCCGCCTGCCCGCGACCGGGACCACGGTCCGGCGGGGCGCCACCCTGTACGAGTCGGACGGCCGCCGGGTGCCTCTGCTGTACGGCCCCCGCCCCGCCTGGCGCGACCTGGGACTCGGCGTGACCGACGGGACGGACGTGCGGCAACTGGAGCGCAACCTCCGGGCCCTCGGGTACACCGGCTTCACGGTGGACCGTCACTACGACCTCGGCACGTACTGGGCGGTACGCCGGTGGCAGCGCGCCGCGCGGCTGCCGGTGACCGGCGCCGTCCCCCTCGGCCAGGTGGTCTTCCTCCCCGGGGCCCTCCGGGTCACCGGTCACGACATCGGGACCGGACGGCCCGCCACAGGGCAGGTGCTGCACGGCACCGGGGCGGCCCCCGTGGTCACGCTGGACCTCGACCCCGCCGTGGCGCCGTCGGTGCGCCGGGGGGACCGGGTGCGCGTCACGCTCCCCGACGGTGCCGTCCGCCCCGGTCGCGTGACCCGGGTCAGCGGCGTCGCGCAGCCCGGCGAACAGCAGGACGGCGCGCAGGCGCCGTCCACCATCCCCGCCACCGTCCGGCTCGCCGGCAAGCGGTTCCGCATGCTGGACCAGGCGCTGGTCCAGGTGGACATCACCACAGAGCGACGCGCGAACGTCCTCACCGTCCCCGTCGTCGCCCTGCTCGCCAGGCCCGGCGGCACGTACGCCGTCGTGACCGTGGACGGCGGACGCCGGACGGCCGTGCCGGTCGAGGTGGGACTGTTCGACGAGGTCGCGGGGACCGTCGAGGTGACCGGTGTCACCGAGGGGACCATGGTGGAGGTGCCGGCCGGATGACCGTGAAGGACCACACGGAAGAACCGGTGCTGCGGCTGTCGGAGGTCTGGAAGGTGTACCCCGGCGAGCCGCCGGTGGAGTCGGTGCGCGGCGTGTCGCTGGACGTCCGGCCCGGCGAGATGGTGGCGCTGCTCGGGCCGTCCGGCTCGGGCAAGTCCACCTTGCTCCACCTCATGGCCGCACTCGACCGCCCCACCTCCGGCTCGGTGCGCCTCGCCGGCCACGAGACGGGGACCTACCGCGACCGGCGGCTCGCCGGACTGCGGGCCCGCCACGTGGGGGTGGTCTTCCAGCGGTTCTTCCTGCTGGAGGGCATGACCGCGCTGGAGAACGTCGCCACAGGGCTGGTGTACCGCGGCATGCCGGATGCCGAGCGGCGGCGTCTCGCCGCGGAGGCGCTGGCCGGGGTCGGCCTCGCGCACCGTGCCGCGCACCGTCCGTCCAGACTGTCCGGCGGGGAGCGGCAGCGGGTCGCCGTCGCACGCGCTCTGGCCGGACGACCGGCGATCGTGCTGGCCGACGAACCCACCGGGAACCTCGACTCCGCCTCAGGCGCCGCGATCATCGAACTGCTGCGCGAGCTGAACGGCCAGGGGACGACCCTGGTGGTGGTCACGCACGACGCCGAGGTCGCCGGCGCCTGCCCGCGCCGGGTGGAACTGCGTGACGGCCTGGTCGTCGGGGACCGCGGGCCGGTGACGCCATGAGCGACGTCAGCCGGATGCGGGGAGCCGACCTGCTGGCCGCCGGCACCCTCGGGCTGCGGTCGCGGCCGCTGCGCGCCGTGCTCTCGGCGCTCGGCATCGCGATCGGCGTCGCGTCGATCGTCGCGGTGCTCGGGGTCACCCGGTCCAGCCAGGCGGCGCTGCTCGAGCAGATCGACCGGCTCGGCACCAACCTGCTCACCGTCGCCGACGGCAAGGAGATCGGTGGCGCCGAGGCCCCGTTGCCGGAGCGCGCGAGCACGATGATCCGCCGGCTGCCGGGGGTGGAGCACGTCGCACCCACCACGCGCCTGAACGGGTTCTCCGTCTACCGCAACGACCTGATCCCGGCAGGGCAGACCGGCGGGCTGGACGTACGGGCCTGTGACGCCGCACTGCTGGCCACGCTGGACGGTCAGGTCGCCAAGGGCCGGTTCCTCGACGCCGCGACCGCCGGGTACCCGGTCACCGTGCTCGGCCACGAGGCGGCCCGCATGCTCGGGATCAGCCGCGTGGACGGCGCCACCCGGGTACGGCTCGGCGGCCACTGGTTCGGCGTCGCCGGCGTCCTCGCACCTTTGACCCTGGCCCCGGAGATCGACAGGGCCGCGCTGGTCGGGTTCCCCGTCGCGGGCCGCCTGCTCGGCCACGACGGCCACCCCAGCCGCCTGTACGTCCGCGCCGCGCAGGACCGTGTGGAGGCCGTCGCCGCGCTGCTCGCCGCCACCACCAACCCGGAGTTCCCCGAACGCGCCGACGTGAGCCGTCCCTCGGACACGCTCACCGTCCGCCTGTCGGTGGCCGAGACCGGCGCCGCGCTGTTCCTCGGCCTCGGGGCGATCGCCTTGCTCGTGGGAGGCATCGGCGTCGGCAACATCATGGTCATCTCCGTACTGGAGCGCCGTGGCGAGATCGGCCTGCGCCGCGCGCTCGGCGCCGCTCGCCGGCACGTGGCCGCGCAGTTCCTCGCCGAGTCGTTCCTGCTCTCCGCGCTCGGCGGCGCGGCCGGTGTGGCGGCCGGCTCACTGGTCACCGCCGTCGTGGCCCGGCACCGCGGCTGGCCGGCGCTGATCCCTCCCGAGGCACTGTGGGGCGGCCTCGGCGTGGCCGTGCTGGTGGGAGCCCTCGCCGGGCTCTACCCCGCACTGCGCGCCGCTCGCCTCCAGCCCACCGAGGCACTGCGCGCCATGTGACCGCCGGTCCGCACGTCAGCCGTCGCCGTCCAGCAGGGCCTCGTCCAAGGGGACGAGGCCCTGCTGGAGCCCGACGATGGCGGCCTGGGTGCGATCGGCGACCCCGAGCTTGGCGAGGATGCTCGACACGTGGGTCTTCACCGTCTCCTTGCCGAGGGACAGCGAACGCGCGATCTCGATGTTGGAACGGCCTCGCGCCAGGGCCGTGAGCACCTCGCGCTCACGGGGGGTGAGCGCGGCCAGCGGGTCCGGCGGACCGGACCCGCGCATCCGTCTCACCAGCAGGCTCGCGATGCGGGGCTCCAGCACGCTGCCTCCGGTCGCGGCGGCCCGCACGGCCTCCACCACGCGGTCCACCGGCGTGGTCTTCGGCAGGTACGACAACGCGCCGAGGCGCAGCGCCTCCACGATCCGGTCGTCCTCGTGGAAGGACGTCAGCACGATCACCGCCGGCCGGCCCTCCCCGAGGCGGCGCAGCACGTCCAGCCCGTCCATGCCGGGCATCACCAGGTCGAGCAGCACCACCGCCGGCCGCAGCGCGCGAACCAGCGCCAGGGCCTGCTCGCCGGT
The DNA here is from genome assembly GCF_014207705.1 of Sphaerisporangium rubeum. Classification (NCBI taxonomy): domain Bacteria; kingdom Bacillati; phylum Actinomycetota; class Actinomycetes; order Streptosporangiales; family Streptosporangiaceae; genus Sphaerisporangium; species Sphaerisporangium rubeum. The sequence continues at coordinate 2,337,880 of NZ_JACHIU010000001.1, forward strand.
GGCGCACTCGCCGGCCACCTCGACGCCGTCCACCTGCTCCAGGACGAAGCGCAGACCCTGCCGCACCACCTCGTGGTCGTCCACGATCAGCACCCGGATCACCGGGCCGCCACGTGGCCCGGCAGCGGCACCGACGCCGAGACGACGGTCCCGGCACCGGGCTCTCCCGCCACCTCGAACGTCCCCCCGAGTTCCGCCATCCGTTCGCGCATGAGCTTCAGCCCCATCCCGTGACCCGGCGACGGACGGTCCGGGTCGAACCCTCGTCCGTCGTCGGCGATCCGCAACCGCACCGCACCCGGCGCACCGCTCAGCCGCACCTCTACGACGCGCGGAGAACCGTGCCTGACCGCGTTCCCGAGGGCCTCCTGCGTGAGGCGCAGCAGCGCGTGCTCGGCCGCCGGCGGCAGCACGACCTCCTCAAGAACGGTGCGCACGGTGACGCCGAGCCGGGACTCGTACGCACGGCACAGTTCCTCCAGCGCGGGGACGAGCCCCGCGTCCTCCAGGGCCACCGGACGCAGCTCCAGCAGCAGGGCCTGCATCTCTCGCATGGTGCGCGCGGCCGTCCGCTCCATGGCCTCGGCCTCGCGGCCGAGCGCGGCCGGCGCGGCCAGGCGCAGGCCCGCGGCGAGCAGGCTCAGCGAGAAAAGGTCCTGCGAGATGGAGTCGTGCAGTTCCCTGGCGATCCGCGCGCGCTCGGCCTGCCGTGCCTCGGCCGTCGCCGCGTGCCGCTCGGCCGCCACGGCCGCGCCGAGGCGGTCGGTCATCCGGTTGAAGCCGTCCTCCAGCCGCCCCACCTCGTCGTCGCCCCGCACCGCCACCCTGCGCGTGAAGTCGCCTTCGGCCACCGCTGACGTGACCGCGGCCAGTCGCGTGACGCGGACGATCAGCCTGCGGGTGCTCAGCATGCCGAAAACCACCCCCACCGGCACCACCAGCGCGAGCACGAGCAGCCCGGGAGCGAGCAGAGGACCGACGGAGTCGGTGAGCGGGACCACTCGCAGGTCCGCCGGCGCCTGGACGTAGACGTACCCGACGGTCCTGAAAGTTTCCGTGGGCTTCCCCGTGGCGGCCCCCGTCCGACCGTCCGCCGGCCCCACCGGATCCGGCACACCGGGCTCGCCGTCCTTGTCCAGCGGGCCGGAACCGGCGAGCACCGGGCTCATCCACCACACGGCGAGGCCGAGCGGAGTCACCCCCTTGCCGCCGGTGCCCTGCGGCAACTGCGACCGCGAAGCGGAGAGCACCACCCCCGGCGGGTACACGTCGTCCGCCGTGCCGGTCACCACACGGCCTGTGGCATCCGTCAGCACCTCCACCGCCCCTGACGTGCTGTCGAACGGCAGTTCCCGCCTCTTGCCGTCCCGGTCGCCGAATCCGGTCTCGGCGGAGGAGTTCTTCGCCGCCATGGCGAGCACGCCCCACTGGCTGAGGCCCGGCGCGAAGACGTTCACCTTGCCGAGCGTGGCGCCGATGACCTTCGCGTCCCTGCCGGCCTGGTTCTGCACCCGCCGCACCAGATCCGACCTTGATTCGGAGGTGACCATCAGCCCGAGCAGCACGCTCTCCACGATCAGTACCGCCGCCGCGGTGACCAGTACGTAGGACGCCGCCATCCGTGACCGCAGCCCGAACCGCCACATCCCCGCAGCGTAACGTTTCGGTAGTTATTTCCCCTCCCTCTGCCGGGGGAGGGTCCCCGGCTCTTCCCGGCGGGCATGAGGTCGTACGAGCCTTGGAAGGAGGAGGGGAAGGAGGACAAAGGTGTACGCGACCATAGGGGATCGGCTCGTCGTGCACGGGACGACGGTGGGGCACCCGGACCGGCCGGGCCTGATCATCGAGGTCCGCGGCCCGGACGGATGTCCGCCCTACGTCGTGCGCTTCGACGACGGCCATGTCGGGCTGGTGTTCCCAGGGCCGGACGCGATTGTCGTCCCAGCTCAACGGGGACCATAAGATCCGAAGGTGAGATCTCAGACGTTCGAGGTGAATACCGGGAGCACGGAAAGGGTGCATGACATCACCCGAAGGTGCGAGGAGTTCGCGCGTTCCTGCGGAGGCGACGGGCTGTTGCACGTCTTCGTCCCGCACGCGACCGCGGGGGTGGCGCTGCTGGAACTCGGGTCCGGCAGCGACGACGACCTCCTCGACGCGCTGCGGGAACTGCTGCCGGCCGACGACCGGTGGCGGCACGCGCACGGCTCGCGCGGCCACGGCAGATCACACGTCATGCCGGCGCTGATCCCGCCGTACGCGACCATCCCGGTCATCGACGGACGGCTGGCGCTCGGCACATGGCAGTCTGTGGCGATCGTGGACCTCAACATCGACAACACGGAACGACGTGTTCGTTTGTCGTTTTTGTCGAACTAACAGATAACGGTGCGGGTCACCGGCCGTGGCGACCGTTGACGACGACGGGTCACAGCGTGTGGACTGTGCCGAAGCGGCCTCACGGAGGCCGGTGAACCGCATACGTGCGGGGCCATCCAAGCAGGAGGGACAAACGTGAGCGCGACCGCGGGTCAGGCGCAGGGCGAGCGCGGCCTGGCCGAGCGACTCGGTCTGAAGCCGGGTCAGGTGGTGCAGGAGATCGGCTGGGACGAGGACACCGACGAAGAACTCAGGCAGTCGATAGAGGAGCTCACCGGCAACGAGCTCCTCGACGAGGACGCCGAAGACGTCGTCGACGTGGTGCTCATGTGGTGGCGGGACGGCGACGGCGACCTGTTCGACGCGCTGAGCGACGCCATGACCGCGCTGGCCGACGGGGGGCAGATCTGGCTCCTCACGCCGAAGGTCGGCAGGGACGGCCACGTCGAGCCCAGCGACATCGGAGAGGACGCCGCCACTGCGGGCCTCTCGCAGACCAGCAGTGTCAGCGCGGCCCGCGACTGGTCGGGTACGCGGCTCGTCGCGCCCAAGGGACGCCGCTAGAGACTTCCTCCGCCGCCATCGCTGCCGTACGGCTGACGCTTCGAGCCGTACGGCAGACGGATGTGCCCAGACGGTCAAATGTTCAACGTGCGAAGGGAGAAGCGGCATGGCGGTCGACATCGGCGACAAGGCCCCGGACTTCGCCCTCAGAGACCAGCACGGCGCGCCGGTACGGCTCTCCGACTTCCTGGGAAAGCGTGTCGTGCTCATGTTCTACCCCCTGGCCTTCAGCGGGGGATGCCACGGAGAGCTGTGCGCCATCCGCGACGACTTCCTCGTCGCCGCACCCCCCGACGTCCAGGTGCTCACCGTCTCCGTCGACTCCATGTTCAGCCACCGGGCCTGGGCCGACCGGGAGAAGTTCAACTTCCCCCTGCTGTCGGACTTCTGGCCGCACGGAGCGGTGGCGCAGGCGTACGGTGTCTTCGATGAGGACAAGGGCTTCGCCGTGCGAGGCACCTTCGTCATCGACGGCGAAGGCGTGGTCCGCTGGAAGGCGATCAACCCCACCGCCGCGCCGCGCGACATCTCCGGGTACCTCCGGGTACTCGACGACATCTCGTAGCACCGGCCGCCTCTCAGCCCCGGAGACGGCCAAGGCGAGGACGAAGGCGGTGGCGACGATGCCCTGCTACCGATGCGGGATCCGCCAGACGGACCCCATCCGCGGCGCCAGCCCCTGGCGCCGCGCCGTACACCACGACTCCCAGGTCCTGATCTGCCCCACCTGCCAGACCAACCACGACCTGGACTTGGACCGTTGCACCACCTGCGACTCCACCACCCTCATCTGCCGCCTCGGCGAAATAGAATGCCGCACCTGCGGCACCACCCGCCCCACCCAAACCAGCCCTCCCACCCCCACCCCCCAGATAACCGGCCTCTCAGAAGAAGTAGCCGCCGCCCTGACCAGAGTCCTAGGCACCACCCCCCACCCCCCGGACCCACCCCCCCGCCGCACCCGAGTGCCCTGACCCCACCCACCCTCGCCTCCGGGCTGTCCGGCTGGTCAAAGGGTCACAACCCACCCACAGCACCTCACTCAGTGCACCTCACTGCACCTGACTCACTCGATCTCACTCTCTTGCACCCCACTCACCTGGCCTCTGAGGTGTGCTGGTCGAAGGGCCACAACCCACTCCACCCACTGCACTCCACCACCGCGGCAACCGAACTTCTCCGTTTCGGTCCAGCAGCGACGCTTTCCGGCGCCGACGCGGTGGGAAGTGGTACGGCGAAATCGGCGCCGCCTTACGGTGACCGGCCGGTGGAGGCGGACCTCAGGGCGGTTTTGACGTGCGGGAGACTCGTCCGCGACACTGCGCGGGACACACGGTGAGTGGCGAAGGGGAAAGACTCCGGTGCACAGCTTCATCCTCGGCGAGGCCGCCGTATGACCACCCATGTCGTGGCCCTGGACGTAGGCGGTACCTCGATGAAAGGCGGCCTGGTCACCGCCGGAGGCGACATCCTCCTCACCGACCGCCGCCCCACCCCCCGCACCGAGGGCCCCGGCAAGGTCATCGCCACGATCCGTGAGTTCATCGCCGACCTCGCCGGCGCCGGCGAAACCCCTCCGACCGCCGTAGGCGTCGTGGTCCCCGGCCCCGTATCCGACAACACCGCCGTCTACTCCTCCAACATCGGCTGGCGCGACGTCCCCGCATCGGACTTCAACCCGTTGGACGTCCCGATCCGCCTGGGCCACGACGTCCGCTCGGCCGGCCTCGCGGAGAGCGTCCTAGGCGCCGCACGCCACCAGCAGGACTTCCTCTTCCTCTCCATAGGCACCGGCATCGCCGGCGCCATGATCCTGAACAACACCCCCTACCCCGGCGCCACCGGCTGGAGCGGCGAGATCGGCCACATCCCCGTCTTCCCCACCGGCGAACAATGCGCCTGCGGCCAGACCGGCTGCCTGGAAACCTACGCCTCCGCCGCCTCCATAGCCCGCCGCTACACCGAGTCCCTGACCAGAGCCAGCTCCATCACCCCCACCCCGGCCCCCGCCACCCCACCCACCGCCGAGGACGTCATCACCCGAGCCGAACGCGGCGACCCCCAAGCCACCGAGGTGTGGAACGAAGCCCTGGAAGCCCTGACCCTGGCCCTGGCCACCTACACCCTCCTCCTGGACCCCACCTCCATCGTCCTCGGCGGCGGCCTGTCCCAAGCAGGCCCAACCCTGAGCACCCCCGTGGCCGAACGCCTCCAACGCAAACTCACCTGGCGCACCGCCCCCCAGATCCACCACACCCTCCTCGGCACCAACGCCGGCATGCTAGGCGCCGCCCTCCTGGCTTGGAAATCGACACAACCCCCCACCCCACCTCTCGATGTGCCCACCCACCCACCGGTACCGTAAGGTTGTGGTCCACCAGGAAGGGCGCTTAGCTCAGCGGTAGAGCACTCGCCTTACAAGCGAGGGGTCACTGGTTCGAACCCAGTAGCGCCCACCAGCCAAAACGCCCCATCTCCGATCATGGAAACGGGGCGTGGGTGACAACGTGAGTGACTAAGGGTTCTCGGGCATCGGGAAGATGCCGTCCATGGTGGTCGCACCCTCTTGGATGACCGGGCTGCGCCGCAGTTCTCTGGGGCCCAGTCCTTTCGGGGTCGCGCATGGCGGTCTCCACCTGGTTCCGCTCGGTCCGGAGCACAACGAGCGCGACTACCGCGCCTGGACGTCGAGCGTGGCGCACATCCGCCGCACACCTGGCTTCGAGATGTTCCTGGCCCGAGCCCATGAGCCTCGACGACAACCTGCGCGACCTCATCTGGTACGTCGGCGGCCCCCGTCGGCGGACCGGTTTCACCTACTCCGTCCTGATCGGCGATGAGGTGGTGGGCTGCGGGGACATCTACCCCTTCGGCCGGTCGTGCCACGCACGGTGCGCTCGTGGGTGCGCCTGAGCGTCGCGCACCTGGACAAGCCGCTTTACGAGCTGGTCGAGGGCTGGCTGCGCAGTTCCTGGCCGTTCACCGGCCTCGACTACGTCCCCGCACCGGGTGACGCGAGCTCTCCACCGAGAGCTTGTCACCTCTCCCAAGTGGTGAACGCGATCGTCAGCACGGGGCCTTGGCCGGCCTCCTGGACGGTGACCAGCGCCGTCCGGCCTTGGTCGGTGCGCGAGCACACCTGCGACCCGGCCGCCAGGTCGGCGAGGGGGATCCGGGCGACCCGGCTGTCCTCCTCGGCCAGCGCCCTCCTGCACGCGGCGTACCCCCCGGATCCCGCGTCCGCGAGGAGGACCATCGACCGCTCGGTCCCGTCGTATGAGTGGATCTCGCCGTCCTCGATGATGATGTCCGTCCGTCCGCCCGGGTCCGGCTGGAAATCCTTCCCCCACTGCTCGACGATCGTCCCGTAGCCCCGGTGGCCGCTGTCCAGATCGACTTTGTCCGTCTCCGGCGCCGGGAACGACGAGGGCGGGCCGAGCGCGAAGCCCTGCCTGTCGATCACCACCCGCGGGCTCCCGGGCGGTGCGGTGGTCGGCGGCGAGCCGGTTGTTCTGCCCGGCTGCCGTCCCTCCGTCACGGGGGAGGCCGGCCGCTCCAGGACAAGGACCAGGAGGGTGATGATCAGGCTCGCCGATCCGCTCAGCACTGCGATCACGAATCCGAGCCGTTCCATCGACCGCCAGAACGTTGTCGCCTTCCCCGCACGGCGGTGTCTGCGCGCGAGAACGCCGATCGCGATCCCCGCGGCCAGGACCAGAACGCCGATGACGATCGCGAGGATGCGCATATCGGTCATATATGTCTCTCCAGCACTCCGTGCTCGTGGTAAGCCGATGGTGGGGTCATCTTCCCGCACAGATCATCAGGATGGCGTCGAATCCGCGGAGATATCTCTATCCGTTAAGTCAGATATACGGCGTGATAAGGGGGCCAAAGCGACAATTCTGACTATAAATCGTTTTCCAATATGGCCAGGATTGAGGCTTTTATCGTGTCGGTCGTTGATCATCCCTGGAGAGATGACAACCTGTCGACGGCGCGTGATGTGGGCTCTGGCACTGATTCCGTGAAGCGAGCCGCTTCAGTCGGCGAGGAGGACGCGTTTGCGCAGACGGCCGGGGTTGGCTCGGCCGTACATCTGGCGCTTGAGGGCCTTGACGCGATTGACGTGGCCGAACCGTGCCGGGTCGATGGAGACTCTGGTGTGCTCCAAGCTCCGTGGAGCTGGATCACTGGATTCGTGATGCCACGATGACCATGGTCTCGACCTCTATCGGGGTCGGCATGCCCACCGTCGGCACTCGGGCTCAGCTGAGTACGCCGGGCCGGGTCTCGGAACACGGGGATTCCCTGTGGACGCAGATCGTGCACCGATCAGGTTTCCGGGCCGTGTCCGTCTGTATGTGTGAGATCGACTCACGAGAGGCTGGCACGATGCGGAAACTGATCTTCGGCATGAACCTGAGTGTGGACGGCTACATCGCTGCGGCCGGCGACGAGCTCGGCTGGAGCGCGCCGAGCGATGAGCTGTTCCAGTGGTGGTCCGACCGGGTGGCGGGGACCGGTCTGGCGTTGTACGGGCGCAAGCTGTGGGAGACGATGAGCGCCGACTGGCCGACCGCTGACCAGCGGCCTGGCGCCAGCCCGGCGGAGATCGAGTTCGCCCGCCGCTGGCGGGAGATGCCGAAGGTGGTGTTCTCCTCGACGATCAGCACGGTCGACTGGAACGCTCGTCTGGTCACCGGTGACGCGGTCGCCGAGATCAGCCGGCTCAAGGCCGAGGACGGCGGCCCGATGGACATCTGCGGCGCCACGCTCGCCGGGGCGGCCATGCGGGCCGGGCTGATCGACGAGTACGTACTTGTCACCCACCCGGTCCTGGTCGGCGGCGGCACGCCGTTCTATACGGCACTGGACAGCTGGGTGAACCTGAACCTGCTGGAGACGCGGACGTTTGCCGGCGGCATGGTGCTGACCCGTTACGAGACGAGGCGATGAGCACGGGCCAGATGTTCGGCTCGTGAGGCCAGGACGAGATCCTTCCTGGTGTGCTCACCGTGACCCTCGGCTATGAGGGACCCTTCCCGGGCCTTCCTTGCCTTCTGAGTGAGCTGCTGGCCGGCTTGCTGGAGATGGGGGACGACTGCGTCGTTGATCGTGACGATGTTCCTCGGACATGAAGCCGCCCCGCCGGCGCTGCCGGCGGGGCGGTGGTGTTCGGCTGGTCGGGGTGCTCATTCCTCGGTGACTTCGGTGACGGCGGCCCGTGCGCTGGACTCGTCGGCGATGGGGCCCTGGCTGATCACAGTGTCGGGGGCAGGCCCAGCCAGGGTTTGTCGGTGGCGTCGAATCCGGTGAGTTCGGCGATCTTTCCGTCGACGATGTGCAGGACCGCGATGGTGAACAGCCGGTACTCGGGGTCGTCGGGGGTGCGGAGGTAGAGCACGGCGGCAGGCATGCGGTTGACCGTCGTGGTGATACAGCGCCAGTCGTCGTGGCCGCGCTGGAAGAGCCCGCCGGAGACCCAGCCGTCCACGGCGTCCTTGGCTGTGATGACCGAGGTTCCCGGTTGGGGCAGCATCGTGAAGCGCAGGTCGTCGCGCAGCAGGGCCATCAGCCCGTCGAGGTCGTTGCGCTCATGGGCCTCTATGTACGACTTCACCACGCCGCGCTCGTCGTTCGACAGCTCGTGGGTGGCGGGGCTCCGCCAGTCGAGGCGGCGGTCGGGCAGCTGCTCGCGCATCGTCACACGGGCCCGCTGCAGTGCGCTGGTCACCGATGCGACGGTCAGTTCGAGAGCGTCGGCGGTTTTCGACGCCGGCCAGCCGAGGACGTCGCGCAGGATGAACGCCGCTCGCTGCCTCGGCGGCAGGTGCTGGACGGCGACGATGAACGCCAGCTCGATCGTTTCCCGCGCCACCACCGATTCCTGTGGGTCCTGCGGGAGCATCCGGTCGGGGTAGGGCTGCAGGTACAGCATTTCGGAGCCGAGGTCCGGCAGCTCGGACGGTACGGGTATGCGGTCGTTGCGCTTCTCCAGGAAGTCGAGGCAGGCGTTCGTCGCGATGCGGTACAGCCAGGTCCGCAGTGCCGCCTGGCCCTTGAACGACTCCCGCTTGTTCCACGCTCGCAGGAACGTCTCCTGCGTCAGGTCCTCGGCATCCTCGTAGTTCGCGAGCATCCGGTAGCAGTGCACCTGCAGCTCACGCCGGTGGCGCTCGGTGACAAGCGCGAACCGCGCCGTGTCGCCCGAGCGGGCCGCCGCGAGGAACGTGGCCTCGTCGGCGCCGAGCGGTCTGGTGTCGGTCATGGTCGTCGATCCTTCCACCGGTGCGAGGGCCGACAGATGCGAGGGCCGACAGGACTGACGACGTGGCGGAGGATTTCTGATCGGTGAGGCCGCTGGCACCGGGACGTTCGCCAGGCCGGATGGGTGGGGGTCGATCCAGGGGCCGGCGTCCTTGCCGGCGAGCGTTTCCCGCGCCGTAGCCGTATCGAGCTTACCGAGCGGCGGGCGGGTCGGTTCGGGTGCCATCGCCGATGAGCGCGGTATGTGCCTCCGGTGATTCGGCTCCTACTCGATCTCGGTGTCCTCGGGAGCGCTCCTGGCCAGTGCGGCGAGGGTGGCCAGGGCCGGGGCGAGGGTGCCGAGCGGTGGTGCTGACAGGGCGAGGCGGACGGCGTTGGGGGAGTGGGCCGTGACGACGGTGAAGGCGGCGCCGGGGGTGACCGCGATGTCGCGACGGGCGGCGGCGGCGACGAAGGTGTCGGCTCGCCATGGGTCGGGTAGGCGCCACCAGCAGTGGTAGGCGTGCGGGTCGGCCTGGACGGCGAACTCGGCGAGGTGGTCGCGCACGAGCCTCTGGCGCGTGGCGGCGTCGCGGCGTTTGAGCTCTTGGAGGGTGGCGACGGTGCCGTCGGTGAGCCATCGCGTGGCGGCCTCCACGGCGAATCTCGGGGCGGTCCAGCCGCCTGAGCGCAGCGCCGAGGCGACGCGGTCGCCGATGGACTCAGGTGTCACCGCGAAGCCGATGGTCAGGCCGGGTGCCACTCGCTTCGACAGACTGTCGGCGACGATGACGTGTTCGGGTGCGAACGCGGCCAGCGGTGGTGGGTCATCGCGGAGGAACGTGTAGATGCGGTCCTCGACCGCGTGGATCCCGAGTTCTCGGAGAGCGGCGGCGATCTCGGCGCGCCGCCGTTCGGGCATGGTGACGCCTAGCGGGTTGTGGAGTGTCGGCTGGAGATAGATGGCGCGCAGCGGCCCGGCCGATCGGATGGCTTCCGGGAGTACCCCGCAGTCGTCCATGGTGAGCGGGACCAGGGTGATGCCCAGGCGGGTGGCGATGCCCTTGACCAGCGGGTAGGTCAGTTCCTCGACGCCGAGGCGGTCACCGGCCGGGACGAGTGCCGCGAGCGCGGCGGCGATCGCTTGCCGGCCGTTGCCCGTGATCAGCAGGCGTCCGGGCTCGGGGGCCCAGCCGGGACACGACAGCATCGTGGCCGCCGCCTCCCGCACGGCCGGCGTACCTGCCGCGCCTACGGGGGCGAGCGCATCCGCCAGCACGTCGGGACGCAGCATTCCGCCGAGGCTCTCCGCGAGGAGCGCGGGCTGCTCCGGAGGCATGGGGAAGTTCAGCTCCAGGTCCACTCGCGCTCGGGCCGGCTCGGCGAGTGCGGGCTCGCTCGACGGCGCGGCGGCGCGGATGAAGGTGCCGCGTCCGACCTCGCCGACCGCGATGCCGCGGCGGATCAGCTCGCCGTACACCCTCGCCGCGGTGGAGCCGGCGATGCCGTGCCTGCGGGCGAACTGCCGCTGCGGCGGTAGCCGGTCCCCGGGCCTGAGGCGACCGGAGGCGACCTCTGCCGCGAGCGCGTCCGCGATCCGCCGGAAGTCGTCCATGTCACCTCTGGTCGCTATTGCTCCGAGTGCAATTTCTCTATTGCACCGAGATATTGCCGCTAATAGCATCGACCTGTCAAGGCTGGCCGAACAGGAGAGATTCACGGTGGACACCTTCATCACCGGTCAGATCGCTATCGCTTATGACGACCACAATCCCGAGGGCACTGGGCCGCCGCTGATGCTCGTCCACGGGCACCCGTTCGACCGTTCGATGTGGGCACCCCAGGTCGAGCATCTCGGCCGGGACGGACGCCGGGTGATCGTCCCGGATCTGCGTGGCTACGGCCGCAGCAGCGTCGTCCCGGGAAAGACGCCACTTCAGACCTTCGCCCAGGACATCGCCGCACTTCTCGACCACCTCGACGTCGCAGAGGTCGTCCTCGGCGGCCTGTCCATGGGTGGACAGATCGTCATGGAGTTTCATCGCCTGTTCCCGGACCGGCTGCGCGGGCTGGTGCTCGCCGCTACCGCCCCGCAGGCGGAGACCGAAGAAGGCAGGCGGATCCGCAACGCCACGGCCGACCGGCTGCTGCGGGAGGGGTTGGACGGTTACGCGGAGGAGGTCCTGGCCAAGATGGTGGCGCCGGCCAGTATCCGGCGGTCCTCCGCGGTGGCCGAGCATGTCATCGGAATGATGCGGAGGACGCCTCCGGAGGGTGCGGCCGCCGCACTGCGAGGCCGCGCCGAGCGTCCCGACTACCTGGCGTCATTGTCGCGCGTCCGCGTGCCCACCCTCATCGTCGTCGGCAGCGATGACGAGTTCACCCCGATCGGTGACGCCCGGCTCATGCACGAGGTCATCCCGGGCTCCGCGCTCGTCGTCATCGAGGACACCGCGCACATGCCCAACCTCGAACGGCCGGCCGAGTTCAACGCGGCGCTGAGCAGGTTCCTCGACTCGATCTCCCGCAGGCGACGAGCCCTATGACCATGACCGCGTTCGTCACCGGCGCCAGCAGTGGCTTCGGCGCCGCGATCACCCGCCGCCTCGCGGCCGACGGCGTCCGCGTCGTCGCGTCGGCGCGGAGAGCGGACCTGCTCGCCAAGGCGGCGGCCGGCCACCCGGGCACCGTCCACCCTCTTGGACTGGACGTCCGGGACAGGGCCGCGGTCGAGCAGGCGATCGCGTCTCTGCCGGCCGAGTTCGCCGAGATCGACCTGCTGGTCAACAACGCCGGCCTCGCCAAGGGTCTGCTCCCCGCTCAAGACGCCGACCTGGATGACTGGGACCAGATGCTCGACACCAACTGCAGGGGCCTCATGTACTGCACCCGGGCGATCCTTCCCGGCATGGTGGCACGCGGCCGGGGCCACGTGGTCAACGTGGGCTCGGTCGCCGGCACCTACCCCTACCCCGGCGGCAACGTCTACGGCGCGAGCAAGGCGTTCGTCCACCAGTTCAGCCAGAACCTGCGGAGCGACCTGCACGGCACCGGCGTCCGCGTCACCTGCGTCGAACCCGGCATGTGTGGGGACACCGAGTTCTCCACCGTGCGCTTCGGCGGGGATCGGGAGCGGGCCCGGGCCCTCTATGCCGGGATGCGGCCGCTCGGCCCCGCCGACATCGCCGAGGCCGTGTCCTGGGCCGCATCGCTGCCGGCGCACGTCAACGTCAACGTCATCGAGCTCATGCCCGTCACCCAGAGCTTCGCACCGTTCCAGGTGCACCGAAGCCCTCCCGTGCCGTCCTGATCCAGGCGACCGGCGCGTGACGGTGCGTTCTCGGGGTCAGTTCGACCAGGTGTATCCGGCTACTGTCACCTGGCCCCGCTTACCGCCTGCGATGTGATCGGCCACGGCATGGACAGGGACCGAGAACGTGATGCCGGCGGCGATGAGGGCCGCGGTGGTGAGCAGTTTTCCAGCCCGGGTCCTTGGCGCCATGAGACGTCTCCCTTCGAGAATTCCAGACGATTCCTGTGTTCCCCGGCGCCGAGCACACAGCGCGAGCTCGGCGCCGGGGGTGCGCTGTACCGGCGGATCGGCGGTCATGCCGGGACGGCCGTCAGATCATCGTGCTGCGTGACCACTGTTGGTTGGTGCCGCCGTTGCACGTGTACTGCTTGAGGATCACGCGGTCCGCGGTCGAGGCGGCCGGGACGTCCACGCATTTGCCGCTGTGGCGTGCGCGGAGCTGGAAGTAGTCGCCGTTGGGGACCATCTGGAACTGCTGGTTGGCGCCGGTGCCGCAGGTGTACTGGATGAGTTCGGCGCCGTCGGCGGTCGAGGCGCCTGTCACGTCGAGGCACTTTCCGCTGTGACGGGCGACGATTCGCCAGTAGCCGCTGCCGGCGTCCACGAAGCGCCACTGTTGCCAGGCGTTGCCGCCGTAGAGGGTCTGGTCGACGCGTGCGTTGTTGCTGGTGCTCGCGTCCTGGACGTCCATGGCCTTGTTGCTGTGGCGCGCGTTCAGGCGGTAGAACGCCGACGGGTTCGGCGTCGGGGTCAGGGTCGGCGTCGGCGTCGGGGTGGGGGTCTGGTTGCCGACGGTGTCGCCCCAGCCGTAGCGGATGCGGTCGGCGCCGGACTGGTTGCGGACGGCCAGGGTGAGGTTGGTGCCGCTGCCGCCGAGGGAGTACATCGAGTAGTGGTCGTAGCCGAGGTTCGCGGTCGGCTTGCCGCCGAGGGCCGGCCAGTACGTGCCGCCCATCTGGTTGTCCCGCATGACCTGGGCCATGGCGCGGATGTAGCGCACGAAGTTGTCGGTGCCGGCCGGGTCGGCGTAGTTGAGGCCGGTGGACATCGGCGCGCCGTATTCGGTGGCGATGGCGCGGGAGGCGCAGTTGCCGAGCAGCGACTGGATGTGGCTCCGGAAGCCGTCGTAGGTCATCGCGCTGTAGAAGAAGGCGTAGTAGTGGAAGGACAGCAGCGTCGAGTTGAAGCGGCTGTCGTTGCAGATGTCGCGGAGGTCCTGGCTGAAGCCGGTGCCGCCGATGAGCACCCGGCCGGGCACCGCGCTGGTGTGGGTGCTGAGCCAGTTCGCCGCCACGTTGCGCCAGTCCGCGGACGAGTAGCCGTGCGGCTCGTTCATCGGCTCGAAGTAGACGTTGCCGTTCGAGCCGTAGGTGTTGGTCACGGTGGACCACATCGAGTTCCACGCGGCGAGGTTCGTGATCCTGCCGCCGGAGGCGGCGCCGTCCTCCCAATAGGCCAGGATGACCTTGAATCCGCGGTCGGCGGCGGCGTCGATGGCGCCGCGGTAGGAATTCCACCACGTCGTGTTGGCCACCGTGTGGGTGTTGATCGGCAACCGGACGGTGTTGACCCCCATGATGTATTCCATGTGGTCGTAGAGCGAGTTGGCCTTGGCCCGCACTGTCGCGTTGCTGTCGGACTGGCTCAGGCCCTGCAGGACGAGCGGGCCGGTGCTGAAGTTGTCACCGAACACGGCCCAGTTCATGCCTCGGAAGTGGCCGGTGGCGGCATTGGCCGACGGCGCGGAGACGAGGGCTGCCGCCGCGGTGAGCGTGGTCACCACGAGAGCGATCAGCAGCCGGCGTAACGGCGGGGTGTTCCGCGATGGTCCTGACGAGTAGCCAGCAGACGCCATGGTCAGTGCCATGAATTGTCCCATCACTAGATCTGAATGGCGCCGAACGCGCATCCTGTATCCGCAGCGGAAGTGAAGGTTACATCGGCGTTACGACAGTGTGAGCGGTCACAACTGTGCGGTCAAGATTCGAAAGGCGGCTGCCGGCCTGGATGACTTGAGGGGAAAAGTCGTGGTTCATCGATGACGGCGAGGGTGTGCCAATGGAGGCAAGTGCACGGGATGCCGGCGTCAAGCCTCGAACTACGGGTGATGTCCACTTTCTCCTGCTCGGACAGCGCGTCGAGTTGGGTCGCGGTCCCAGGGCACTGTCCGGTTGCCGCTCGCGCGGGCTCTCAGGCGCTTGTCGTCGGACACCTGCGACTGTTTCCTGAGGAAGCGAGATGAAAGTTCACACGTGAAAGTTTCAACTACAGGCCCTTCGTCGCGAAGGTGTGTCGATGCCGATATCCCGCGGCAGGCCTCCCCGGCGGCTCACGCCATCGCCACCGGCATCCGTCGGCAGCGACTTTCCGTATTTACTCGATCACACCACACACCGTCATTTCAAGAGAGAGGAAGTCCGGGTAGACGCATTATGTGAGCGCTAACATCACCTGACGCGAGCGGCACCAAGCCGGGTCAGTGCTCGGCAGTTCGCCACCACGTCAGGTTGGCGGCCGCCTGGGACACCGGTTCGATGAGCTCCCAGGCCTCGGCGATCAGGCCGTTGTCGAGGCGCCAGATGTCGACGACCGCGATTTCCGGCCCGGCGCCGGGTAACCGCCGGTGGGAGTACATCGCGACGTGGTCGCCGTCGGCCAGTACATGGTGGATCTCGACCCGCATGCCGGCCAGGGGGACGAGTGCGGCGCGTACGGCGGCGAGCCATTCCGCTTTGGCCGTCGAGGCCGAGTCCGGCCGGTGGTGGCGGAAGTCGTCGGTCAGCAAGGGCGCCAGTGCGTCGACGTCGCCGGTCGCGACCAGGGTCGTCAGGGCCTGCAGGACGATGGTCTTGTTGTCTGTGGTCACGGGACGCAGTGTTTCCGGCCGATCGCCACGGTGTCGATGAACTCGCGTTTCATGGCGCCTCGCTCCACGATGAGTAGCATCGGCGGTCATGTACACGGTCGGGGAACTGCTACGGCAGTGGCGGCATCGCCGGGGGCTCAGCCAGCTCGATCTCGCGATCGCCGCCGACGTCTCGGCCCGGCACGTCAGCCTGGTGGAGACCGGCAAGTCCAACCCGAGCGCCGACATGATCCTCCGCCTGGCCGAGCAGCTCGGCGTGCCGTTGCGTGAGCGCAACCGGCTGTTGCTCGCCGCCGGCTTCGCACCCCGCTATGCCCGGCGACCGCTGGACGGGGACGCGCTGAAGGCGGCCTGGGACGCGATCGCACGGGTGCTGCGCGCACACGAGCCGTACCCCGCGCTGGTCGTGGATCGCGGCTGGAACATCGTGATGACCAATCGCGCCATCGACCCGTTCCTCGCGAACGTCGCCCCCGACCTGCTACGGCCGCCGGTCAACATGGTGCGGCTGGGGCTGGACCCGCGCGGGTTCGCCCCCCGGATCGTCAATCTGGCCGAGGTCCGTTCGCTGCTGCGCACCCGCATCGCACGCCAGCTCGCCGCCGCTCCCGACCCCGGGCTCACCGCGCTCTACGAGGAACTGCTGGCACCCGGCGGTGAGAATGTGCGCCATCCGGCCGGGTCCGAGATCGCCATCCCGATGATCTTCCGGTTCGGCGAGCGGGAACTACGGCTGTTCTCGACCACCACCACGTTCGGCACCCCGCTCGACATCACCCTGGACGAGGTCACGATCGAGTCCTACTACCCGGCGGACGCGGAGAGCGCCGCCTACTTCACCTCCGCCGGTTCTGGAGCCGGTACGTAGCCACCCGTCCCGGTGTGCCGGAGCGCGCGCCGGTCCGTGGTGAATGGTCAGCCGCACTCACCGTGTCGGTGCTCCTCGGGCCCTGACGGTGGTGTGTCGCAGGCGTATGGAAAAGCGCATACGTCGTCGCCACAGGCTTCTGCCTTCGGTGGAGGCATGAATCACAGCGCTTCACTGTCAATGCCGGCCCGTCGGAGGCGATGGATCCTGCTCGCCGGTCTGGTGATCGTCGGTGCCGTGATCGCCGCGTCGGTCGCGTGGCGGCCGCTCGTGGCGTCGGCTCCGCCGGTGCGGCCCGTCCAGTCGGCCGGCGAACGGATCTCGGTGGACGGGAGGGACGGTGTCATCCCTCCCGGGAGGACGGTCTCGGTCTTCGACGACAAGAAGGCGGCCGTGCGGAATCTCGACCCGGATCTCCTCGATGCCCTGCGCCAGGCGGCGAGGGACGCCGAAGCCGACGGTGTCGGGATCGGGGTCAGCAGCGGCTGGCGGTCACCGGCCTACCAGCGGCGGTTGCTGCGGGAGGCGGTCCGCAGGTACGGATCGGCGAAAGAGGCCGCGCGGTGGGTGGCCACCCCCGGCACGTCCGAACATGTGAAAGGTGAGGCGGTCGACGTCGGCCCGGCAGACGCCGCGTCCTGGCTGTCCAGGCACGGCACGGCCTACGGGCTGTGCCAGATCTACGGCAACGAGCCGTGGCATTACGAGTTGCGTCCCGATGCCGTCCACGACGGTTGCCCGCCGATGTACGCCGATCCGACCGAGGACCCGAGGATGCGGCCCTGAGACCGGTAAGGGTCGTGCGCCGACCGGCGGCGCGGGCTCGCATATGCCGGCGATATGCCGTGGCGCCTACGCTGCGGGTATGCGTGTGCTGATCGTGGAGGACGAGCCCTACCTGGCCGAGGCCGTACGGGACGGTCTCCGGCTGGAGGCGATCGCCGCCGACATCGCCGGGGACGGCGAGTCCGCACTGGAACTGCTCAGCGTCAACTCCTACGACCTCGCGGTCCTCGACCGCGACATCCCCGGCCCTTCCGGTGACGAAATCGCGAGGAGCATCGTCGCCTCCGGCAGCGGCATGCCGATCCTCATGCTCACCGCCGCCGACCGGATCGACGACAAGGTCTCGGGGTTCGAGCTGGGTGCCGACGACTACCTCACCAAGCCGTTCGAGCTGCGAGAACTCGTCATGCGGCTGCGCGCGCTCGACCGCAGGCGCGCGCACGCCAGGCCGCCGGTCCGCGAGCTGGCCGGCCTGCGGCTGGACCCCTTCCGCCGTGAGGTCTACCGCGACGGACGTTACGTCGCGCTGACCCGCAAGCAGTTCGCCGTGCTCGAAGTCCTCGTCGCCGCAGAAGGCGGTGTCGTCAGCGCCGAAGAGCTCCTGGAGCGGGCCTGGGACGCCAACGCCGACCCGTTCACCAACGCCGTCCGCATCACCGTCTCCGCTTTGCGCAAACGCCTCGGCGAACCCTGGCTCATCGCCACCGTGCCCGGTGTCGGCTACCGGATCGACGCCGGTGCGGACCCCAGCTGACCTGAATGGTGGGGTGAAGGACGGCCAGGAAACCTGTTTGGAGGGTTTTGTAAGCTCCGAAAAGGAAGATATCTCAGGAATTCCTGCTAGTTACGGCTCGTGCCCGCTACCCTTCGCAAAGTCGCGTTTCAGTGGACTGGTCGGAGGGGGTCGGTGTGGCATTCCCGTGGAGCGAACTCCCGGTGGGGAGGGTGCTCCGCCTCGCTGGACACGATTCCGACATCGATGCGAATGTAATGGAATTGTTGCTGGACCCCATGCCTGGGACCGGGCCTGCTGTCGTCACATATGCCGCCGCTGAATGTGAATCGGTTTCGGAGTTCGCGGAGTCCATCCTCCGTGAGCTGGAAATACTGGCCATCGGGCTTTTCCCCGGCTGGTTACCCGATGGCGAGAGGCTTTCCGGCCCCGGCGGCGGGGGAGTGGCGGCGGCGCGGTCCCTCGCGATGCGCCTGGCGTCCGGCAGTCGTCATTTCGGACCGTTCCTGGCGGACCTCGCCGGCCGGGCCGTCCAGCACCGAGGTGTGCTGGTCCCCGGCCGGCGCGGACCTGAGGGACGGTCGTTCCCCGCTGAGATACGGGCCGCCGGACTGGCCCGGGTCGTCGCCGCCACGTTCGGCCGGGACGCGATGGCGCTGGTCGTCTACGTGCCGGAGAAGCTGACCGGCCACGGGGAGACGGTGCTGGTCGCCGGATGCGAGTGGCTGGCCCATCGCGGCGGCATGGGGATCTGGCTCGTCGGGCCCGATTTGCACCGCGTCGACACCCGGTACCTGAAGGTGCCGGCGGCGGTCAGACGGCTGGCCGAGGAGATGACGGAGTCGCCGGACACCGGGACCGTGGGGGTGCCGCCGGTCGCCGGCCGGCCGCATCCGGGGAGCGCGGTGGAGCGGGCCATGGAGGCGGCGCTGGCCGAGTGCGACTGGGCCCATGGCCGGGCCTGGAATCAGACGTACCAGTCGGCGGACGCGTTGTTCGTCATGATCCGTACGGATCTGATGTGGGTCCGGGAGAAGTGCGTGGTGGAGCTCGACGGGCCGGAACACGAGAGATACGCGCAGATGAAGCGGGACCTCGTTCGTGATCGGCATCTGGAGCGTGACGGGTTCACGGTGCTGCGGTTCACCAATCAGCAGGTCAGGGGTGATCTGCGGGGGGTTCTGCGGCACATTCGGGAAATTCTGCAGGCGCGTCGCCTTGGAAACAGCTAAGGAGCAGGTCCATGTCCGGAGACAAACTCACGTACCAGCAGGTCGCCACTCTGCTTGTGCTCAAGGAGCTGGGAACCTCTGTAGCCCATAAGGAATTGAAAGACAAGTGGGGCTTGGACCTTAGTCCCAAGAACCGCACCGGTCTCGTCGATGACAAGTTGATCGAGTCGGAAAGGAGGGTGAGGGGTGCTTATTGGTACACCATCACACCGCCTGGTGAGGAGCGCGTGATTGAAGAGGTCTCCACGAAGGAGATAGCTGTCACCTCTCGTTCGGGTAAGACCCTGGCTCTTCTGTACCTGCGGTCGCTCCGGGTCTCCACAGCAGCGGTTCCTGTCCCCAAGGAGTCCGTTGAGGCACCTGTCACAACAATGTCGGCGGACGAAGTAGAGGGCCGGATTCGCGAGGCTTATGGCCAGATCGCGCGTAGCCCCGGCCGGTGGGCCACGATGACGAAGTTGCGGGCTGCTCTGACGGATATCGACCGGGACCTCCAGGACGAGGTTCTCCGCGCCATGATGCTGGCGGGCCGGGTGGACATCGAGCCGGTCGCGATCCTGGGGGACCTCAAGCCTGAGGACCACGCTGCCGCGATCATCATCGGCAGCACACCGAACCATCAGTTCCGCATCGGAGCGTGATGATGGTCACCGAGTGGTACGCGCTGAACAGTCTGAAGATCTTCTCGACCGTCAACGCCAGTGAGGATGTCTGGCAGCCGGTTCCGTTCCATGTACCCGACATGCATCCGGCGGCTGACTACGCTCTTCGCTCCGGACTGGACGTCGCCGCCGATTCTCAAGTGACCAGCCCGGTCGGGGTGGTCCTGGAGGGGGGTGCGGGAAGCGGGAAGACGCACCTCATGAGCTGGCTGCGCGAGCAAGCCATCCAGCGCCATGGTTACTTCTTCCTCATGGGTGTCCTCGACGCGCGCAACTTCTGGGAAAGCGCCGTCGTGTCCATCCAGGACGGACTGGCCCGGGTGGGGATGGACGAGGAAACCCAGCTCAAGCGGTTTCTTCGCAGTCTGACGGGCCTGATGGAGCTTCCGCGGAAGACCCAGCAGACGATCATCGGTAACCAGACGCTCACCCGTGAGGACCTCGACCAGTTCATCGAGGCCTTGTTCCGGGTCGATCGCCGGGTCGCCAAGGAGGCGCAGGACGCCGCTCGGGCTCTGGTCCTCCTGGGGGCCAATCAGCATGCTCTGTCGGACATCGGCGAGTCGTACATCTGCTCGGTCGAGGACGGCGAGAGCTACCGGCTGCAGTGGGGCTTCCGGCAGGTACACAAATCCCCTCAGGAGATCGTCCGCGACATCTCGCGCCTGCTGGCCCTGACGGGTCCGAGTGTCATGGCGTTCGACCAACTCGACGCGTTCGTCGCGCAGAGCAGTCCCTTTGTCGAGAGCGGCAGGGTCGGTTCGGCGACTCCTGCCGTTCTTCAGTTCGCGCATGGGCTCACCAACCTTCGTGAGCTGACGAGCCGGACCCTGACGGTTCTCTCCTGCTTGCCGGAAACGTGGGAGCTCATGGAGGATCTGGGGGTCCAGAGCTTCCGGGACCGCTTCCGGAAAGCCGCGTTCCTCCGGCGTATTCCTACTCCCGCGGTCGGGGCTGAGCTCGTCACTCTCCGGCTTGAGGAGCACTTTAAAAGCATCGGTTTCGACAGGCCGTATCCGACGTGGCCCATCAAACCGGAGGCATTCGAACAGGCCTCCTTCTACACTCCGCGTCAGGTCTTGGAATGCCTGTCCAGGCACATTCAGAAATGTCAGCTCCAAGGCGAGATCACCGAGCTTGACAAGATCGAAGCTCCCTCGAACATGGTCGTGATCCCCAAGCCACCCGGTCCGACACCGCAGATGCTTCAAGCGATCGACGTCAAGTTCGCGATGCTCGCCGATTCGGCAGAGGTCAGCGGAGCACTGGACGCGCAGCGGGAGGACGCGGTGCTTCCTGATCTGATCTCGGCCGGTCTGCGGGCCTGGATCGCGGAGCGGCGCGAGACGTCCGCGCACTACCGTGTCGACCCCCCGATGGGTCAGAAGACCTCTCTTCATGCCGGTCTCAAGCAGGTTCTGAACGAGGCCACCGAGGACGAGATCCACTGGGCCTTCCGCGGCATCGCCGCCAAGCACCATCTCGCGGCGCTGACCCGTCTCAAGAAGGCGGTGCTCAAAGCCGGTCTTGAGGACGGAACCCCCAAGCGCCGGTTGATCATCATCAGGAACATCCCGTGGAATTCGGGGCCGAAGACGCAGGCGGCGGTGGCCGAGTTCCACGCCAGAGGCGGCCGGGTGATCACGGCCGACGAGGAGGATCTCAAGGTGCTCTGCGCGCTGCGGGACCTCTACGCGGAGAACGTCGCGCATCTCGACCAGTGGATCGCAAGCAGAAGACCGGTCGCGGATTTGAAGCTCCTCAAGGACGCCTTGGACGACTGGCCGGATCCGACCGTTCCACCGGAGCCGCCGGCCCGGCAAGCCACTGACGAACCACCTGCACAGGAGTCGGCCGTACCGGAGTCGGCCGTGCGACGGCCGCCGGTACAGGAGGCCCCTGTGCGAGAGTCCGCACAGACGAAGCCCGCACCGGCCAAGGACGCCGGCCGCGCCGGCCCGGCGAAGGAGACCGGCATCCCCGGCCGGTCCCCGGAGACGCGGCCCGCCGGTGTGCCGTCGCTGATCGTGGGACGTTCGTTCGAGCGCGGCGTCAAGGTCTCCGTCGAGCTGGAGGCCCTGCGTAAGCATGTCGCGATCTTCGCCGGCTCCGGTTCGGGGAAGACCGTGCTGATCAGGCGGATCGTCGAGGAGTGCGCTCTTCAAGGTGTGTCCTCGATCGTGCTGGACCCGAACAACGACCTGGCGCGGCTCGGTGACCCCTGGCCGGAGGAGCAGTCCGGCTGGGGACCCGGTGACGCGGGACGCGCGGCCCGGTACCTCGCGGACACCGATGTCGTGGTCTGGACGCCGCGCAGGGAGAAGGGCCGGCCGCTGGCCTTCCAGCCGTTGCCTGACTTCGCGAGCGTGAGGGACGACGTCGACGAGTTCAACGAGGCCGTCCAGGCCGCCATGGCGGCGCTCGGCCCGCGCGCGAAGGTGGAGGGGAACACCAGCAAGGCCCAGGTCGCGCGGGGGGTGCTCACCGAGGCGGTCGTCCACTTCGGCAGGTACAGGAGCGGCGGGCTCGGCGGGCTGATCGATCTGCTGGCGGACTTCCCGGAGGATCTGAGCCGGATCGGCGGCGCGACGAAGATCGCCGATGGGCTGGCCCAGGTGTTGCGGGCCGCCGTCGTGACCGATCCGCTGTTCGGTGGTGAAGGCACGCCGGTCGATCCGGCGCGGCTCCTCACCCCGGCCGACGGGAAGCGGGCCAGGGTCTCGGTCATCAGCTTCGTGGGGTTGCAGGGTGAGGCCGAGCGGCAGTCCTTCGTGAACCAGTTGCAGATGGCGCTGTTCGCCTGGATCAAGAGGAATCCCGCCGGCGACCGGCCGCTCGGCGGGCTGTTCGTCATGGACGAGGCGCAGACGTTCGCCCCTTCGGGTGCGATGACCGCGTGTACGCGCAGCACGCTCGCACTGGCCTCGCAGGCCAGGAAGTACGGGCTGGGGCTGGTGTTCGCGACCCAGGCGCCGAAGGGCCTGCACAACGGGATCCCCGGCAACGCCGCGACGCAGTTCTACGGTCTGCTGAACGCGGACGTGCAGATCGAGGCCGCGAAGGCGATGGCCCGCGTCAAAGGCGGAAGTGTCGACGACATCGGTTCGCTTCGCAGCGGCCAGTTCTACGTCGCGCCTGAGGGTGCGGCGTTCACGAAGGTGCGTACGCCGCTGTGCCTGACCCATCACCCGAGAGCGCCGCTGACCACCGAGGAGGTCATCGCACGAGCGAGCAGGTGACCATGCGGTACGGCCGGACGTGAGCCGCACGCCGGCCGTACGGTGGCGCCGCCGGGTCAGGAGCGGAAGAACTCCAGCAGGTCGGCGTTGATGACGTCGTGCTGGGTGGTCGGCATGCCGTGCGGGAAGCCGGAGTACGTCTTCAGTGTGCCGTCGCGCAGGAGTTCGGCGGACAGGGGAGCGGAGTCCTCGTACGGCACGATCTGGTCGTCGTCGCCGTGCATGACCAGCACCGGCACTGTGATCTTCTTGAGGTCCTCGGTGAAGTCGGTCTGTGAGAACGCCACGATGCCGTCGTAGTGGGCCTTCGCGCCACCCATCATGCCTTGCCGCCACCAGTTCTCGATGATCGCCTCGGACGCCTCCGCACCGGGCCGGTTGAAGCCGTAGAACGGGCCGGACGGCAGCGCGCGGTAGAACTCCGACCGGTTCGCGGCCAGTTGTGCCTGCAGGTCGTCGAAGGCGCTCTTGGGGAGGCCGCCGGGGTTGGCCTCGGTCCGCAGCATGAGCGGCGGGATCGCGGAGATGATCGCGGCCTTGGCGACACGATCCTGGCCGTGCCTGGCGAGGTAGCGCACCACCTCGCCGCCGCCGGTCGAGTGGCCGACATGGATGGCGTCGCGCAGATCGAGGTGAGCGGTGACCGCGGCCAGGTCGTCGGCGTAGTGGTCCAGGTCGTGTCCGTCGGCCACCTGCGCGGACCGGCCGTGGCCCCGGCGGTCGTGCGCGACGACCCGGTAGCCGTGCCCCAGGAAGAACAGCATCTGCGTGTCCCAGTCGTCGGCGGACAGCGGCCAGCCGTGGCTGAACACGACGGGCTGACCGGAACCCCAGTCCTTGTAGAAGATCTCCGTGCCGTCGCTGGTGGTGATGTAGGGCATGCTCTTGCTCCGATTCTCGGTGCGCGTTCGCGGTCGCGAGGCGCCGGCCGCGCGGAGCGCCTGTCCGCCTGACCACGCGCGCGGCCGGGGCCCGTCAGAGTGACAGGTACCCGGCTTCTCGCACGTTTTCCCAGATCAGAGCCGATGTGGTCCCTCGGTTCGCGCAGGCGGGCCCGCGCGACCCGCGGCTGTCAGGGCTTCTGGAAGTAGAACCGGTAGCTCGAACCGTCGTGGAGCATGGCGGCGCGGCCCACGTCGCTGTCGGCGGGGAAGTTGACGAGCTTCAACTGGGGGATGGAGTTGTGGCCGTACTGGTACTGCGAGGCGGCGGCGTTCCACGAGCCCTGGGAGAGCTGGTTGCTGGAGCCGTAGTGGAAGGCGTAGATGCGGTAGGCGGTGCCGTCGTGCAGCATCGTCCAGCGCGACCAGTCGGTGTCGGCGGGGAAGCCGGTGACCTGCAGGGTGGGGATGTAGTTGCCGTAGGACCACTGGTAGGTGGTCGTGCCGGGGACGTAGATGAACTGGTAGAGCGTCGTGGGGTCGCCGAGGCGGCGCAGGTAGGCGTGGTAGGCCTCGCCGCTGTGCAGCAGGGAGATGCTGCCGGGGTCGGCGTCGGCGGGGATGTTGGTGAGGGTGAGGA
Organism: Sphaerisporangium rubeum; assembly: GCF_014207705.1. Taxonomy (NCBI): domain Bacteria; kingdom Bacillati; phylum Actinomycetota; class Actinomycetes; order Streptosporangiales; family Streptosporangiaceae; genus Sphaerisporangium; species Sphaerisporangium rubeum. The sequence goes on from NZ_JACHIU010000001.1 coordinate 2,362,292, forward strand.
CGGGGATGGAGTTGTGGCCGTACGCGTAGGAGCTGCCGTTCCAGGCGAACTGGTACAGCGTGTCGCGGGAGCTGCCCTTGAAGGCGTACAGGCGGTAGGTGGTGCCGTCGTACAGCATCGACCAGCGGCGGAAGTTGGTGTCTCCCGGCGCTCCGGTGATGGGGATGTTGGGGATGGAGTTGTACCCGTACTCGTACCTGTCGCTTCCGGGGACGTATGCGCCTTGGTTGAGGGAAACCATCGACACTCCCTGTCTAGGTTGGGGTTGTAACGGTCCAATGGACCTGCCTCGCGTGATTCAACCACCATTTCCACGCCGTGTACCGCGAGATCCTCGATCGGCATTTCGCCTGGCCAACGGCTTATGGATGGCCTGATCGGGGTTTCGAGCGGATTTTGCCGTCCATCGGGACGCTGCGTCACCATGATGGAGGATTATTGTAGGTAATTCGCATTAAAGCGGACGTTGTAATGCGCTTAGCGTGACGATGTTTGGGTCATCCGCAATGAGTTTCCAAATCAGGCACACGTTCGGTGGCCGCGACAGGCGGTCGTGGAACGAGGTGGCCGGCGCCACCGCCAGGCGCTCGCGCGGGTGGGGTGGGCCCCCAAGGGGACGGTGCGGAAAGGTGTCCTCATGAGCAAGCTCCTCTACGTCGTCGTCTGCGCCGCCTGGCCCGCCGCCGGCGCCGGACGCCTGGTCGCTCTCGCGCAGGAAGCCGGATGGGTGGTGCAGGTGGTCGCCACCCCGTCGGCGCTCGGCTTCATCGACGTGCCGGCCCTGGAGGAGCGCACGGGCCGGCCGGTCCGCAGCCGGCATCGCAGGCCGAGCGAGCCGAAGCCGCCGCGAGCGGACGCCGTCATCGTGGCCCCCGCGACGTTCAACACGGTCAACAAGTTCGCGCAGGGGATCAGCGACACCTACGCGCTCGGCGTGCTCGCGGAGGCGCCGGGGCTCGGGATCCCGGTCGTCGTCGTTCCCGCCGTCAACGCGGCGCTGGCGGGACGTGCGGTCTTCCGGGACAGCGTCGAGCGGCTGCGTGCCGAAGGGGTGCGCGTGCTCGTGGGGGAGTCCGAGCCGGACGCCTCGGGTTCCGGCGAGGAGGACGGGTTTCCGTGGGGCCTGGCTCTGGTGGCGCTGGACGGCGGATGAGGGGCCGGCGCCGGCGCCGGCCCCTCATGCACCCCTGGCCTGATCGGGGTGAGGCGAGCACGGGCCGGTGAGGCGTGGCCGGTGGACCAGGAGTCGCGGAACTCGGCGGGTCAGCGGGCCGGTCCGGGGAGGGGGCTCTCGTCGGAGGTCATGTCGGCCAGGATGTGCGCGGCGAGGGACTCGGCGTCCTTGACCTCGGTGGGCTGGGTGGCGGTGGGCCGGCTGATGGAGAAGGCGAACCTGCCGGTCCTGCGCGCGATGACCGACACGGTGGCGAGCAGGCCGACCCTGCCGTGGATCTCCATGTACGGCGGCAGGTGCACGCGGGGGCCGAACTTGCGGGGGAGCACCAGGCGGACGCGCTCGACGATGACGCAGCGGAGCGCGGGCCCGGCGAGTGCCTCGCGCAGGCCGGCCAGTGCTTCGGTCTGGGCTCTGGCCCGGCGGTCGCCGATGTCCTCCGTCGTGGTCACGGCGCCGCCTTCCGCCGGACGAAGGCCGCCCGACGCGGCCGGAGGTCAGCTCTCTGGAAACGAATGTCGCGCCGTTCGATCATGTACAAAGGTTTTCGCACCCTGTGGACCTTTTACAGGTCCTGCACCTGCCTCAGGGCTGAATTATCGCTGAACCAGGGTGCATGCCCTGGTAGGGGCATGTGCGAGACTTGCCGGCATGGCGGAACTCAACGGCACGCCCGTTGCCCCTGAGGCTCTGCAGGCGCTCGGGCTGCTCAACTACGGTCACTTTACTTCGATTAGAGTCGACGACCAGTCGGTCCGTGGATTGTCTCATCATTTAGATAGGCTTGTCCATGACTGCCGGATATTGTTCGGCGCCGAGCTGGACCGAGAGCGGATCAGGCATTTCATACGAAACGCCATAGCCGGGAAAACGGGGTCGTTCGTGGTGCGGGTGACGCTGTTCGACCCCGCCATGGAGCTCGGCCAGCCGTCGGCGTCCGGCACCCCTAGTGTGCTCGTCACCACCCGTCCCGCCGGCAGGTTGCCGGCCACTCCCATCCGCGTGCGTACCGCCAGCTACAGCCGCGATCTTCCCGAGGTGAAGCACATCGGTCTGTTCGGCGCGGTGCTCGACCGCAGGAACGCTCAACTCAACGGTTTCGACGACGCGCTTTTCGTGGACGACGCGTCGTTCGTCTCCGAGGGGACCACGTGGAACGTCGGGTTCTTCGACGGAGAACGGGTGGTGTGGCCGAGCGCGCCGGTGCTGGCGGGGGTCACCATGAGGTTGCTGAAGCAGGTCCACGAGCAGACCGTCACGATTCCGGTGCACATCAAGGACGTCCCGCGGATGGAGGCCGCTTTCGCCACCAATACCACCATCGGCGTGCGTCCCATAACGGCCATCAACGCGCATTCACTTCCCGGCGACCACCCCATCTTCCAGACTTTGCAGAAGGAATACGAGGAGATCCCCGCCGAGCGACTGTAGCCCCCTGAGGAATGCCGACCGATGCCTCCCACCATCCAGATCTGGTCCGGCCGTGAGGTCCGCGCGCTGCGCGAGGCCAAGCGGATGAGCATCAGAGCGTTCGCGGCCCACTTAGGCGTGAGCGAGCGCATGGTGTCCAAGTGGGAGGCGGCCGGCACCGGCATCCACCCCCGGCCGGTCAACCAGGCGGCACTCGACTCGTCCCTGGCCGCCTCCACCTCCGACGAACACGCGAGATTCGCCGGCCTCGTCACCCCGGCCACCCTCACGCGTGCCGGCCTCGTCCCGGCCGGCCCCGCGCGGGCCGACCTCGTCATCCCCGCCGTCCCCGCGCGGGCCGGGCTCGCCACCCCGGCCGTCCCCGCGCGGGCCGATCCCTCAGCGGGCCCGTCCCCCGTCACGACAGGCCACCCCCAGGTGCGCCACCCCATCGACGGCAAACTGATGACCCTCGTCGACGCCGGTGTGTTCCTGTGCGGCCCCGCCGCTGAGCCCGTCCACCTCGCGGCCTTCTACATCGACATCTTCCCGACCACCAACGCCGACTACGCACGCTTCATCGCCGCCACCGGCCACCGCCGCCCCCCGCACTGGGCCACCGACTCCGGCCCCCCGCGCGACCTGTCCACCCACCCGGTCGTCTACGTCACCTGGCACGACGCCGCCGCGTACGCCGAGTGGGCCGCCAAGGCCCTCCCGACGGCCCCCCAGTGGGAGAAGGCCGCACGCGGCGTCCGCGGCGACGTCTACCCCTGGGGCAACCAACTCACCCCCGCCAAGTGCAACGTCCGCGACAGCGGCCCCGGCACCACCACCCCGGTCGACCGCTACCACAGCGGCGTCAGCCCCTTCGGCGTCTACGACATGTGCGGCAACACCTGGGAATGGCTCGCCACGTGCTCCCAGCCCACTCGCCACGAACTCAAGGGCAGCGCCTTCACCAGCCCTTTCACCCGGGCCACCCCCTCCACCTTCAACGACGCCTCGGCCACCATGCTCGACGACGACACCGGCTTCCGCTGCGTCACTCCGGCCGAGACGATGCGCGCGCTGCTGAAGATGACGGGCTGACCGGCGACGCGGCGCACGTTGGCGCCGCAAATGCACCATTGGTCGACAAGCCTGATCAAATCTGTCTTATCGGTGATGTGAGTATTTAGCAGGCGCTAGAGTCTGGCGCCGTGCATCCGCAAGTAACGGTAGAACATACCTCTAATAATGTGCGGCCCGAAACCGACGCTCCGGTGGAGAACGAGAGCGGAAGCGTCGTCGAGCTGCTCGAACGCATCGGGTCGGTCGTGCTGCCTGTCGGTGTGGCGCTGTACGCCGTCCTGTACATCGGGATCGAGGAGATCTACGGGGTCTTCGGCGTCAGCCCGCAGCAGGCGGGGATCGACCAGGCCGTGCTGTTCGGCCGGCTCTCCGGTGCGCTGGTGCTGCTCCTGCTGCTCCTGCTCCCCACGCTCGGCCTGATCGTCGGAGTGCTGTGGGTGCTCGACAAGCTGACCCTCGGGTCGATCGGCAGGTTGTCGCGTGCCGTGCGCCGCCGTCCGTGGATCGCGGCGCTGGTGGCCGCGCTGTGGTGCGGCGCCTCGTACTGGGGCTTCTTCAGCGTCTTCGGCGATCTGGACCTCACGGCCATGATGATCATCGCGGTCGGCCTCGGCGTGCTGACGTTCCTCGTGCCGTTCCGGCTGCTGCGCCGCAAGCCGGTCGGCAGGGCAGGCATGAAACTGCTGGTCGGTGCGCTCACCGGCCTCGGGCTCGGGTTCCTGCTCATCATCCAGCTGCTCTCCGCGGCCACGGACGCGCACCGCACCGGACAGACCGACCTGCTGCTCGCCGCGGTCGGTTTCCAGAGCCAGTGGGCCGATCTCAAGAACCCCGAGGACAACAAGCCGCTGTATGAGGGACGGCGCATGATGCTGCTCGGCGAAAGCGAGGGGACCTACGTCCTGTACGACTGCGACAAGGGGGAGACCATCCGCCGTCCGATCGAGGCGACCCTGCTCGCCGCCATCGAGTCCGACCCCGAGCTGCCGCAGGACCACACCTGCGGCACCCTCGCCGAGTAGCGCGAGCCGTCGTCCGGCCCGGTCGCGTCCCGCGGCCGGTTTGCCGGTACCGAGGCGCCGAGCGCCGCGAAAGGTTCAGAAGCGGCGTCCGTACGGCCCGCCGCGCGAGGAGGGCCGTACCCGCAGGCAGGGCTCACTTCCCGCCGTGCCGTGCCGTGCGGCGGCTCCGCCGGAGAGGCGATCTTTCCTTGACCGTCCCGCGCACCGGATCTAGCGTCCGCCGCGCGGGGTCGCCGCACCCCGGTGAGGAGCGAGGCGATGGTCCGGCGCGTTCTCCTGGTAGTCGGTGCGTTCATCTTGGCGATGGCCCTGGCGCCGGCCGCAAGTGCGGCACCGGTGACCATCCCGGTCGGTACCGGGTTCACCGATACGAGCGGTGCGGCCGTGCACGCGCACGGTGGCGGCATGCTCAAGGTGGGCTCGTACTACTACTGGTTCGGGGAGAACCGCAACGCCGACTCCACCTTCCGGTACGTGTCGGTCTATCGGTCCACGGATCTGCGTACCTGGGAGTTCCGCCGGCACGTGCTCACGCAGAACAGTCACTCCGAGCTGCGGGTCGCGAACATCGAGCGGCCCAAGGTCGTCTACAACGCGAGCACCGGTCAGTACGTGATGTGGATGCACAAGGAGAACGGCCGCGACTACGGTGAGGCGCGCGCGGCCGTGGCGGTGTCGTCCACGGTGGACGGGGACTACACCTATCTGCGGAGTTTCCGGCCGCTCAACTACATGTCGCGGGACATCACGTTGTTCCAGGACACCAACGGCACGGCGTACATGATCTCGGCGGCGAACGAGAACGCCGACCTGCACGTCTACCGGCTCACCGCGAACTACACCGACATCGCGGCACAGGTGCAACGGCTGTGGCCGGGGTCCTATCGTGAGGCTCCGGCGATGTTCAAGCGCGGATCGGTGTACTTCCTGCTCACCTCCGGCGCCACCGGCTGGTCACCCAACCAGCAGAAGTACGCGACCGCGTCCAGCGTCGAGGGCTCGTGGAGCGGGTTGCAGAACATCGGTGACGGCACAGCGTACAGTTCGCAGACCGCGTACGTGCAGCCGATACAGGGGACCTCGGGTACGGCGTATCTCTATCTCGGCGACCGGTGGGCCGGCGCGTGGGGTGGGCCGGTGAACGACTCGCGGTACGTCTGGCTGCCGCTGCAGTTCCCGACGGCCACGACGATGACCATGGCCAACGCCGACTCCGTCACCATCGACACGGAGGCGGGGACGATCACGTCGTCGAGCGCGCGCTACGAGCGGCTGAACGTGCGGCACTCCGGCAAGTGCGTGGACGTCCGCGACGGCTCCACCGCGGACAACGGCGTGATCATCCAGTACACCTGCAACGGCGGCGCCAACCAGCAGTGGACCTTCCGTGACGCCGGCGGCGGGTACGCGCAGATCGTGGCGCGCAACTCCGGCAGATGCCTCGACGTCACCAGCGGCAGCACCGCCGACGGCGCGGGGATCATCCAGTACACCTGCAACGGCGGCGCCAACCAGCAGTGGCGGGTGCAGACCGCCTCCGACGGCTACGTGAACCTGGTGGCCCGCCACTCCGGCAAGTGCATGGACCTGCCGAGCAGCAGCACGGCCGACAACGTCCAGTTCAAGCAGTATCCCTGCACCACCAACCAGAACCAGCAGTTCCGCCGCACCGCGCTCTGACCGGCGGGGGGACACCCTTCGCCGAGCGGAAGGAACGCGACCCGCGGGCCACCGCACAAGGAACCCGGCCGGCGGGTCAGCTCTCGCCGAGCACCAGGAGCAGGTGCTCCACACCGTCGTGCAGGACCGTGCCGGCGTCCTGGAAGCCGTGGCGCCGCAGCAGCCGGACCGACGCGGTGTTGCCGGCCGCCGGGTCGGCGTACAGCGGCCGGATCTTCTCTTCCTGCAGGAAGAGCGCGAGGGCCTCGGTGCCGACGCCTTTGGACCAGTACTCGCGGCCCAGCCAGTAGCCGATGAAACGGCGGTCCTCCTCCCACCAGGACAGGACGTTGCCGGCGAGCCGGCCGTCCACGGTGATGGCGCGGATGAGATTGGCCGGGTCGCCGAGGACGACCGTGCGCCAGTGGTTCATGAAGCGGGTGCGCTCGCGCGGGGGGAAGTTGGCGCGCCGCGCGGCCTCGGGGTCCTGCTCCTGCTCGTGGAAGACCTCGAGGTCGGAATCCTGGACGGGACGGAGTCGTATGTCACGGGTCATGCGGGAAGTCTGCCGGACGGCGGTGACAAAACCGGTGGCGCGGCCCGGGACGTGTACAGTGCTGCCTGCCGGACACGGGGTCGTGGTGCGTAGTGATCGAACTTGGCGCGCGGGAGCGCAAGCAGGCTCCTCCGCCGCACGTGGTGTGGGAGTGCCTGAACGAGCCGAGACGGCCGGGCTCGCGGCCGTGGCTGGACCTGCGCGAAGGCGAGGTCGAGCCGCGGATCGTCGAGGCGGTGCGGCCCACGCTCGTGGTGTGGTCGTCACTGTGGCCGTCCCGGCCGAGGGACGTCATCCGGTTCGACCTGCGTGAGGCGGGTCAGGGCTGCTCACTGCGCTGGACGCTGCTGACCCCCGACGAGGCGCCGGCCGCCGCGTTGGTCGGCCACTACCGGTACCGCCTCAACTACCTGATCAACGCCAGGCTGCGGTACTCGTTCGGCCAGTAGGCGAGCATCTCCCACGGCGCCGGAGGCCGGGTGGAGGAGAATGACCCACCCGGGAGGAAAGCCAGAATGCTCAGGCGCAAGTTCGTGATCGTGCTGCTGCTCGTCGCCGTCGTCGCCGGAGGCGTCGCCGTCGCGGTGACCATGGCCCGTGACGAGCCGGCCGCCTCCGCGGCCACCACCACCTTCACGCCTGCCGCCGACACCTACGTGGACGCCTCCGCGGCGTCCGTCAACTACGGCACGACCCCGCGCCTCGGGGTGGACGGCTCGCCGGTCAAGCGGATGTTCCTGCGGTTCGACGTCACCGGGCTGAGCGGGGCCGTCACGTCGGCCAGGCTCCACGTCCACACCGCCGACGTGTCCGGCGCGGGAAGCGACAGCGGCGGCACGGTCCGCGCCGTGAGCGACCACACGTGGCAGGAGACCGGTGTCACCTGGCGTGACCAGCCCGCCGTCGACGGCGCGACCCTCGGCTCCCTCGGCCGGGTGGCCCGCGCCACGTGGTACGAACTCGACGTCACCTCGGCCGTGCGCGGTGACGGCGCGTACGCCTTCGGCGTGACGTCCGCCGACGGGAACGGCGCCGACTACGACTCCCGTGAGAGCGGCCCGACGGCGCCACAGCTGGTGATCACGACCACCGGTTCCGGGACGCCGGGAACGTCCGGCGGGCCCCGGACGCCGGCCGGACCCGGCGAGTCCACCGGTCCCGGAACGTCCACCGGTCCGCAGGAGTCCGAGGGACCGGCCGCGTCAGGCGGTCCCACGCCGTCCGGTGACCCGGTGCTGGTCGGCGCTGGGGACATCGCGAGCTCGGGGAACGGCGACAGTGCCACCGCCGACCTGCTCGACGACATCCCGGGGACGGTCTTCACGGCCGGCGACGACGCCTACCCGAGCGGCAGGGCCGCCGACTTCGCCGAGTTCTACGAGCCCACCTGGGGCCGGCACAAGGCGCGCACGCGGCCGGTGCCGGGAAACCACGAGTACCGCACGGGGGGTGCCGCCGGGTACTTCGGTTACTTCGGCGCCGCGGCCGGCGATCCGGGCAAGGGCTACTACTCCTACGACCTCGGCGAGTGGCACGTGGTGGCGCTGAACTCCAACTGCGGGGAGGTGGGGGGCTGCGACGCCGGCTCGCCGCAGGAGCGGTGGCTGCGCGCGGATCTCGTGGCGAGCGCGAAGCCCTGCACCCTGGCGTACTGGCACCACCCGAGGTTCACCTCCGGCGCCGACCACGCGCCGGACACGTCGGTCGGGCCGCTGGTGCGCGCGCTGTACGACAACGACGCCGAGGTGGTCGTCACGGGGCACAACCACCAGTACGAGCGGTTCGCTCCGATGGACCCGCGCGGCAGGCTGGACGAGGCGCGCGGCATCCGTCATTTCGTGGCCGGCACCGGAGGCGCGGCCTTCTACCGCTTCGGCACGATCCTCCCCAACAGCGAGGTTCGCGACAACGGCACCTTCGGCGTGCTGAAGTTCACCCTGCATCCGGATTCCTACACCTGGGAGTTCGTCCCCGAGGCCGGCGGGACGTTCACCGACAGCGGCACGACGTCCTGCCACTGACCGGCCGGGACGACGATGGAGAAGCTGAGCGTCCGTACGCGCGTGGCGGTCGTCGTGTGCGCGGCCCTGCTGCTCGCCGCCACGGCCACCGTGTACGTCCTGCGGGCCCGGCACGGCGGCTCCGCACCGGGTGGCGTGGCGCCGAGCGGGTCCGGCGCGCCGCGCGACGGAGCCGGCGCGGGGCCCGGCGAGCCGTATGCCGGAGGCGCACCGGCCTGGGCCGGGGACGGCCGGTTGCAGGTGCTGAGCAACGGTGTGCTGTCCACGGTGACGGCACGGGACCCGAGCGGGCCGCGCACCGTCACGACGTGGCGGTGCGACCGCGCGTACGCCGCGCGCGGCACCGTCGCCTGCCTGCGGCCGGTGGACGCGCTGCGCCGCACGAGGCTCGTCGTGCTCGGCCGGGACCTGCGGGAACGGCGCTCGGTGCCGCTCACCGGATTCCCGAACCGGCTGCAGGTGTCCGGCAGCGGCCGGATGGTCGCCTGGACGTTGTTCGTCGACGGCCACTCCTACGCGGCGGACGGGTTCTCCACCGGCGCGGGCATCCTGGACACACGCACCGGAGCGGTCGTCACCTCACTGGAGCGCTTCGCGATCACCCTCGGCGGACGCCGGTACCAGGCGCCGGACGTCAACGTCTGGGGTGTCACCTTCGCACGGGACGACACCACCTTCTACGCCACGATGTCCACCGGCGGACGCCGCCACCTGGTCGAGGGTGATCTCACGGCCAGAACCCTGCGCGCCGTCAGAGAAGGGATCGAGTGTCCCTCGCTGTCCCCGGACGGCACCCGCCTGGCGTTCAAGTCCGCAGTGAACGGCGACCCGGCCCGCGGCTGGCGGCTGTCGGTCCTGGACCTCGCGACGGGGAGGGTCACGGCCTCGGCCGAGTCCCGGAGCGTGGACGACCAGGCCGTCTGGCTCGACGGCCGCACCCTCGCGTACGGCCTCCAGCGTCCCGACGGCGTCAACGACGTGTGGACGGTCCCCGCCGACGGCACCGGTCACCCGAGGGTGCTGGTGCCGCAGGCCTCGTCCCCCGCGCTCGACCGGCCGTGACAGCGGTCTCACCGGGCCTGGCACACGAGGCTGGAGATACGTGAAGTGGCTCCTGGTTCTTGACTGTGGGACTGACCAGAGCAAACATCCGATTATTACGGATGTGTTGCCGACGGATTATCGGGACTGCGGAAGGGGCATGCTAGGTCCGATCGGAACGATGCCGAAAGTTTCGGACTCCGCTGCGTGCCGGAGAGCCGGAACTATGTGACGGTTCGGCATCGTTACGGTACGGCAGACGGAAACGGTTCTGCGAGAAGAGCTCTGGTAAGCCGGTACGCAGATGGTGGCGGGCTCTCCTCGATCTGTGGCCGAAAGTTTAGGAGTCACGATGTAACTTTCGCCGCCGACGCGGCCGTATTCATCGGACGGTCGCTGGGCCGATTCCACACGCGGTTCGTGTGAGACAACGACCGTCGTCCTCATCGGAGGGACGGCGTCGGCACCGCTTCTGCACCTCACCCCCCTGACCACCGCACAGTGAAAGAGGTCGCCGTGAAATTCCGCATGGTCGCAGCGGTCGGTTCCGCCTTGGCGGTTCTCGCCATGTCGGGTTGTTCCGGCTCGTCGGGTGGCACGCCTTCCGAAAGTGCCGCCGGCAAGTCGTTCGAGTTCTGGTCGTTCACCGGCATCAACCAGAAGGCCGACGTCGCCAAGTACAAGGAGAAGCGACCCGACGTCGAGGTGAAGCTGACCGAGGTCGGCGGCGCCACGGAGACGGCGCAGGCGCTCACCACGGCGCTCGCCGGCGGCAAGGTGCCGGACCTGGTGCTGATCCAGGGGGACAACCTGCCGAAGTTCGTGCAGCAGCCGCAGAACTTCGTCGACCTGCGCACGCTCGGCGCGGACAAGATGAAGAGCGACTACCTGGACTGGGTGATCAGCCAGTCCGTCGCCAAGGACGGCTCGATCATCGGGATCCCGACGGACGTCGGCGGCATGGCGGTCGCGTACCGGACCGACCTGTTCAAGGAGGCCGGGCTGCCGACCGACCGCGACGAGGTGTCCAAGCTGTGGCCCACGTGGGACGCCTTCATCGAGACCGGTAAGAAGTACACCGCCGCCACCGGCAAGGCGTTCATCGACAACGCCGGCACGGGGATCTTCTACCAGGCGGTCAACCAGGTGTCGCAGAAGTACTACGACCCGGCCGGCAACCCCGTGTACGACAAGAACCCCGAGGTGAAGGCGGCGTTCGACCTCGGGCTGAAGGCCGTGGCCGCCAAGATCACCGCGCGGCAGGCGTCGTTCTCCGACGCCTGGAGCGCCGGCATCAAGAAGGGTGACTTCGCGGTCATCGCCGCGCCGTCCTGGATGCTCGGCCAGCTCAAGGACAACGCGCCGGACACCAAGGGCAAGTGGGACCTCGCCAAGATCCCGGGTGGGGCCGGTAACTGGGGCGGCAGTTACCTCGCGATCCCCAAGCGGGCCAAGAACCCCAAGGCGGCCTGGGAGTACATCAGCTCGACGCAGTCCCCGCAGGGCCAGCTCCAGCACTTCACCGAGGCGGGGTCGCTGCCGACCACGCCGTCGGTCTACAAGGACCCGAAGCTCACCTCGGTGAAGGAGCCGTTCTTCAACGACGCTCCCATCGGCACGATCTACACCGACTCGCTGCTCGGGCTGAAGCCGTTCCTCATCGGGCCGGACAGCGCCGTGATGGGCCAGGAGTTCCTGAACGCCATCACCAACGTCGAGCAGGGCAAGGGTGACCCGGCCAAGGCCTGGGACGCGGCGCTGACCGCCATCAGGACCGCGATCGGCGGCTAGGCACTCTGCCACGTGCGCCGCCGGGGCCCGGCCTGAGCGCCGGGCCCCGGCGGCGGGGAAGCGACGGAAAAAGCGTGACGACCATCAGCCCTGCCCGGGCCACCATCACCCCGCCGCCGGCTCCGGCGGCGCCGCGGCGCAGGCTCACCGACATCCTGGCGCCTTACGCCTACATCGCGCCGTTCTTCGCGATCTTCGCGGTGTTCGGCCTCATCCCGCTGCTGTTCACGTTCTACGTGGCACTGTTCGACTGGAACCCCATCGGCGACCACGTGTTCATCGGCTGGGACAACTTCACCCGGCTCTTCGGCGACGTACGGTTCTGGAACGCGGTGCGCAACACGATCAGCATCTGGTTCCTTTCGAACGTGCCGCAACTGGCTTTCGCTCTGCTGCTGGCCCACCTGCTCAACCACGTGCGGCTGCGCTTCGCGGTGTTCTTCCGCATGTCGATGCTCGTGCCGTACATCACCTCGGTCGCGGCCACCGCCATCGTGTTCTCACAGATCTTCGACCGCGACTACGGACTGCTGAACTGGCTGATCGGCCTGTTCGGCTTCGAGCACATCGACTTCGTCCAGTCGGTCTGGGGGAGTCACGTGCTGATCGCCGTGATGGTCACCTGGCGATGGACCGGCTACACCACGCTGCTCTACCTGGCCTCGCTGCAAGCTGTCCCCCGGGGGATCTACGAGGCGGCGGCGGTCGACGGCGCGGGGACCTGGCGGCAGTTCCTGCACATCACCATTCCCTCGCTGCGGCCCGTCATCGTGTTCACGATCGTGACGTCGACGATCTACGGCCTGCAGATCTTCACCGAGCCCCTGCTGGTCTCCCGGACCACGCTGAACACCTGCGGCGCGGTCCGGCAGTGCCAGACGCTGACCCTCTTCCTGTACGAGCAGGGCTTCGGCCAGTTCGAGTTCGGTTACGCATCGGCGATCGGCGTGGCGCTGTTCCTGATGGTCGTGGTGTTCGCGGGGATCAACTTCTACCTGTCCACCCGGATCCGCCCGGGACGGCCATGAGCGGAGTGACGATGACAACGACGAACCGGCGGTCCGGCGACCGCGTCCGGTGGTGGACCTACGCGTTGCTGGCGCTCGCCGTGTTCGCCTGCGTCTTCCCGCTGTACTGGATGTTCGTGGTCGCCACGACCGACACGGCGGCGGCGACCGAACTGCCTCCCGAGATCGTGCCAGGCGGCAACTTCTTCCACCTGGCCGAGCTGGTCTTCACGACGGTGCCGTTCGTGCAGTCGATCGTCAACAGCCTGGTCGTGGCCGCGACGATCGGCGCGGGACAGGCGGTGCTGTGCGCGCTCGCGGGGTTCGCGTTCGCGAAACTGCGTTTCCGGGGCCGGAACGTCCTGCTCCTGGTCGTGGTGCTCACCATGACGGTGCCGACGGAGCTCGCGATCGTCCCCAGGTACATGATCATCTCGTGGCTGGAGTGGACCGACACGTTGCAGGCGCTGATCGTCCCGGGTCTCGCCAACGCGTTCGGGATCTTCTGGATGCGCCAGCACATCTCCTCCGCCATCAGTGACGAGATCCTCCAGGCCGCCAGGATCGACGGAGCGACCGTCTGGCAGATCTTCTGGCGCGTCGTCTTCCCGCTGGTGCGTCCGGCCGCCTTCGTGCTCGGCCTGCTCGGCTTCGTCACGGCCTGGAACGACTTCCTGTGGCCGTTCGTGGTGCTGAAGTCCCCGGAGATGTACACAGTGCAGATCGCGATCAAGGCGCTGCAGAACAGCTTCGCCATCGACCTCGGGCTCGCCATGTCGGGGTCGTTCCTCGCCACTCTGCCGCTGATCGTGCTGTTCGTGTTCGTCGGCCGCCGCATGGTCGCCGGCATCATGGACGGCGCCTTCAAGGGCTGAGCGCCGTTCCGCACGACGGAAGTTGTGCCGCGCCACCGGCGGAGCGACGCTCGAAGAGCCGGACTCCGGAGGTTGGCGTGGCACATTTCCCGTACCTCGAGGTGACCCGCGGCAATCCCACTCCTGAGGAGCTCGCCGCTCTCGTCGCCGTCCTCGCCTGGTTGGAGGACGCGGACGACACCGTCCCCGAGACCCCCCGCTCCGCCTGGTCGGACGGTGCCCGCACCGCGCGCCGTCCCCTGCCTTCGGGCCGCGACGCCTGGCGGACGAGCGGCTGGGTGAGCTGACTGCCGGGTGGTCGGCGGTAATGCGGCATAGCACCGCAATACGGGAGATGTGGCGCAACTATTCGGCATATGACGATGAAATGGCCTTGTTGGTGGCGCCGGACGGCCATCGGGCCGCCGTAATGTTAAGGAGGCCCATTATGCCGACCTTGCTGGGATCGATTCGCCGGTTGTTGCTGACACCGTCCATGGCCGACGTGACTTTCGAGGTGCGGGGTTTTCCCGTCACGCCTACCGACGCCACGCGGCGGCTTGAGGCCATTCCGCAGTCGGTGATCTGCGGGTTCGAATGGGGGATCGACGCCAGGAGCCAGTGGGAGGTGGAACGGCGGCTCGACCTCGTGGACCCCGAGTTCCGCGGCTTCGCCTACGAAGGCGCCACCATGGCGTTCACCGTGCTGGACGCCATGGCGGGTGGCCGGGGTCACAAGACGCGTGACCTCCTGATGGGGCCGGGACAGCCGCACATCTTCCTGACGTACATCGGTGTGGGGTTCGCGATGGCGCGGCTGCCGAGGCCGCTGTGGAAGAAGGTCATGCCGGACCTCACGGGCTCGGACTACTACCCGGTGATGACCTGGCTCGCGGTGGACGGCTACGCGTTCGACCGGGCCTACTTCGACACCCGGCGGTACGTCGACGAGCAGCGGCCCCTGGCGCCGTACCCGTGGGAAGGCGACGCGGACTACTTCCCGCGTGCCGCCGACCAGGGCATCGGCCGGGCCCTGTGGTTCATCCACGGCGGTGACCCCCTGGCCGTCGCCGCCGGGATCCGGCGGTTCGCGGCGCACCGGCACGCCGACCTGTGGAGCGGCGCCGGGCTCGCCGCGACGTTCGCCGGCGGCGCCACCGCCGAGGCGCTGCGGGTCCTGCGGGACGAGGCCGGCGAGTACCGGCCCGAGGTCGCGCAGGGCTCGGTGTTCGCCGCCAAGGCACGCCACTACGCGGGCCTCGGCGTCCCCGCGCACACCGAGACCGCGGCGGCCGTGCTGACCGGCCTCACCGTCGAGGACGCCGTCGCACTGGCCGACGCCACCGCCGTGACGCCGAAGGACGGCGGCCGGCTCCCGGCGTACGAACTGTGGCGCGGCAACGTCCGCGAGCGCCTCGCCGCCACGGTCGCCGCCTGACCCCCGCAGCCGCGCACGAGAAAGCGGCCGTCATCTGATTTCGCGCGCCTGAGAAAAGCGAAGCGCGGCGGATTGTTTCGCCATGCCCTGAGGACGTCCTTCTCGCAAATGCGGTGCGCACGTTAAAAGTGGCTGGACAAGAGCCCTCACGAGTACATCTATATAGAGAAATAACCCCAGTTGACAAGGGGCGAACCCCCGGGGGAGGAGAGGAACTTGGCCAGCGTTCTACGTTCATTGAGACGCCGTATCATGACACCCGACGTCTCGGAGACGAAGCTCGCGACGCGTGGTTTCCACGTGAAGAGCGACGCGGCCCGAGAATTGCTCGAAACGGTCGGCGAGAGCTTTCTCACCGGTTTCGCGCACGCCGTCGAGGCCCGCACCACCGCCGAGGCGGAGGAACGCCTCGAGCAGATCCCCCGGCAGTTCCGGGGGTTCGCCTACGAGGGAGCCGGCATGGGTTTCGGCATCCTCGACGTGATGCCGTTCTCCGGCGGACGTAAGGTCGCGGACTTCCTCGCCGGCCGCGGTGACGAGCACGTCTACATGGTGTACGTCGGGGTCGGCTGGGCCATGGCCCGCCTGCCGCGTTTCCTGTGGCCGAAGCTGCACGCACCCGACCCGCTGCTCCGGTGGCTGGCCCTGGACGGCTACGGCTTCCACCAGGCGTACTTCAAGACCGCGCAGTACGTGCACGGGCAGTACCAGGACCCCAAGTTCACCTGGCCCGGCGGCGGTTCCTCCGAGTACGCCAACCGGGTGATCGACCAGGGCATCGGCCGGGCCATGTGGTTCGTCGGCGGCACCGACCCCGACGTCGTCGCGTCGCTGATCGGCGGCTTCCCCGAGCACCGCCGCGCCGACATGTACGCCGGCGCGGGCCTCGCCGCGAGCTACGCCTGCGGCGCCGAGGAGGACGAACTCCACCGCCTGGCCGAGCACGCCGGGCCGTACCGCCCCCAGTTGTTCCAGGGTTCGGTGTTCGCGGCCGAGGCGCGGCTGCGTGCCGGCCTCGTCGTGCCGCACACGCTGCTCGCCACGAGTGTCTTCTGCGGCACCACCCCTGAGCAGGCGGCGCGGATCAGCGCCGACAACCTTCCCGACCAGCCGATCCATGGTGATGTGCCTGCCTACGAGGTGTGGCGCGCGCGCATCGCCGACCAATTCGTCTCACTTGGAGGTGTGAGCCAGTGACCGCGACAGTTGGCTGGCTTCGCAGGCAATTGCCGGGAGTCGTCGCTCTGGTACTGATCACGAGCGTCTTCCTGATCGCCCGCCTGCCCACGTACTCGGCCGCGGAAACGGCGGGGATCGCGAGCAAGTACTCGTTCTCGCCGATGTCCGTCGCGCTGCCGAGCGGCTACAAGCAGAAGTCCGTCCGCGAGGTCAACCAGTGGTACAAGCACATCGACGCGTGGATCTCGTCGGTCGGCGCGGCCATCTCGATGAACGACCTCGACGGCGACGGCCTGTCCAACGACCTGTGCCTCGTCGACACCCGCATCGACCAGGCCGTGGTCACCCCGACCCCCGGCGCCGGCTCCAACCGGTACGCGCCGTTCGCGCTGAACCCCGGCGTGCTGCCGATGAACGGCGTGATGGCCCCCATGGGCTGCGTCCCCGGTGACTTCAACGAGGACGGCCGCCGCGACCTGCTCGTCTACCTGTGGGGCCGCACCCCGATCGTGTACCTGGCCAAGGCGTCGGCCACCAAGCTGGACGCGGCCGCGTTCACCCCGGTCGAGCTGGTGCCCGGCGCCAACTCCTCCGGCGGCAAGTACACCGGCCCGCAGTGGAACACCAACGTCGCCACGGTCGCCGACTTCGACGGCGACGGCCACGACGACGTCTTCATCGGCAACTACTTCGAGAACGGTCCCATCCTGGACCCGAAGCTCGCCGGCGAAGTGCACATGAACCACTCGATGTCGGACGCCAGCAACGGCGGTGAGGACTACTTCTTCCGCTTCACCGGCGCCACCGCGACCTCGGTGACGTACCAGAAGCTGGACAACGTCCTGCCTCGCTGGGTGTCCAAGGGCTGGGAGCTCGGCGCGGCGTCCAACGACCTCGACGGCGACCTGCTGCCTGAGCTGTACCTGGCCAACGACTTCGGCCCCGACCGCATGCTGTACAACAGGTCCACCCCGGGGAACATCAAGTTCTCCCTGGTGGAAGGCGTGCGCACGCCGCTGATCCCGAAGTCCAAGTCGGTCGGCCACGACTCCTTCAAGGGCATGGGCCTGGACTTCGGCGACCTCAACGGCGACGGCGTGTACGACATGTTCGTCAGCAACATCACCACCTCGTTCGGCATCCAGGAGAGCAACTTCCAGTTCGAGTCCACGGTGAAGGACCAGGCCGCGCTGCGCGCCAAGCTGCGCGAGGGCAAGGCGCCGTGGGAGGACAAGAGCGCTCCCCTCGGTACCGCGTGGTCCGGCTGGGGCTGGGACGTCAAGATCGAGGACTTCAACAACAGCGGCGTCCCCGCGATCGCGCAGGCGACCGGGTTCGTCAAGGGCCAGACCGACCGGTGGCCGCAGCTCCAGGAGCTCGCCACGGCCAACGACCAGATGCTGCAGAACCCGTTCTGGTGGCCGAACGTCCGCGAGGGCGACGACATCGGCGGCAGCCAGACGCTGCACCTGTTCGCCAAGGGTGCCGACGGCCGGTACGCCAACATCGCGCCGAGCCTCGGCCTCGCGGTGCCGGTGCCGACCCGTGGCATCGCGACCGGTGACGCCGACGGCGACGGCCGGATCGACATGGCGGTGGCCCGGCAGTGGGACGCGCCGATCTTCTACCAGAACACCAGCCCGGCCCCCGGTTCGTTCCTCGGCCTGAAGCTGACCAAGCCGCTGGCCGCCACCGCCACGGGGTCGGCGAAGACCGCCGGCATCCCGGCGACCGGCGCGCAGGTCAAGGTGACGACTCCGGACGGACGCGTCCTCATCAGCCGGGTCGACGGCGGCAGCGGCCACTCCGGCCGGCGCAGCAGCGACGTGCACATCGGTCTCGGCGCCGGCGTCACAGGACCCGTGAAGACCGAGATCTGCTGGCGCGACGCCACAGGCAAGGTCCAGATGCAGGTTCTCCAGCTCACCCCGGGCTGGCATTCGTTCGAGCTCGGCCAGCAGGCCAAGGAGAAGTGATCGAGATGACCGACAAGAAGCCGAGCGCTCCGCCGCGGCACGACCCGAAGGTCGTCATCGCGCTGCGCAACTTCGCGATCTCCATCAGTGTCTTCAACACCATCGGCTACATCTTCCTCGGATTCGAGCAGCCGTGGCTGTGGCCCTTCATCGCGCTGGCCACCGGTTACAGCACCGAGATCCTCCTTGAGAAGATCGGCGCCAGGGTCGAGGGCCGCGCTCCCCGCTACGCCGGCAACGGCAAGCGCGGGCTGATCGAGTTCCTCTACCCGGCGCACATCACCAGCCTCGCCATGAACATGCTGATCTACGTCAACGACCAGGTCCTGGTGATGATGTTCGGCGTGGTGGTGGCGGTCGGCGCCAAGTGGATCCTGCGCGCACCGGTGAAGGGCCGCATGCGGCACTTCATGAACCCGTCCAACTTCGGCATCGCCATCATCCTGCTGGTGCTGCCGTGGGCCAGCATCGCGCCGCCGTACCACTTCACCGAGCACCCCGACGGCTGGGTGGACTGGCTGATCCCCGGCCTGATCATCGTCGGCGGCACCATGCTGAACGGCAAACTCACCGGCCGCATGCCGCTGATCATGGGCTGGGTCGGCGTGTTCGCGCTCCAGGCGATCGTCCGCGGGCTGCTGTTCGGCACCTCGATATCCGCCGGGCTCGCCATGATGACCGGTGTCGCGTTCGTCCTGTTCAGCAACTACATGGTCACCGACCCCGGCACCAGCCCGTCGAGACCCATGAACCAGGTGCTGTTCGGCGGCGGCATCGCCGCGATGTACGGCCTGCTGACCGGCGTCCACATCCCGTACGCGCTGTTCTTCGCCACCGCCGCCGTCTGCGCCATCCGCGGCTGCTGGTTCTGGGGCCTGCACTTCGCCAACAAGGCCCGCGAGCAGCGTGAGGCCGAGGCGCTGCGCGCCGCGCAGGCCACCGTGGACGCGACCGCGCGGAAAGAGGTCGCTGCGGTATGACCAGGATCGCGATCGTCGGCATGGCGTGCCGCTATCCGGACGCGGCGTCGCCTAAGGAACTGTGGGAGAACGCTCTCGCAGGCCGGCGCGCCTTCCGGCGGCTGCCCGACGTGCGCATGCGGTCGGAGGACTACTGGGATCCCGATCCGGGGACCCCGGACCGGTTCTACGCGCGCACCGCGGCCGTCATCGAGGGCTACGAGTTCGACCGGATCGGCTACAAGATCGCGGGAAGCACGTACCGCTCGACCGACCTCACGCACTGGCTGGCCCTCGACATGGCGGGCCGCGCGCTCGCCGACGCCGGTTTCCCCGGCGCCGAGGGCCTGCCCCGCGAACGCACGGGTGTCGTCGTCGGCAACACGCTGACCGGGGAGTTCACCCGGGCCAACGTGATGCGGCTGCGCTGGCCGTACGTGCGGCGCACCGTCGGCGCGGCCCTGAAGGACCAGGGCTGGGACGACGACCGGCTGGAGCGGTTCCTCGCCGACCTGGAGGCCGGCTACAAGGCGCCGTTCCCCGCCATCGACGAGGACACCCTGGCCGGCGGCCTGTCCAACACCATCGCCGGCCGGATCTGCAACCACTTCGACCTCAACGGCGGCGGCTACACCGTCGACGGCGCGTGCTCCTCGTCGCTGCTGTCGGTCACCACCGCCTGCAAGGCCCTCATCGACGGCGACGTCGACGTCGCGATCGCGGGTGGGGTGGACCTGTCCATCGACCCGTTCGAGATCGTCGGCTTCGCCAAGACCGGCGCGCTGGCCAGGAGCGAGATGCGGCTGTACGACCGCGACTCCAACGGCTTCTGGCCCGGCGAGGGCTGCGGCATGATCGTCCTGATGCGTGAGGCGGACGCCGTGGAGCAGCGGCGCCGCGTCTACGCGAGCGTCGCGGGGTACGGCATCTCCTCCGACGGCAAGGGCGGCATGACCCGTCCCGAGGTCAGCGGGTACCAGCTCGCGCTCAGCCGCGCCTACGAGCGCGCCGGGTTCGGCATGGACACCGTCGAGCTGTTCGAGGGACACGGCACCGGCACCGCGGTCGGCGACCTCACCGAGCTGACCGCGCTGTCGCGCAGCCGCGCCGCGGCGGGGCCCGCCGAGCGTCCGGCCGTGGTCACGTCCATCAAGGGCATGATCGGCCACGCCAAGGCCGCGGCCGGCGTGGCCGGGCTGATCAAGGCGGCCATGGCGGTGCACGAGCAGGTGCTGCCGCCGGCCATCGGGTGCGTCGAGCCGCACAAGGTGCTCACCGAGGACGGGGCCGCGCTGCGTGTGCTGCGCAACGCCGAGCCCTGGCCCTCGGGGGCCCCGGTGCGGGCCGGCGTCACCGCGATGGGGTTCGGCGGCATCAACACCCACGTGGTGCTGGAGCGCAGCGGCCCGCGCCGTCGCGTGCCGCTGACCAGCCGCACCAGGCAACTGCTGCGCGCGGTGCAGGACCGCGAGCTGCTGACCTTCGACGCCGCGTCCCCCGAGGGCCTGCGTCAGCGGCTCACCGAGGTGGCCGCGTTCGCCGCCACGGTGTCGTACGCGCAGCTCGCCGACCTCGCGGCCACCCTGCAGTCGGAGCTGCGCGACCTGCCGTACCGGGCCGCCGTGGTGGTGACCTCGCCGCAGGACGCCGAGCAGCAGATCCAGAAGGTCGTCGAGGCGCTGGACGCCGGGGAGACCCGGCTGCTCGCGACCGGCGGCCGCGCGTTCCTCGGCCACGCCGAAGGCCCCGGCCGGGTCGGGTACCTGTTCCCCGGCCAGGGATCGGGCCGCGGCACCAGCGGCGGCGCGCTGCGCCGCCGGTTCGCCGAGGTCGAGGAGATCTACGAGGAGGCGGCGCTGCCGTCCGGCGGCGACACGGTGGCGACCGCGGTGGCGCAGCCCCGCATCGTCACCGGGTCGATGGCCGGTCTGCGCGCGCTGTCGCTGCTCGGCGTGGAGGCCGACGTGGCGCTCGGCCACAGCCTCGGCGAGCTGTCGGCCCTGCAGTGGGCCGGCGCGATGGACGAGACCACGCTGCTGCGGATCGCCGCGCTGCGCGGCAAGGCCATGACCGAGCACAGCGCCTCGGGGACCATGGCGGGGCTGCGCGCGGCGCCGGAGGTCGTGGCCGACCTGCTCATCGGCCTGCCTGTGGTGATCGCCGGCTACAACGGCCCCGACCAGACCGTGATCGCCGGGCCGGTGGACGCGGTCGAGGCCGTGGGCCGCCGCGCCGCCGAGGCGGGGCTCACCTGCACGGCGCTCGCGGTGTCGCACGCCTTCCACTCGCCGCTGGTCGCGCCGGCGGCCGAGGAGTTCGGCGCGGCGCTGGCGGACGAGGAGTTCGGCCCCGTCACACGCAGGGTCGTCTCCACGGTCACCGGTCAGATGCTGGCCCCCGCGACCGACGTGCCGGCGCTGCTGCGGCGGCAGATCACCGACCCGGTGCTGTTCAGCCAGGCGGTGCAGCTCGCGGCCAAGGACATCGACCTGTTCGTCGAGGTCGGGCCCGGCCGGGTGCTGAGCGGTCTGGCGTCCTCGGTCTCCGACGTGCCGGCCGTTGCGCTCGACACCGACGACGAGTCGCTGGCCGGGCTGCTGCGGGTCGCCGCGGCGGCGTACGTCACCGGCGTCCCGGTGGTGCTGGAGGAACTGTTCCACGGCCGGCTGACCCGGCCGCTGGAGGTCGGGACCGAGTTCTCGTTCTTCGCCAGCCCCGTCGAGCAGGCCCCGCTGATCGGCGTCGGCGCGCGCACCGTCGTCCCCGCGCAGCGGCCCGCTCCCGCCGCCGTTCCCGCCGCGCCTGCGGTCGGTGAGGAACCGGCAGGAGAGTCCAGCATCGACCTGCTGCGCCGCCTCGCGGCCGAGCGGGCCGAGCTGCCGCTGGAGATGGTCCGCGAGGACAGCAGGCCGCTGGACGAGCTGCACCTCAGCTCGGTCACGGTCATGCACATCATCAGCCAGGCCACGCAACGGCTCGGCGTCCCCGCCGGTCAGGCGCCGACCAACCTCGCCACCGCGAGCCTGCGTGAGCTCGGCGAGGCGCTGGACGAGCTGGCCAAGGGTGCCAAGGACGGCACCGCGGTGAGCACCACGATCGCCGGCGCCGAAGCCTGGTCGCGGCCGTTCACCGTGGACCTCGACGAGGTGCGCCTGCCGGTGCGGACCGCGCCGCGCGAGGAGGGCCGCTGGCAGGTCTACGCGCCGGAGTCCGCGATCGCCGAGCCGCTGCGGCAGGCGCTCGAACGGGAGAACCTCGGGTCAGGCGTGCTGGTGTGCCTGCCGCAGGACTGCGCCGAGGAACACCTCACGCAGGCCCTGCTCGGCGCGCAGAAGGCGTTCGGCGGCGGCCCCGGCACGCGGTTCGTGCTGGTGCAGCACGGACGCGGCGCGGCGGGCCTGGCCAAGACGCTGTCGCTGGAGGCGCCGCACCTGCGCGTCACCATCGTCCACCTGCCGTCCGCCGCCGACGCCACGGCGCGGGTGGTGGCCGAGGTGGCCGCGACCACCCGGTACGCCGAGGTGTACTACGACGAGGCCGGCACGCGGCGCGTCCCGACCATGCGCGCCATGCCGGTGCGCGCCGCCGTCACCGAGCAGCCGCTCGGCGAAGGCGACGTGCTGCTGGTCACCGGCGGCGGCAAGGGCATCACCGCCGAGTGCGCGCTGGCCGTGGCCGCCGACACCGGCGCGGCCCTCGCCGTGCTCGGCCGCTCCGACCCCGCCGGGGACCCGGAGCTCGCCGAGAACCTCCGGCGCATGGCCGAGAACGGCACCGCCGTGCACTACGCGCGTGCCGACGTCACCGACGCCGACGCGGTGCGCCGCGCCGTCGCCGAGGTGGAGACCGTGCTCGGGCCCGTCACGGCGGTGCTGCACGGCGCCGGCCGCAACGAGCCCGCCGGGATCGCGAGCCTCGACGCGGCCGCGTTCCGCCGCACGTTCGCCCCCAAGATCGACGGCCTGCGCAACGTGCTCGGCGCCGTGGACGAGGGACGGCTGCGGCTGCTGGTGACGTTCGGCAGCATCATCGGCCGGGCCGGGCTGCACGGCGAGGCGCACTACGCCACCGCCAACGAGTGGCTCGCCGAGCTGACCCGCGAGGCGGGGGAGCGCAACCCCGGTCTCCGCGTCATCTGCATGGAATGGTCGGTCTGGTCCGACGTCGGCATGGGGGAACGCCTGTCGGTGGTGGACGGACTGGCCCGCAAGGGTGTCACGGCGATCTCGCCGGAGCACGGTGTCGCCATCATGCGGCGGCTGGTGTCCGACCCGGCGACGCCGCCGGTCGTGGTCGTCAGCGGCCGTACCGAGGGCATCGACACCGTCAGGTACGACCTGCCGGCGCTGCCGCTGCTGCGGTTCGTCGAGAAACCGCTGATCCGCTACCACGGCGTGGAGCTGGTCACCGAGGTCGAGATGAGCGCGGGGACGGACCTGTACCTGGCCGACCACCTGCTCGACGGCAACCTGCTGTTCCCCGCGGTGTTCGGCATGGAGGCCATGGCGCAGGCCGCCGCGGCCGTCACGGGCCGCGACGTCGCGCCGGTCATCGAGTCGGCCGAGTTCATGCGGCCGATCATCGTGCCGCCGGCCGGCAGCGGCACCATCAGGGTCGCCGCCACCGTCGTCGACGACGACACGGTGCGGGTCGCCATCCGCAGCGCGGAGACCGGCTTCGACGTCGACCACTTCCGCGCCACGCTGCGGCTCACCGGGGAAGGCGCGCCGGAAGGCGCACCCGACCAGGCCGCCGACGGCCTGCCGCCGGTGCCGATGGACCCCGCCACCGAACTGTACGGCGACGTGCTGTTCCAAGGCGGCAGGTTCCACCGGTTGCGCCGTTACCACAGAGGCGCCGCACGCCACGTCGACGCCGACGTGGCCGCGCTGGACGCGCCGGACTGGTTCGCCGGGTACCTCCCCGGTGAGCTGCTGCTCGGCGACCCCGGCATGCGCGACGCTCTCATGCACGGCAACCAGGTCTGCGTGCCGGACGCCACGCTCCTGCCGGTCGGCGTGGAGCGCATCCACCCCGGCGGCGCGGCCCTGGCCGCGGCCGGCGAGCTGCGGTACTGCGCCACCGAGCGCAGCCGCGACGGCGACACCTACTTCTACGACATCGCGGTGCGCACCCCCGCAGGCGACGTCGTGGAACGCTGGGAGGGCCTGCGGCTGCAGGCGGTGCGCAAGAAGGACGGACGCGGCCCCTGGCTCGCGCCGCTCCTCGGGTCGTACCTGGAGCGCACCCTGGAGGACCTCACCGGCACCAGGGTCGCCATCGCCGTGGAACCGCACACCGGTGAGGCCACCGAGCAGGACCGCACCCTGGTCGCGGCCGGCCGCGCGCTCGCCGGGCCCGCGGAGATCGGCTTCGCGGCGGACGGCAGGCCCCTGCCGTACGACGGCCGCACGGTGTCGGCGGCGCACGGCGCCGGCGTCACCCTGGCCGCCGTCGCGGCGGACTCAGGGCCGCTCGGCTGCGACGTCACCCCGGTCACCGGGGGGACGGCCGCCGAGTGGGCCGAACGGCTCGGGGAGCGTGCCGCGCTCGCCGGCGAGGTGGCCGCGGCGACCGGCGAGTCGCCGGACGTGGCGGGTGCGCGTGTGCTCGCCGCCATCGGCTGCCTCACCGCCGCCGGCGTCGGCGACGCCGTACCCCTCACCCTCACCCCGGCGGGGCGGGACGCGTGGGTCGTCCTCGCCGCGGGAGACACGCGGATCGCGACGCTCGTCACGACCCTGCGGGACGCTCCCCAGCCGGTGGTGTTCGCACTCCTCACCGAAGGGCGGTCCTAGGCCATGGCCGGGAGCAACTACTTCGAGTACCAGCACACGGTGGGGTTCGAGGAGACCAACCTCGTCGGCAACGTGTACTACGTGAACTACCTGCGCTGGCAGGGCCGGTGCCGCGAGCTGTTCCTCAAGGAACGCGCGCCTGCGGTGCTGGCGGAGCTCCAGGACGACCTGAAGCTGTTCACGCTGAAGGTCGACTGCGAGTTCTTCGCCGAGATCACGGCGTTCGACGAGCTGTCCATCAGGATGCGCCTGCACGACCTGGCGCAGACCCAGGTCGAGTTCACCTTCGACTACGTGCGGCTGGACCCCGGCGACGGCGGCGAGACCCTCATCGCCAGGGGACGGCAGCGCGTGGCCTGCATGCGCGGACCCAACACCCGCACGGTCCCGGCCAGGGTTCCCGAGTCCCTGGTCGCGGCCCTCGAACCGTACGCCGCGTAGGCGAGCCAGGAGGTAGCACGTGAAACTCAGCGACACCGTGCCCTTTCGCGAGGTGACGGACGTCAAGACCCTGCGGCGCGCGTTCGGGACGTTCGCCACCGGCGTCACGGTGGTGACCACCGGCGGGACGAACCCGCACGCCATGACCGCCAACTCCTTCACCTCGGTATCGCTCGACCCGCCGCTCGTGCTGATCTGCGTGGACCGTGGCGCCGTCATGCACCAGTGCCTGAGCGAGGCCGGCGCGTTCGGGGTGTCGGTGCTCGCCGCGCACCAGGAACCGGTGGCGATGCACTTCGCCAACCGCTGGCGCACCCTCGGCGCGGCGCAGTTCGACGCGGTCGACTGGCTTCCCGGCGAGGCGACCGGCGTGCCGCTGCTCAGCGGCACGCTGGCCAGCTTCGAGTGCGAGCTGTGGCGCACCTACGACGGCGGCGACCACACCATCTTCATCGGCAAGGTGCTGTCGCTGCACCAGCAGACCGACCAGGAGGCGCTGCTCGTGGTCAAGGGCCGGTTCCGGCAGGTCGGGCCGGACTGGAGCGAGGTGATCACATGACGGCCGGCGGGACGCGCCGGGTGCCGCCCGGCCCGCCCCGCTGGGCCGGGCCCGCGCTGTACCGCAGGCTGGTCGGGGACCGGCTCGGGCTGATGTCGGTGGCCGCGTCGTACGGCGACGCGACGCTGCTCCGGATCGGGCCGAAGAAGATGTACTTCTTCAACCACCCCGACCACGTCAAGCACGTGCTCACCGACAACGCCGCCAACTACCACAAAGGCGTGGGGCTGGTGCAGGCGCGGCGCGCCATCGGTGACGGGCTGCTGACCAGCGAAGGCGACCTGTGGCGCAAGCAGCGCCGCATGATCCAGCCGGTGTTCCAGAACAAGCGGATCTCCCAGCAGGCCGGCGTCATCGCCGCCGAGGCCGCCACACTGGTGGACCGGCTGCGGGCCCACGAGGGCAAGGGGCCCGTGGACGTCGTCAACGAGATGACGGGGCTCAGCCTCGGCGTGCTCGGCCGCACCCTGCTGGACGCCGACCTCGGCGCGTTCG
The DNA here is from genome assembly GCF_014207705.1 of Sphaerisporangium rubeum. Classification (NCBI taxonomy): domain Bacteria; kingdom Bacillati; phylum Actinomycetota; class Actinomycetes; order Streptosporangiales; family Streptosporangiaceae; genus Sphaerisporangium; species Sphaerisporangium rubeum. Next base: position 2,388,746 of record NZ_JACHIU010000001.1, read on the forward strand.
GCGGCATCGGGCAGTCGTTCGAGGCCGTGCAGGACCAGGCGATGTTCGAGCTCGTGACACTCGGCATGGTGCCGCTGTGGACGCCGCTGCCGAAGCAACGGCGTTTCCGCAGGGCCCGCGCCGAGCTGCAGCGTGTCGTCGACCACCTGACGGCCGAGCGCCTCGCGCGCACCGGCGCCACGGGGGACGACGTCATCTCGCGGCTCATCGTGTCGACGCGCGAGGAGGCCGACGCGCGTGTCGGCCGCAAGCGGATGCGCGACGAGCTGGTCACGCTGCTGCTCGCCGGCCACGAGACGACCGCGAGCACGCTGTCGTGGACGTTCTCGCTGCTCGACCGGCACCCCGAGGTGCGGGAACGGCTGCACGAGGAGGCCGTCGCGGTGCTCGGCGACCGGCTGCCGGTCTACGAGGACCTGCACCGGCTGCGGTACACCGCGATGGTCGTCGAGGAGGTCATGCGGCTGTACCCGCCGGTGTGGATGCTGCCGCGTGAGGCCCAGGCCGACGACGTGGTCGGCGGGTACCACGTGCCGGCCGGGTCGGACGTGCTGATCAGCCCCTACACGCTGCATCGGCACCCCGCCTTCTGGGACGAGCCCGAGCGGTTCGACCCCGACAGGTTCGACCCCGACCGGCCCTCCAGCCGGCCGAGGTACGCGCACATCCCGTTCGGCGCGGGGCCTCGGTTCTGCGTCGGCAACCACCTCGGGATGATGGAGGCCACGTTCGTGATCGCCATGGTCGCGCGGGACCTGCGGCTCGCCACGGTCCCCGGGTACAAGGTCGTGCCCGAGCCCATGCTGTCGCTGCGCATCCGCGGCGGCCTGCCGATGACCGTCCACCCCGCGCGGGGGTCGTCCTCCGCGCGCGGACGGCAGGTGGCGGGCCTCGCCGGCTGATACGGCAACGCGAACGCCGCCCGGACCGTCACGGTCCGGGCGGCGTCTTCGTGTACGCGGGTGCTCAGCCCGCCTGGCGTACCGCCTCGTTCAGCAGGTCGCGCAGCGCGAGCAGCACCGGCGGGTCGAAGGGACGCATCGGACGCAGCTGCACGTCCGCCGGTCGTGGCACCGTGCCGGGACGGATCGTGATGGGCCCGTGCCGGCCGACGCAGAGCGCCTCGTCGCCGCCTGGCGCGTGGTCCATCGCGTCCTCGCGGCCCGCGGCCACCGACTGCGCGATCAGATGCCATTCCCCCTGGGGGACGTCCTCCAGCACGTAGGGGCCCGGCCGGTTCAAGATCGTGTACCGGACGGGCCGACCCTCCAGGATGCGGTCGGGGAACAGGCCGGCGAACACCGGCCGGTCGAGCAGGGGTGAGGTGATGGCGCCGCGCACGGTCGAGGTGAAGCCGTTCCTCGTGCCGTTGCGTGCGCCGGCCAGGGCCGTCCCCGGCACCGCTCCCTCCAGTTGCCGGTACTTCGTCGGCGAGACACCCACGCTGCTGGTGAACCGCGAGCTGAACGTCCCGACGCTGGAGTACCCGACCCGGTGACTGATGTCGGTCACCGTCAGCGACGTCGAGGCGAGCAGCCGTTTGGCCTCCTGCAGCCGCACGGCGGACAGAAAACGGCCAGGGGACAGACCCGTGACACGTTGGAAAACCCGTGAGAAGTGGAACTTGCTGAACATCGCCGTGCGTGCCATGTCGTTGATGGTGAGTTGTTCACTGAGGTTCTCGTGCATGCTTTTGACGACACGCATGACGGCCTGTTCGAGTTCCTTCTCCATCGCTCCTCCCGCGCATCGGAGGTGAAACACGCCCGCCTGGACCGGACGGGGGAAATGATTGATTTCCGCCCGTATTTGGTGTGCGACCCGGGAAATGAGCCCGAACACGCCACATCAACAGCACGGAGCCGATGACATCAACAATTGGCTTCAGGGGCCTCAGGGACAACCCCTACTCGCCCCCTGCCTGCTGATATGCGCCGCATCGCGCCTGAAAAAGGGCCTGTTCGATAGCCGGAACCGGCACCCGGATAGCGGCATCAGGGTCACCCCAGTCAATGCCCGCAGGGCAACGCGGAAGATGCGGACGCCGGAGGCCGAGCCGACGATGTACGAGTACCCAGAGGGACTTCACGCGTGAGGAAAACGCCTATGCGTACCCCAGAGGAAGAGCTGCGGACGATGACGCTTGAGGCGTTCGCGGACACCATCGTCCCCGGCGAGAAGCGTTCTCCTGGCGACCGTTCCGTCGCCGGCGCGTCCACCGGTGGAGGCGCCGTGCAGGCCGGCGCCATCGAATTGCTCGAATGGGACGCCACCGGTCTCACCGAGGGCCTTGACGGTTTCTCGTCCGCGCTCGACGCGCACGCCACGAACTACGCCGCCGAGCGCGGCGTCACTCTCGATGACAGCGTGCCACCCTTCGTGGCGCTCGACTTCGCGCAGCGCACCGAGCTGGTGCGCATTCTCACCACCCCGGGCCACCCCGAGAAGGCGCTGTGGGTCAGCCTCGCGCTGTTCAGCAACATGGCCTTCGACTCGGCGGCCCACATGCACACCGTCGACGCGCTCGCCGCGGGGCACCCCGGTCTGCTGGCGCTCGGCATCGAGAAGCCGGGCCCCGACGGGCTGTGGCGTTTCCCCGAGTTCTCCTACGGCCGCGAGCTGGCCGACCTGCACCCGGACACCACCCCCTCAGGGAGCCCCGCATGACCGGCATCGAACGCACCGACGTCCTCGTCGTCGGCAGCGGCTTCGGCGGCGCCATCGCCGCCTACCACCTCGCGGCCGGCGGCGCCAAGGTCGTCGTGCTGGAACGCGGCCCCTGGCTGAACGGCGAGGACTTCGACCAGGACTACAAGCTCGGCTCGTCCTACACCCGCGCGTTCGACTTCGTGGTCGGCGACGGCATGAGCATCCTCGGCGGCAACTGCGTCGGCGGCGGCAGCGTCGTGTACTTCGCCGCGATGCCGCGCGCGCCGCGTTTCGTGTTCGAACGGCACGGCAGCATCGGCCGCCGCATGTGGCCGTCCGCGGTCAGTCGCGACACCCTCGAACCGTGGTACGACCGGGTCGCCGAGTCCATCCCGATCACGCAGCAGACCTGGACCGACGTGCCGTACGCCGGCGGGCTGTGGGCCGCGGCCTGCAACCACGCCGGCCGCACCGCCAACCCCGTGCCGGCGGCCATCGACACCACCAAGTGCGTCAACTGCAACTGGATGATGGCCGGGTGCCGCTTCGACGCCAAGAAGTCGCTGCTGTTCACCTACCTGCCGGCGGCGCTGGCGCACGGCGCCGAGATCCGGCCGCTGCACGAGGTGCAGAAGATCGAGCGCAACCACGACGGCTCGTACCGCGTGCACTACGACCTGATGGACGAGGAGGACTACCGTCTCAGGTCGGACGGCGGCGCGATCGACGCCAAGATCATCGTGCTGGCCGCCGGCGCCGGCGCCACCCCCGTCATCCTGCAGCGCAGCGAGCCGACCCTCGGCACCATGCCGCACGCCGTGGGCCGGTACTTCTCCGGCAACGGCGAACGCCTCAACACCGCGATTCTCAACGAGGACAAGGTCCGCGAGGTCCTCGGCCTGGAACGCGGCGACGGCCTGGCCTACGAGGCCAACCAGATCGGCAAGGGCCCCGTGGTCGCCAACTGGGACCGCCTCGACGGCTCCCTGCCGGAGTACGAGCGCTTCTCCCTGGAGCAGCTCTACTTCCCGCCGGGCCTCGGCACCATCCTCGCGCAGGTCCCCGGCGCGCAGGGCCCGAGCTGGTTCGGCGTCGACAAGAAGGAGATGCTGAAGCGCTGGCGCTCCTGGCTGATCATCTTCCAGATGACCGAGGACGACAACGAGGGAGTCTTCGGCCCTCCACCGGCCAAGGGCAACGCCGACCGCCTCTCCCAGCAGATGCTCGGAGTGGGCCGCCTCCGCTACGACCCCACCCCCAACACCCTGCGCGGCTGGGCCCTCGCCGACGCCGAGTGCAAGGACATCCTGGAGCGCGACGGCCTCGCCGAGGTCGCCGCCTGGACCAACGACGTGGTAGGCGCCTACACCGTCCACCCGTTGGCCTCCTGCCGCATCGGCGACGACCCCGCCACCTCGGCCCTCGACGACCGCCACGAACTCCGCGGCCACCCCGGCATCTTCGTGACGGACGGCTCCGCCGTCCCCGGAGCCCTGACCGTCAACCCCGCCATGACCATCTCGGCCCTGGCCGAACGCGCCATCCCCGCCATAGTCCAGGCGGCCCAGGACCGAGGCGTCGACGTCACCTACGGCGCACCGGCCCCCGACGGCTCCACCAACGGCCGCCGCGGCGTCGCCGACCTCCTCCCGGCACTCACCCGCCGCTAGGCCGGATCCGGGCCGGTCGGATCCGGGCCGGTCAGACCCCTGACGTTGAGATCGCGGTGTGTGAGGTCTTGGCCGGTCAGATCCCCCGATCGGTGAGGTCTCGATCGGGTCGGGTCTCCACCTGTGATGTCTGGGTCGGGTTCCAGCCGGTCACCTCCGGCTGGAACCCACCCGCACCTGACGCACCGTTCCCGGCGCCGGTACGGCGGGTCGTTCGCCGGTACGGCGAATCCGGCGCCGTCCTACGGCGGCTCGCCAAGGAATCTTCCCAGTCGACACATCAGGAGGCGACGAATGGGGACCGTGCTGACCCGGCTCACTCTGCCGGGAACGATGACTCAGGTGCGCCACGTCACACCGGTGCACCCCCGTGCTGCCGACGCGGCCGTGCGTGAGGTGTACGCGCAGATCTCGCGGGACTTCGGGATGCTGGCGCCGCCGTTGCTGCTGCATTCGCCGGCGCCGGCGGTGCTGGCGGCGGCCTGGGTGGTGCTGCGGGAGTCGCTGCTGGCGAACGGACGGGCCTCACGTGCGGCCAAGGAGGTCGTGGCGACGGTGGTCTCCGAGGCCAACACCTGTCCGTACTGTGTGGACGTGCACCAGGCGACGCTCACGGGGCTCGGTCACGCCGGGGATCCGGAGTTGTCCCCGGTCGCGGAGTGGGCCCGTGGCCTCGGTACGCGGGACGGCGCGGCACGGCACGCGGATTTCTCGAAGGAGGAACTGAGCGAGCTGACCGGGGTCGCGGTCACCTTTCACTACCTGAACCGCATGGTGAACGTCTTCCTCGGTGACTCGCTGCTGCCGCCTCAGGTGCCTGCCGGTGCTCGTGGCGGCATGCTGCGGATGTTCGGCCGGGTCATGCGTCCCATGGCACGCAGGGGTGCCGTGCCGGGGGAGTCGCTCGGACTGCTGCCTGCGGCGATGCCGGCCGCCGACCTGGCGTTCGCCGCGGGATCGCCGCACGTCGCCGGGGCCTTCACGCGGGCCGCGCACGCCGTCGAGGAGGCAGGGTACCGCTCGGTGCCGGAAGAGGTCCGTGCGATGGTGTCCACCGCACTCGCCACCTGGGACGGCACGCCTCCCGGTCTCGGCCGCACCTGGGCCGACGGCCCGGTGTCCGACCTGCCGGCGGCGCACCGCGCGGCAGGCAGGCTCGCGCTCCTCACGGCGATGGCGTCCTACCAGGTGGACGACACGGTCGTGGCAGCCTTCCGCGACGTGACCCCAGGTGACCGCGAGCTGGTGGAACTGACCTCGTGGTCGGCCATGGCGGCGGCCCGCACGGCAGGCGCCTGGACCCGGCCCGTCCACGCGGAGATCCGGCCGGCCTGAACCTTTACCGGCACGGTTCTGGCGGAGCCTCGTTCCGCCAGAACCATCGCCGGCCCATGGGCCGAGCCTCGTCCGGCTGGAACGACGCGGACCCCGGCCGCGTCTCGTCCGGCTCGAAACGCCGTGGCACGTTTCCAGGCCGGTGAATTCTCCACGTTCCATTTCACGCGCCGCCGCTCCGCACACACGAAGTAGCCCAGCCGTTTTACCCGGATGCATTCTGGAGTGGACCGCATTCCTGGTGTCCATACCGAGTCAGGTCCGTGGCGTGCAATTCCGGTTGGGTCGCCACACGGGACGTGTGCGCTCGACACCTCGAAACACCCTTTCCAGTGAGAGGACAGACGCGTGACCGACCTGGACGTTGTGCTCAGGGACCTCACCGCGGACGGCGAGCAGCTGGACCGGCTGGTGTCCGGGCTGACCGCCGAGCAGTGGCGCCTGCCGACCCCCGCCCCCGGCTGGACGATCCACGACCAGATCGCCCACCTCGCCTTCATCTACCGGCTGGCGCGTCTCGCGGCGGCCGAACCCGAGACGTTCACGGCGCTGGCCAAGAGCGCGGAGAAGAACTTCAACGGGGCCGTCAACGCGGCGCTGGCCGAGTACACCGCCGACTCGCCGGAGACGCTGCTCGGCAAGTGGCGCGCGGAGCGGCGTGACGTCGTCGCGGCGCTCGCGGCGGTGCCGGAGGGACAGGTCGTGCCGTGGCTGGTGAACCCGCTGCCGCCGATCATCCTCGCCTGCGCCGGGATCATGGAGCAGTTCGCGCACGGCCAGGACATCGCCGACACGCTCGGCGTGACGCTGGAGCGCGGCGCGAGCCTCGCGCACCTGACGGTGTTCGCGGTGCTCACCAAGGACTTCGGGTACCTGTCGCGCGGTGAGACCCCGCCGACGGCGGAGTTCCGCTTCGAGATCACCGGCCCGTCCGGCGAGCTGTGGGCCTACGGCCCGGAGAACGCCACCGAGCGGATCAGCGGCCCCGCCGAGGACTTCTGCCTGCTCGCCACCCGGCGCCGCCACCGCGACGACCTCGAGGTGACGGCGGAAGGCGCCGAGGCCGACCACTGGCTGGACATCGCGCAGTGCTACCGCGGACCGGCCGGCGCCGGCCGGGTGCCGGGCCAGTTCACCGCGGCGGCCGCGTAGCCGCCGGTGCGTTCGTCTCGCGGCCGGATCGCTGTTCGACGGCGGTCCGGCCGTGCGCCGTCCAGGCCGCGGTCCGTTCGTGCGCGGTCAGGCCGCGGTCCGGCCGTACGCGGTTCAGGCCGGCGGTCCGGCCGTGCGCAACCGGCGGCGTTCTCCTTTTTGTGAATTCCCGGCGCTGTCAGGAAACGGCAACGGATCGGCATTTTGCTGCCTCGCGTATCGCTCGTCCGGCGGCCGGCAAGCGTGCACAGTTGTGTCCAGGAAAGCCGATCGTCCCCTGATCGGCCGAGAAAAGGGTGAAGACAATATGGTGATCGTGATGGCTCCTGACGCCACGCCTGCGGACATCCAGGCGGTCGTGTCGATGGTGGAGCTGGCGGGTGGTGAGGCGTTCGTCAGCCGGGGGGTCAGCCGGATCGTCATCGGCCTGGTCGGTGACGTCGACCTGTTCGCCACACTGAACCTCGGCGCGATGCGCGGGGTGAGCAGCGTGACCCGCATCTCCGCCAAGTACAAGCTGGTCAGCCGGGAGCACCACCCCGACCGCACGACCGTCCAGGTCGGTGGTGTGCCGATCGGTCCCGACACGGTGACGCTGATCGCGGGGCCGTGCGCGGTGGAGACCCCCGACCAGACCCTGCAGGCCGCGCTGATGGCCAAGGCCGCCGGCGCCACCCTGCTGCGCGGCGGCGCCTACAAACCCCGCACCTCCCCCTACGCCTTCCAAGGACTCGGCGTCGAAGGCCTGCGCATCCTCACCGACGTACGCGAACAGACCGGGCTCCCCATCGTCACCGAGGTCGTCGCCGCCGACGACGTCGCCACCGTCGCCGAACACGCCGACATGCTCCAGATCGGCACCCGCAACATGCAGAACTTCCCCCTGCTCCAAGCCGTCGGCGCCGCCGGACGGCCCGTCATGCTCAAACGCGGCATGAGCGCCACCATCGAGGAATGGCTCATGGCCGCCGAATACATCGCCCAACGCGGCAACCTCGACATCGTCCTGTGCGAACGCGGCATCCGCACCTTCGAGACCGCCACCCGCAACACCCTCGACATCTCCGCCGTCCCCGTCGTCCAGCGCCTGTCCCACCTCCCCGTCATCGTCGACCCCTCCCACTCAGGAGGCCGCCGCGACCTGGTCCTGCCGCTGAGCCGCGCCGCGATCGTCGCCGGCGCCGACGGCGTCATCGTGGACGTCCACCCCTACCCCGACATCGCGCTGTGCGACGGCCCCCAGGCCCTGGTGGAGGAGGACCTCACGGCCCTGTCCGCCACGGTGCGCGACCTCGCCGGCTACATGGGCCGCCGCATCCCCGTCTCCGCTCCGATCGCCGCCTGACCAGGTCGTCCCATGAAGCTGCTGCCCTCTCCCTCGCCTGCCGCGCGCATGGTGCGCGGCGTCACCGTCGTCGGCACCGGCGTGATCGGCACGTCGGTGGCCCTCGCGCTGCGGCGCGCCGGTGTGCGGGTCCGGCTCACCGACCGGGACCCCGAGGCCCTGGCGGAGGCCGTACGGATGGGTGCCGGCACCGCTCTCCCCGCCACCGAGGTCCGTGCGGACGTCGTGGTGGTGGCCACGCCGCCGTCCACCGTCGCCACCGTGCTCGCCGACGCGCAGCGCCGCGACCTCGGCGCCGTCTACACCGACGTCGCCAGCACCAAGTCCCGCATCCTCGCGCAGGCCGAGCAGGCGGGCTGCGACCTGGCCACGTACGTCCCCGGTCACCCCATCGCGGGTCACGAACTGTCCGGTCCCACCGCCGCGCACGCCGACATGTTCGACACGCGGCCCTGGGCCCTGTGCCCGCAGCCCGCCACCGCGCCGCAGGCCCTGCGTGCCGTCGCCACGCTCGTCACCCTGTGCGGCGCGCGGCCCACGATCCTGTCGGCGCAGGCCCACGACGAGGTGGTGGCCGCCGTCTCGCACGTGCCCCACCTCGTCTCCGCCGCTCTGGCGGCCCACTTCGCCGCCGCCGACGAGCACACCCTGTCCCTGGCGGGCAAGGGGCTCCATGACACCACCCGGATCGCGCTCGGCGCTCCCGCCTTGTGGCGCGACATCCTGCAGCACAACGCGCACCCCATCGCGGCCGTGCTCGACGCCATCGTGCGCGACCTCACCGAGGCCGCCAAGGCGCTCAGGTCCACCGACCAGGACGCGCTCACCGACCTTCTGACCAGAGGGAACCGCGGCAGGGAGCACATACTCGACGTCCTGCACCCCGCACCCTGAGCCGTGCTCAGACCGTGAGGACGATCTTGCCGGTGGTGTGGCCGGCGGCGAAGCGCGTGAGCGCGGCCGAGGCGTCGGCGAGGGGGTAGGAGCGGTCCACGAGCGGTGTGACGGCGCCGGAGTCGATGAGGCGGGTCAGGTCCTCTAGAGGGGCCGCGTCCTCCTTGGCGGTGACGCCGCGCAGGTTCTGCGAGACGAAGAACCTCGTGAACAGCACGGTCCTGATGGTGCGGCCGAAGCCGCCGGTGACCGGGAACCTCTTGTAGCCGCCACCGCCGAGCACCAGCGTGCCGCGCCGGGTCAGCGCGCGGCGGACCAGCGGCAGCGGCCGGTCGCCGCCGAGGTCGAGGACGACGTCGTACACCGGCCCGTCGCGGTCGATCTCCTCGGCCGTGTAGTCGATGACGTCGTCGGCGCCGAGCGCGCGCACGGCGTCCGCCTTGGCCCCGCTGCACACGGCGGTGACCCGCGCGCCGAGCGCCTTGGCGATCTGCACCGCGAACGACCCGACACCTCCAGAGGCGCCGATGATCATGACCCGCTGGCCCTCACGCACCTGGCCGACGTCGCGCAGTCCCTGCAGGGCCGTCACCGCGGAGACCGGCACCGCGGCGGCCTGCTCGAACGACAGCCGCTCCGGCTTGCGTGCCAGCAGGCGTTCCGGCGCCGCGGCGTACTCGGCGAACGAGCCGGTGTCGCACGTGCCGTACACCTCGTCGCCGGGCCGGAACCGCGTCACCTTCGCGCCGACGGCCTCCACCACCCCGGCGAGGTCCCGGCCGCGCACCGCCACCTTGGGCCGGCGCAGGCCGAAACCCATCAGGCGCACGAGGTAGGGCCGTCCCGTCATCAGGATCCACACGCCGGCGTCCACCGCCGCCGCCTTCACCCGCACCAGCACCTCGTCGTCCCCGATGGCCGGTTTCTCCACGTCCCGCAGCTCCAGCACATCGGCGGGCCCGTAGACGTCGTTGGCGATCGCTTTCATGGCTTGTCCTCTTCTTCCGGTGACTCCGGATACTGGAAAACGTCGTCGAGCGGCACCCCGAACACCCTGGCGATCCGGAAGGCCATCTCCAGGGACGGCGAGTACCGTCCCTGCTCGATCGCGATGACCGTCTGCCTGGTCACCCCGATCCGCTCGGCCAGATCGGCCTGTGTCATCTCGTCACACGCGAACCGCAGCGTTCGGATGCGGTTGGTGACTCTCGTCGCCTTCACTTCTGCGGGACGCCTCCGTGGTACAGGGAGAGCTTCGCCATCGACCCCACCACCGCCGACAGCACGAAGCACAGGTAGATCACGTTGGCGATCCAGAACCGGTCCCATCCGGCGACGGCCATGAGCATCGCCGCAACGGCGCCGATCACCACGAACGCCTGTCCCGTGTGGTCGCCGAACCGGCCGATCTCCCGGTCGCGCTCGTCCTTGACCAGCGACCCCGGCCGCACCATCGACAAGACGATCTCCAGCAGGATGGCCGCGGCGATCCCGGCGCCGATCGTCCAGAGCATCGCCGCCGCGTACTCCGTCTCGGCCAGCGGCCGGCCCGCGGCGTTCCGTAGGACGACCACCACGTACACCGCGTAACCGATCACGCTGACCACCAGCATGATCCACGCGCGCCGCTCTTCGAGAGTCACTCCCGGCTCCTTCGATGTACAACTTTCTTGACATCTCCAATGTAGCGAATGCTTTACCTGATGTCTAGAAAGCTTTACATCGCTCCGCGGCCCCCAAGACGCGAGAACCCCCGCCGTACCAGGGGTACGACGGGGGTGGCGGCGCTTGCCGCGCCGGGGACGCCTCGGGGGTCAGGCGGAGGCGGCGGCCGGGACGGCGGCCCTCAGGTAGACGGGGAGGGTGCGGTGGCCGTTCATGATGAAGGTGGGGAGCGGCTGGAGGTCGCTCTCCTCGACGGCCAGGGAGAGGTCGGGGTAGCGCTCGAAGAGGGTGCCGAGGCCGATGGCGGCGACCATGCGCGCGATGCCGGCGCCGAGGCAGTAGTGGGGGCCGTGGCCGAAGGACAGGTGCTCCTTGTCGGCACGGGTGATGTCGAACTCGCCGGCGGTCTCGCCGTGCAGCGAGGGGTCACGGCCGACGGCGCTGTAGTTGATCAGGATGGGGTCGCCCTTGGGGATGGTGACGCCGTCCAGGTGGATGTCCTCCACGGCGTACCGCAGGGGGAGCTGCGCCAGCGGGGACTGCACACGCAGGGTCTCGTCGATGACGTCGTCCCAGGAGACCTGGCCGGACTTCACCAGTTCGAGCTGATCGGGGTGGGTGAGCAGCGCCGTGATGGCGTTGTCGAAGAAGTTGATCGTGGTCTCGGAGCCGGCGCCGAGGATGGCGAAGATGGTGTCGGTCAGCTCGGCCTCGGTGAGGCGGGAGCCGTCCTCCTCACGGGCCGCGATGAGGTCGGTGGTGATGTCCTCGGCGGGGTTGGCGCGCTTGTCCGCGATGAGGTCGGCCATGGCGTCCCGCCAGCCGCCGAGGATCGCCGCGGCCTGCTCGGGGCTGACCGTCGTGTCGATCATCATCTCGATGACCTTCGCGGTCTTGGCGAGCGCCTCCTCCGACATGCCGATCAGCTCGGCGACGATGAGCGCCGGCAGGGGATAGGCGAACCGCTCACGCAGGTCCACCGGCTCACCGGGGGGTACGGCCTCCAGCGCGTCGAGGAGGTGGTTGGTCAGCTCCACCACGCGGGGCCGGATGGCCTCGGTGCGGCGGCGGGTGAAGGCCTTGCCGACCAGCTTGCGCAGGCGGACGTGCTCCTTGCCGTACGCGGTCACCATGTTGTCCATGGCGATCCAGCTGATCATCTCCCAGTCCGGCGGGATCTCGCCGTTGATGAACTTCGGCCAGTGGTTGCGCGCGCTCTTGGTGACCCGGGGGTCGGTGAGCAGGTCCCTGATCACGTCGTGCCGGTTCACCGACCAGGCGAGGACGCCGCCTGGCAGCTCGACCGGGGTCGCCGGTCCCATGGCGCGCAGCTTGTCGGCCTCGGCGTGGATGTCGCGGCCAGTGGTGTCGAGGCGGACGGGGCAGCCTTGTTCCATCGGAAGTCTCCCGGGATCTCGTCGCTGGGAATGAAACCTCAAGGGATGTCCTTCGAAAATGGCAGGGAGAAATACCCGGTGATTGATTCGCAGGCATCCGAGGTTTCGTGCTTCGATTTTAAGGCCGCACTCACAGGTCCGTATATGAAGATAGGGGCACCCTGGTCACATCCCGCACGTTGGAAGACGCCGCCGCGAATGAGAAAAGGCGCCGGACGTGAGATCCGGCGCCTTTTGTGAAAGCAGCGGTCAGGTGACCTTGGCGGTCTCCCCGGCCGGGGTCTCCACGATCTCCTCCACGGGGGCCTCGCCGGACTCACCGGTCTCGCCGCCGCCGTGGTCACCGGTCGGCGCGACGTGCCGCAGCGCGATCACGGCGATCGTGGCGAGCGTCACGGCGATCAGCGCGCTGACCCCGGCCGCGGTGTTCATGGCCGTGGTGAACGCCTCACGCGCCGCGGCCAGCAACGCGGCCCCGGCCTGGCCGGACAGGTCCGCCGCCGCGCCGAGCGCACCCGCGATGCTCTCGGTGGCGCCTTCGGCCGCCGCGGCCGGCGTGCCGGCGGGAACGCTGAGCGTGCCCTGGTACACGGCGGTGCCGACGCTGCCGAGGGTCGCGATGCCGAGCGCGATGCCGAGCTCGCCACCGGTCTCCGACATCGCCGCCGCCGACCCGGCCTTCTCCGGCGGCGCGGACCCCATGATCAGCCCGGTGCCGAGGCCCGCCATGGGGCCGGCGCCGAACGCCGCGACGTACAGGCCGGTGAGCAGCAGCGGCAGGCCGGACGCGGTCGCGACCTGGCTGATCAGGACGTAACCGATGGCCGAGAGCGTGAGGCCGCCGGCGATGGCGTACGCCGGGGGGACCTTGCGCGCGATGGCCGGCGCCATCATCAGGCTGACCACGGTCACGATCGTCTGCGGCACGAGCAGCAGGCCGGCGTTCAGCGGGGACAGGCCCTCGACGGTCTGCAGGTAGAGGTTGACCAGCAGGTAGCTGCCGCTCATCAGGCCGCCGCCGACCATGATCGCCAGGGCCGCGGTGAAGGCGCGGTTGCTGAACAGCCGCAGGTCGAGCAGCGGGTTCGGCAGCGCGCGCTGCCGCCGCACGAACGCCACACCGACGATCACGCCGACCACGATGGCCGCGATCGGCACCGCCTCGAAGCCGTTCTTGGCGAGCTCCTTGAGGCCGTAGATGAGCGGCAGGATCGTGCCGAGGGACAACCCCACGCTGACCAGGTCCAGCTTGCCGGCGCCGGGGTCGCGGTACTCGGGGAGCAGCTTCGGCCCCGCGATGAGCAGCAGCGCCATCACCGGCACGCTCAGCAGGAACACCGAGCCCCACCAGAAGTTCTCCAGCAGCACGCCGCCGACCACGGGCCCGATGGCCATGCCACCCATGAAGCAGCTCATCCACACCGCGATGGCGGTCCCCATCTGCTTGGGGTCGGTGAACATGTTGCTGATCAGCGCCAGCGTGGACGGCATCAGCGACGCGCCGGTGATCCCCATGAGCGCGCGGGTGGCGATCAGCATCTCGGGGCTGGTCGAGTACGCGGCCAGCACCGACGCGGCGGCGAACGCGGCGCCGCCGATCATCAGCAGCTTGCGCCGGCCGATGCGGTCGCCGAGGGTTCCCGCCGAGACGAGGAAGCCCGCGATGAGGAAGCCGTAGATGTCGGTGATCCACAGTTGCTGGACGTGGCTGGCGCCGAGGTCGGTGCTCAGCCGGGGCAGCGCGAGGTAGAGCACGCTGGAGTCCAGCGCGAGCAGCAGCGTCGGCAGGGCCAGAACGGCCAGGCCGATCCACTCCCGCCGCCCGGCCCGCGTACCGGACCCGGCTACGGCATTGGCATCCATCGAACGTCCTTCCCTTGTGTCCGCGGGCCGTTCTTGACTTCGAATTCCGCCGCGACATGATTAACCGGCATGGGAACGCTGAATTCTGTCCTATCAACGGGTAACCCGGCGGGTCATCTCCCAAGGTGCGCGGAGACGAACCCCGTCCGTCTCCGACGATAGGACGGCCCGTCCTGGTTGGGAATGAGGCCGGTGATATGCCGGGGGACGGACTGGGGTCGCGGTATAGGGGTGGTGCATAGGGGTGGCGTAAGCCGCATTCGTGAAGATGCGGCCGGACGAGCCCGGTGTGAGGCTGGGCCGCATGACCGGACCAGCGGGGCCCGTCCCGCACGACGCGGTCGTGTTCGACTGCGACGGCACGCTCGTGGACACCGAGACCTCGTGGGACAGCGCGTACCGGCAGCTGTTCGACCACTACGGGGTGCCGCTCGACCCGAGAGCCCGCACCCGCCTCGTCGGCCTGCAGCTGCGCGAGCTCGGACACGCGCTGGCCGTCCTGCTCGGCCACCCGGAGCCGCCGGAGACGCTGGCCCGCACGGTGTACGAGCTGGTGTGCGGCGGCATCGGTTCCGGCGTCGCGGCGCTTCCCGGCGCGGTCGAGCTGGTCACCGCGCTGCACGGCACCCGGCCGCTCGCGGTGGCGACCAACACCCCGGCCGAGATCGTGGCCGGATACCTCGACGGCATCGGCCTGCGTGCCGCGTTCGACGTGGTGGTGGACTGCGTCAGCGCCGGCGCGCCGAAGCCGTCCCCGGTGCCGTACCTGCGGGCCTGCGGCGCGCTCGGCGTGCACCCCCGCAGGGCCGTCGCCGTCGAGGACTCGGCCAACGGCGTCGCCGCGGCCCGTGTGGCCGGGATGTACGTCATCGGCGTGCCGTCCCACCCGGACGTGACCCTGGACGCCGACCTGCGCGCCGCGACCCTGCTCGACCCGCCGGTGTGGCAGGCACTCGGCCTGCCGTCCCCGGCCACGGTCCCGGCCTGACCCCTTTCACCACCCCGAGCGGATCGTCTCGGCGATGTGCTCGCAGTCCCACTCCGACACCCACCACCCGACCGGGATGTGCACCACCCGGTCGTGCACCGACTCAAGGCCCGGCAGCTCAGGGTCGTACACGTCGCGCACCGCCGTGTGGGTGTCGTTGCGCCGCACCACCGCGCTCGCGGTGATCCCCGCCGCCGCCAGCCTGCGGATGAACGCCGCGCGGTCGTCGACCTTCACCGGGTACAGCCAGAACGACGAGTCGCGGCCCTTCTCACGCGTGGTGAGCTCGACCCCGGCGACACCGGCGAGCGCCGTGTCGTAGTACTCGGCGTTGCGCCGGTGGATGTCCACCCGCGCGTCCACCGACGACAGGTTGGCCAGGCCGACGGCCGCGCCGAGCTCGCCGAGGTAGAAGTTGTACCCCCACTCCGGCACGTCGTAGTCGCCGTTGACCCGGTCGGCCTTGCGGTCGATGCCGAAGAACCGCAGCCGCAGCGCGCGCCGGTGGCTCTCCTCGTCGGGGGTCACCAGCATGCCGCCGGTGCCGCACGCCAGGTGCTTGGTGGCGTGGAAGCTGAACGCGCACAGGTTGCCGTGCGCGCCGACCGGCACGCCTTGGTACACCGAGCCCCACGCCTGCGCGCAGTCCTCGATCACCGCGGGCCGGAACCCGTGCGCCGCCTCGGCGTCGTCCAGCACGGACGCCAGCCGGTCCAGGTCCACCGGGTGGCCGGCCCAGTGCACCACCATGACGGCCCGGGTCCGCGGCGTGATCTTCCTGGCCAGGTCGTCCATGTCCATGGTGAGGGTGCCGGGGTCGACGTCCACCCACCGGATCCGCATCCCGTTGGCGAGGATGGCCCAGTTGGTCGCCTCGAAGGTGTACGGCGTCGTCAGCACCTCGCCGCCGCCGCCGTCGCCGCCGCCGTCGCCGTGGCCCGCGGCGAGGCGCAGCGCGAGATGCAGGGCCGAGGTGCCGTTGTTGAGCGTCGTGAGGTACGGCACGCCGAGCCGGTCGCGCAGCGCCTGCTCGAACTCCTCACCGCGCGGGCCGTGCCCGAGCACACCGGTGCGCAGCGCCTCCGCCACCAGGGGGCCGGCCCCCTGGTCGACCGCGACCCTGAACAGCGGGATCATCGGGACTTGACGCCGACGAACAACCCGCGGCCGGCGAGGATGTCGTCCCGCTGCACGTAGTCGGCGCTGCATCCGGCGCGCTCGAAGGCGGCGACGTACTGCTGCGGCGTGAACAGGGTGAAGACCTGCACGTGCTCGAAGTGCCTGATGCCGTCGGCGTCGGCCACGATGTAGTGCGCCTCCTGCCGGACCGCGTCGCCGTGGCGCACCGAACGCGCCACCCGGGTCACCGTGCGCACGTCGTCACGCACCAGGTCGCTGCCGATGTGGCCGTCGGTGAACCGCTCGGGGAAGTACCACGGCTCGACGATGAGCACCCCGCCGGGGGAGACGTGCCGCGCCATGCTGGCCACCGCGGAGTCCAGCTCGGAGGTGGACGCCATGTAGCCGACCGTGCTGTACAGACTGGTCACCGCGTCGAAGGTGCGGCCGAGGTCGAAGTCGCGTATGTCGCCGGGGTGCACGGCGACGCCGGGAAGCTTGGCACGCGCGGCCTCACGCATGGTGTCGGACAGCTCCACGCCTTCGACGTGCGAGAAGATGTGGCGCAGGGACCGCAGGTGCTCCCCGGTGCCGCAGGCCACGTCCAGCAGCGAGTCGGCGTCCGCCTTGCGCGACCGCACCAGCGTGACGACCTCGCGGGCCTCCTGCTCGTAGTCCTTGCCACGCCGCTGGTAGACGAGGTCGTAGACCTCGCTCACCTCCGACCCGTAGACGTTGGTGTCCCGTGCGGGTGCTTCCGTGGTCATCGGTGACTCCTCACTGGGGGCATGTGGGGGCAGGCGCGCGCAGTTCCCGCCATGCGGCGAGCGTCCCGCGCGGCCCGTGAGCGCCGCATCTTCAAGAGTGCTGACCGGCCGCCGCACGGCATTTCTGGAGAAGAACACCGCAGCTCCCGTGGCTAATCTGAGCGCATGGAGAGCCCCTGTAGGATTTGCGGCGGCGTCGTCAAGGAATCGATCGACCTCGGGCGGCAGCCCCGCGGTAACGGTTTCCTTCTGCCGCGGGACATCGAGAACGAGTTCTTCTTCCGGCTCGCCGTCGGCATGTGCGATTCCTGCACGATGACCCAGCTGATGGAGGACGTGCCGCAGGAGATCAGGTACCACGACTCGTACCCTTATCACGCGTCTGGTTCCGCCGTTCACCGCAAGCACTTCGAGCAGAACGCGCGCTATTTCCTTGAGCACGAGCTCACGGGACCCGACCCGTTCATCGCGGAGATCGGCAGCAACGACGGCGTCATGCTCGCGACCATCGCGGCGGCCGGCGTGCGCCACCTCGGCATCGAGCCGTCGGCCGAGGTCGCGGAGATGTCGCGGGCCAAGGGTGTGCGGGTGCTGCCGGAGTTCTTCGACGAGACGACCGCCGCCAAGATCCTTGAGGAGCACGGCCCGGCGGACGTGGTTTTCGGCGCCAACTGCATCGCGCACATCGCGCACCTGGCCTCGGTGACGCGCGGCGTGGAGCTGCTGCTCGCGCCGAACGGCGTCTTCGTGTTCGAGGAGCCCTACTTCGGCACCGTCGTCGGCAAGACGGCGTTCGACATGATCTACGACGAGCACACGTTCTACCTGGCGGTGCGCTCGGTGAAGGCCATGGCCGAGCTGTACGGGCTCGAGCTGGTGAACGCCGAGCCGCTCGCGCTGCACGGCGGCACCATGCGCTACACCCTCGGCCGGCCCGGCATGCGCACCCCCGCTCCGGCGGTCGCGGAGTTCCTCGAGCAGGAGCGTGAGCGCGGCCTCGGGGAGCACGCCGCGTTGCAGCGGCTCAGCGCCTCGATGGAGAAGATCCGCCACGACCTGAAGTCGCTGCTGGTGAAGCTGCGCGAGGAAGGCCGCACGGTCGTCGGGTACGGCGCGCCGGCCAAGGCGGCGACGGTGACCAACTACTGCGGCATCGGCCCGGACCTGATTCCGTTCATCGTGGACAACACCTCCGCCAAGCAGGGCCGGCTGGTGGCGGGTTCGCACATCCCCGTCGTGGCCCCCGAGCGGTTCGGTGAGGCCGATCCGGACTACGCGGTGCTGTTCGCGTGGAACCACGCCGAGGAGATCATGGCGAAGGAGACGGTGTTCCAGGCCCGCGGTGGACGCTGGATCCTCTACGTCCCCGACGTGCACATCATCTGACCGACCCCCGATCGCATGCGGCCGGTGCCTTACCGGCCGCATTTCCATGGGGTCGTTCCTGTGGTTCAGCACGTGGGGAGATGCGGCGCCACGTGGCGCGGCGCGAATCTTACGCCTAGATAGTTCTTTTCGCGAATATCCGGCCAGGACCGTCTAGGAAAGAGGGCACCACCTTGTCCGCGATAACGAGTTCACCGCAGAGCCCCCCTTTGAACGAACACCGGCGAGATCTCCCCGCGCTGACGGGAATGCGTATCATCGCGGCCCTCCTGGTGTTCCTGTGCCACGCCGTGTTCCCGCTGAGCCCCGGGAACCAGAACCCGACGACGCCGTTCGCCGACCCGGGGGTCACACAGGGCCTGTACTGGTTCTTCTCACCCGGCGCGTCCATCGGCGTGTCGTTCTTCTTCATCCTCAGCGGCTTCGTGATCACGTGGTCGTGGCGGCCGGGGCAGCGGACCGGCGCCTACGTGCGCCGCCGCCTTGTGAAGATCATGCCGAACCACGTCGTGACGTGGGGCCTGTCGATGCTGCTGTTCGCCGCCGCGTTCACCCCCGCGTGGGGCCTGCCGAACCTGTTCCTCGTGAACGCGTGGAGCTCGGACCCCAACTACTGGGGCGGCGCCAACATGCCGGCCTGGTCGCTGTGCTCGGAGATCCTGTTCTACCTGCTGTTCCCGCTGCTGATCATCCCGATCCGCAAGATCGCCGACAACCGGCTGTGGCTGTGGGCCGTCCTCACCGTGGGGGCCATGGCGCTCACCTGTGTCGCCACCCTCACCCTGCTGCCGTCGGAGCCGCGTTTCCCCGGTGAGGCGCTGGCGCTGCCGCAGTTCTGGTTCATCTACATGTTCCCGCCGGTGCGGCTGCTGGAGTTCGTCCTCGGCATGGTCGTCGCGCGCATCGTCATCCAGGGCCGTTTCCCGCGCTTCGGCCTCGTCCCGGCGGCGCTGCTGGTGGTCGTCGCGTACGCCGCCACGCTGATGGTGCCGTCGCCGTGGAACCAGACCCTGGTCACCGCGGCGCCGTTCGCGCTCGCCATCGGCGCCTTCGCCACGGCGAACCTGCGCGGCAGGCTCACCGTCCTCGGCACCAAGCCGATGGTGTGGCTCGGCAACGTGTCGTTCGGTTTCTACATGACGCAGGCGCTCGTGCTGTTCTGGCTCGTGCCGACGCTGTTCCCCGGAGCGTCCTACGGCGTCCTCGGCGGCACGCTGCTCGTCATCGGCCTCACCCTCCTCAACGTCGTGGCGGGCTGGCTGCTGTACAAGCTGGTCGAGCAGCCCGCGATGAAGCACTGGAGCCGGTCCAAGAAGACCCCGCCGGCCCCCCGGCACCGGGTCGAGGACCCGTCGGCCGCCGTCCCCGCCTGACGAACGGCGACCGGCGCCGGCCGGGGCGAAAGCACCCCGGCCGGCGCCGGTTCTATGAGGTCAGACGGCGCCGCTGTCCGGCAGCGCCAGCCACCACGGGTTCTGCCTGGCCCACGCGATGGTCGCGGTGAGCCCGTCCTGCAAGGTGGTGCGCGGTTCCCAGCCGAGGACCGCACGGGCCTTGGCGTTGTCGGGGACACGGCGCGCCAGGTCCTCGTACGCGCTGCCGAGCCGCTCACCGGTGTCCACCGCGATGGCCGGCGCGTCGGCCCCGGTGAGCTTGGCGATCAGGTCGATGCAGTCGGCGATCGTCGTCTCCACCATCGTGCCGAGGTTGAACGACTCGCCGACCGCGCCGGGGTGGGCCGCGGCCAGCAGCGTCCCCTCGACGGCGTCGCCGACGAACGTGAAGCACCGCGTCTGGCGGCCCTGGTCGTAGGTCACGACCGGCAGGCCGTTCAGCGCGCGGTGCACATTGCGGCTCACGATGTACGCGGGCCGCTGGCCGGGGCCGTACGCGTTGAAGTACCGCACGATGGTGGCGGCCAGGCCGTGCTGACGGCCGAACGCGAACGTCAGGTGCTCGGCGAGCGCCTTGGCCGACGAGTACGTCCACCGGTCCACCGACGTCGGCCCGAGCACCCGGTCGCCGTCCTCGGGCCACGGCACGACGGGGTTCTTGCCGAACACCTCGCTGGTGCTCGCCACCACGACCCGTGCCCCGGCCCGCGTGGCGAGGTCCAGCACGTTGCGGGTGCCGGAGAAGTTGATGTCGATGACGTCCAGCGGCCGCGCCAGGTACTGGTCGACCCCGACGACCGCCGCCAGGTGGTACACGACGTCCACATCGGAGGTGATCGCCGCGCCGAGCTGAGCCGGGTCGCGGATGTCCCCCTGGACGTACCGGGTGCCGCTGGACGGGTGGTTCGCCGGCGGCGGCCCGCTGTCGAACACCGTCACCTCGTCGCCCCTGGCGAGCAGCCGGGCCACCAGGTGGCCGCCGATGAACCCCGAGCCGCCGGTCACGACGGCGCGCGCGCCGCTCACCGGCCGACCCCCCGGTACACGTAGCCGAGCCGCCGCAGCGACGTGATCTTCTCCTGCGAGAAGTACGCGCGGCCGTCCAGCACCAGGCACGACGTCGCGACCGGCAGCTCGGCGAAGTCGATGCCGGTGAACTCCTTGTGCAGCGTCATCATCGCCACGCAGTCGGCGTCCTGCACGGCCTCACGCAGCGTCGCGGCGGGCTTGATGTCCACCAGTTCCTCGGCCTGCACCGGGTCCACCAGCGGGTCGTACACCCGGACCTGCAGACCGGCCTTCTTCAGCGCGGTCACCGCGCCTTCCACCGGCGTGGCACGCAGGTCGCCGGTGTCGTTCTTGAACGCGAGGCCGAGCACCGCGACCGTCGAGGCGGCCGGCCGCTTGCCGAGCCGCACCAGCTCGTCGATGATGATCTGCGCGGTGTACTCCGGCATGCCGGCGTTGACCTCGCGGCCGATCGGCGCGGTGAGGATCTCAAGGCCCCGCTCGCGCGCGGCACGCCACACCATCCAGGGGTCCTTCACCAGGCACGACCCGCCGACGCCGACGCTCGGCAGCAGGATGTTGACGTTGCCCTGGCCCTTCGGCACCGTGTTGGCCGCCTTGATGACGTCCAGCACGTCCACGCCGAACAGCGCGCAGAACTTGGCCAGCTCGTTGGCGAGCGCGATGTTCAGGTCGATCCACCAGTTGTCGGCCAGCTTGACGATCTCGGCGGACTCCGGCGACCCCAGCGGGAACACCTCGACCTCGAACGTCGTGCGCCAGAACTCCGCGGCGGCGTCGGTGCTCGCCGCGTCCAGGCCGCCGACCACGATCGGCAGCCGGCGCAGCTCACGCAGCGCGGTGCCTTCGGCGAACCGTTCCGGCGTGAACGCCAGCCCGAAGTCCGCGCCGGCCGTCAGCCCGCCACGCTCCAGCAGCGGCCGTACCAGCGTGCGGGTCGCCCCCGGCGGCACGGTGCTCTTCACCATCACCAGGTGACCGGCACGCAGGTGGCGGCCCACCTCGGCGCACGCGCCGCTGAGCTGGTCGTCCACCAGGGATCCGTCGGCGCGCACCGGCGTGCCGACCGCGATCAGCACGACGTCGGCCTCGCGTATCGCGGCGTAGTCGGTGGTCACCCGCAGCCGTCCGGCCGCCAGACCGGAGAAGAGGAGGTCGGCGAGGCCCTCCTCCTGGTACCGGCAGTGGCCCGCGCCGAGCTCGTCGATGAGCCGGTCGTCGTTGTCGACCCCGACGACGTCGCATCCGCGGTCCGCGAGCATCGCCGCGAAGCACGAACCGACATAACCGAGTCCGACAATGGCCACCTTAAAATTCTGGTGCTCAGGTAGAAAACGCATGTACGCTCCCGTCGGGACTATTGAGACGCGATCACTTGCGATCGGGGCGCGGCGCCGTTTATCTCATGCGGGCATGGACCGCCCCGGGGTCGTCCCTGCACGAGCACATAGTCATTCGCTGCCGTTACGCAGCGCATCTCCTGAAATGCGAGGCAGGAATACCGCGCGGATGACAATGCGAACCGCACTCCAGGAGATGCGCGGCGGTCCCCCGAGAATGATCCTGTAGTCATGCGCCGCGGGGCTGTCGCCGCGGCGTTCTCCTGAATGTTCCTCGCGACGCCGCGCCTCGGGCTCCGACGACGATGCCGCGGTCCGTGCACCTTTTATTTCTTTCTCCGTCACGACCGCCGAGCACCGCAGACCCGATGAGTAAAGGACCGGAGATGAATGACCACAAGGCACTGATCCTGGACGAGGTCCGCAAGTACCACCAGGACACCTTGACCGACGAGGGGTTCGTGCCGGGGGTCAGCGAGATCTGGCCGACCGGCGCGGTGCACGACGTCGAGGACCGTGTCGCGCTGGTCGAGGCGGCACTCGAACTGCGGGTGGCGGCCGGCACGCGCGCACGCAAGTTCGAGTCGGTGTTCGCGCGCAAGATGAAGCGCCGCAAGGCCCTGCTGACCACGTCCGGCTCGTCGGCGAACCTGCTGGCGGTCTCGGCGCTCACCTCGCACCGCCTGCAGGACATGCGGCTGCGTCCCGGCGACGAGGTGATCACGGTCGCGGCGGCGTTCCCGACCACGGTCAACCCGATCCTGCAGAACGGCCTGGTCCCGGTGTTCGTGGACGTCGAGCTCGGCACCTACAACCCGACGGTGGACATGGTGGCGGCGGCCATCGGCCCCAAGACCAAGGCGATCATGATCGCGCACACGGTCGGCAACCCGTTCGACGTCGCGGACATGGCCGCGCTGGCCACCGAGCACGAGCTGTTCCTCATCGAGGACAACTGCGACGCCGTCGGCTCGTTCTACGACGGCGAGCCCACCGGCACGTTCGGCGACCTCGCCACGGTGAGCTTCTACCCGGCGCACCACATGACGATGGGTGAGGGCGGCTGCGTCCTGACGTCCAACGTGGTGCTCGCGCGCATCGTGGAGTCGCTGCGCGACTGGGGCCGGGACTGCTGGTGCGAGCCCGGCGAGAGCAACACGTGTCTCAAGCGCTTCAGCTACCAGATGGGGTCGCTGCCGGAGGGCTACGACCACAAGTACATCTACTCGCACGTCGGGTACAACCTGAAGGCCACCGAGCTGCAGGCCGCGCTCGGCCTGAGCCAGCTCAACAAGGTGGACGACTTCTGCGCGACGCGGCGGCGCAACTGGCGCCGGCTGCGCGAGGGCCTGGACGCCGTGCCGCACCTGATCATGCCGGAGGCCACGCCGCGCAGCGACCCGAGCTGGTACGGCTTCGTCATCACCGTCGAGCCGTCCGCGCCGTTCGCCGCCGCCGAGCTGATCGACTTCCTGGAGAACCGCAAGATCGGCACCCGGCGGCTGTTCGGCGGCAACCTGCTGCGCCACCCGGCCTACACCGACGTGCCGCACCGTGTGGTGGGTGAGCTGACCAACACCGACATCATCATGACGCAGACCTTCCACGTCGGTGTCTACCCCGGGCTCACCGACGAGATGATCGACTACGTCGTCTCCTCGATCAAGGAATTCGTGGAGGCGCGCGGATGACGCGTGCCGGCCGGGGCCGCCGCCCCCGTAGGTCCCGGCCGGCGCCGCGTGCGCCTCGGACTCGTCACGGCAAGTCGTAGCTAGGAGACAGCAATGCGTGTCATGATCACCGTCTGGCCACATATGTGCCATCTGTATCCGATCATCCCGTACGCTCAGGCGCTGCAGAACGCCGGACACGAGGTGTGCGTCGCGGGCCCCGACGGCGCGACCGAGCAGGTCGTCGCCGCAGGGCTCACCGCCGTGGTCACCCAGGGTGCTCAGGCCCCGCAGTCGGCGCAGGACTGGGCACGGCCCGACCTGGTGATCGACCACGCCGAGATGGACCGCCAGGCCGCCGCGCTCGGCGTCACCGACGACGTGCGCGACAACTGGGACGTCTACGCCAACTTCCTGCTGTTCGGCGTGCGCTTCCACCTGCCGCCGGAGCCGAGCACCAGCAACATCGAGCTGGTCGAGTTCGCCAAGGCGTGGCAGCCGGACCTCGTGCTGTGGGACCCGTGGTTCCCCGCCGGCGCCGTCGCGGCCAAGGCCTGCGGCGCCGCGCACGGCCGCATGCTGATGGCCCCCGACTACAGCGGCTGGGTGGGGGAGCGGTTCGCCGCGCACCGCGCACGCGGCGGCGCGCCGGAGGCGAACCCCCTGGTCGAGGTGCTGCGTCCCCTGGCGGACCGCTACGGCGTCGCGGTGGACGACGAGCTGGTCTTCGGCCAGTTCTCCCTGGACCCGATGCCGGAGGAGATGCGGCTGTCCACCGGCATCACCGCGGTGCCGGTGCGCTGGATCAACTACAACGGCGGCGGCGTCAAGCCCGCGTGGCTGTACGCCAAGCCGGAGCGGCCGCGCGTCGCGCTGTCCCTCGGCGTGTCCACCCGCATGTACATGAAAGGCGAGTGGCGCACCCCGAAGATCTTCGAGGCGGTCGACGGCCTGGACGTCGAGATGATCGCGACCCTGAACGGCGACCAGCTCCAGGGCATCGGCGCCGTCCCGTCCAACGTGCGCACCGTCGACTACGTGCCGCTGTCGCAGCTCCTGCCGACCTGCGCCGTGAGCATCAACCACGGATCGAGCGGCACCTTCTGGGCCTCGCTCGCCAACGGCCTGCCGCAGCTCGTCACCGACACCGACGAGCGGCAGAGCAACAGCCTGGAGAGCGACGGCGAGCAGGCGGAGTTCAAGCTCCCCGAGCGGCACATCCTCTCGCCGATCGCGGCCCGGTACGTCACCGACCACGGCGCCGGCATGCGGCTCAACCACCAGACCCAGTCGGTGGACGAGATCCGCACCCAGATCGTCAAGATGGTCGAGGACCCCTCCTACCGGGACGGCGCCGCGAGCCTGCGCGACGACTGGCTGGCGCGGCCCACCCCGGCCGAGATCATCCCGGACCTGGTGAAGCTGACCGCGGACCGGGGCTGAGACCCGGTCCTCTGCGGACACGCGGAAAGAGACGGTTTGATGAAGGCTCTGGTCCTGTCCGGCGGGTCGGGCACCCGCCTGCGTCCGTTCAGCTACTCGATGCCGAAACAGCTCATCCCGATCGCGGGAAAGCCCGTGCTCGAGTACGTCATCGAGAACATCACCGACCTCGGGGTGACCGAGATCGGCGTCGTGGTGGGGGAGCGGGCTCACGAGATCATCGAGGTCATCGGCGACGGCTCGCGTTTCGGCGCCAGGGTCACCTACATCCCGCAGGACCGTCCGCTCGGTCTCGCGCACTGCGTGGCGCTCGGCCGCGGGTTCCTCGGCGACGACGACTTCGTGATGTACCTCGGTGACAACATGCTCCCCGACGGTGTCGCGGACGTCGCCGCCGACTTCCGCGCCGCGCGTCCCGCCGCGCAGGTCGTGGTGCGCCGCGTCCCCGACCCGCGTGACTTCGGGGTGGTCGAACTGGACGGCGACGGCGCGGTGCGGCGGCTCGTGGAGAAGCCGCGGCACCCGCGCAGCGACCTCGCCATGCTCGGCGTGTACTTCTTCACCCCGGCGATCCACGAGGCGGTGGCCGCCATCCGGCCGAGCGCGCGCGGCGAGCTGGAGATCACCGACGCGGTGCAGTGGCTGCTCACCGAAGGCGCCGACGTGCGCGCCAGCGAGTACACCGGCTACTGGAAGGACACCGGCAGGGCCGAGGACGTGCTGGCCTGCAACCGGTGGCTGCTGGAGGGCCTGCGTCCCTCGGTGGCCGGCGCGGTGGACGCGGCCAGCGTCGTGGAGGGCAGCGTCGTGATCGGGCCGGGGGCCAGGATCGTACGGTCCCGGGTCACCGGCCCGGCCATCATCGGCGCGGGGACCCTGGTCGAGGACAGCCACATCGGGCCCGGCACGTCCATCGGCCCCGCCTGCGTGGTGCGCGGCACCCGCATGGCCGACTCGATCGTGCTGGACGGCGCGTCCATCTCCGGTGTGTCGGGGCTGCTCGGCTCGCTGATCGGCCGCTCGGCGACCGTCGTACCGGCCCTGTACGGCGACGCGCAGCACTGCCTGGTGGTCGGCGACCACACCCGTATCGAGATCGCGGCCTGATGCCGCCGCACAGACGGCGGCCCCCGCACGGCCGGCCCCCGGCACGACCGGGACCCCCGCGCTGCGCCGTTCCGTGCCGGTGCGTTCCGTCCGAGCATCCCGCCGTCCCGGCCGGCCGGACCGGCCGGGACGGCGGGAGGGTCACTCGCCGGCGGCGGGACGGTACGACAGCACCACGATGCCGGACCGGAACGTGGTGGACTCGGCCAGCTCCAGAAGGACCTTGCTGCCCTCCCTGACGATCTGGCTCCCCGGCGTGGTGACGCCGACCAGCACCGGGTGCACCCAGATCTCCAGCTCGTCCAGCAGCCCGGCCTCGAGCAGCGAGTGCGCGAGCTGACCGACGCCGTAGATCAGGATGTCCTTGCCCGGCTGGTCCTTCAGCTTGGTGATCTCATCGATCACGTTGTCCCTGATGACCGTCACCGGGCCCCATTCGGCCTTCTCGATGGTCGCCGACACGACGTACTTCTGGATGCTGTTCATCCGGTCGGCGAAACCCTCGGGGCCGGGGCCCTCGTCGGTCATGGTGGGCCACGCCTCGGCGAAACCCTCGTAGGTGCCTTTGCCGAGCAGCAGCGCGTCGCTGGCGAACAGCGTGGCGGTGGCCCGCTCGCCGGCCTCCTCGTTGAAGTACGGCATCGACCACTCGGGGTTCTCGATGACCCCGTCGAGCGACGCGTAGACGACGGCGATGATCTTGCGCATCTGGGCTCCTTGGAAAAGCGGCAGGCCGCCGCCGGACCCGGAGGTGTCCGGGTCCGGCAGGCGGCCGGCCGTGGGGAACGGATCGGCCCGCGATCAGGCCGGGGTCAGGGACTTGGTGACGATGTCGGAGATCACGCCGACGGTGGTGTAGTCGCCGGGGGTGAAGCTGACCTTGGTGATGGCGAGCGCGGTGCCGGTGCCGAGGTCGGCGTCGGCGAGGCTGCCGCCGGCGCCGGGCCACCCGATGATCGGGCCCGCCGGGGGGTTCTCGACCGGACGCATCATGTTGTAGCCGAGCGCGTACGCCGTGGGGTAGCTGAAGATCTCGTCCACACCCTGGGACGACGGCTGCGCGATCTTCTCCAGCCGCTCGGCGGAGATCAGCCGGACGCCGTCCACCGGGCCGAGCAGCGCGGCGTAGATCTTGGCGACGCCGCGGGCCGTGACGGTGCCGCCGGCCGGGATGTCGGCGGTCAGGTAGTCGGCCCGGTTGCACATCTCAGGGGTGAGCTGCACCGCACGCGGGGCGATCTTGAAGAACGCCGGCATCATGGCCTCGAGCTGGTCGAAGTCGATCGGCGGGCCGGCCGACTCCAGCTTGGCCACCTGGTCGAGGCGCTCGGCGGGGACACCGAGGAACACCTCGCCGTCGATGCCGAGCGGCCCGGTGACGTGCTCGGCGAGCGCCGCCGAGATCGGCTTGCCGGTGGTGCGGCGCACGACCTCGCCGACGAGCCAGCCGAACGTCTGCGGGTGGTAGCCGACCTTGGAACCCGGCTCCCACCACGGCTCGCTCTCGGCGAGCACCGTGGTCATCTTGTCCCAGTCGACCAGGTCGTCCGGCGTGGTGTCCGGCGGCACGGCCGGCAGGCCGACCGTGAAGTCGAGCACCTGGCGCAGGGTGGCGTCCTGCTTGCCGTGCGCCGCGAACTCCGGCCACACCTCGGCGATGGGGGTGTCGTAGTCCAGCACACCCTTCTCGGCGAGCACGTGCGCGACGGCCGAGGTGAGGCTCTTGCCCGTCGAGGAGCTGTAGATCGGTGTGCCGCTGGTCAGTGCGCGTCCGGTCTCCCCGTCGGCCAGGCCGGCCACCGCGTCGACCACGAGCTCGCCGTCCTTGTACACGGCCACCTGTAGGCCGCGCTCGGCGCCGGAGGCGACCAGTTCGTCGATGGCGGTCTGCACCTGCTGCTGGAGATCGCTCATTGTCTGTCCTCTGCGCTGGATGTCATGGCAGGCCGCCGGTCCGCGAAGGCCGGCGGCGTGATCGTCGGATACCGATCGCGTTGATCCTCCCGTGATGGGACACTCACAATTTTCGTCCGGGGAGGTGACGGGCGACAACGCGATGGCGGCACAAAGCATTCTGCGATAAAAGCCGCCCGGCGTGGCCGAAGGATGCGCACCACGCCTGGATGCCCTGGTCGCGTGCCGATTTTGAATGATGCTAGCGCTTCGTCGCGGGCGACGAGATTTCTGGAGGGTACTGGGGTCACCCCTAAACTCCGCATCTCATGCGATATCGGGCTTGCTTCGCGAGTCGCTTGGCGGCGCCGGGCCGTACCGCTCAGGCAGGCCCGGCGCGGTGGGTGAACGGAGGGTGGCGCGGAATGTCCGGCACGGTAAACCGGTGATGGCTGGAATATCGCATTTACGGAGATGCGTGGGCCGAGTGTGCGGAGCGACGATATTGCGCGGACCCACCACTAAAGGATCAGGTGCACAATGCGTCCTTTCCGTATTGAAATTCCGCAGGCCGACATCGACGACCTCAAGGCGAGACTCGCCGGCACCCGCTGGCCTGGGGAGATCCCCGGCCTCGGCTGGCAGCGCGGCGTTCCGGTGGAATACGTCAAGGAACTGGCCGAGTATTGGCGCACCGAGTTCGACTGGCGTGCCGTCGAGGAGAAACTCAACGCCTTCCCGCAGTTCCTCACCGAGATCGACGGCGCGAACATCCACTTCCTGCACGTGCGCTCACCCGAGCCCGACGCCACCCCGCTGATCATCACCCACGGCTGGCCGGGCTCCGTCGCCGAGTTCACCAAGGTCATCGGCCCGCTGACCGACCCCCGCGCGCACGGCGGCGACCCGGCCGACGCGTTCCACGTCGTCATCCCGTCCATCCCCGGCTACGGCTTCTCCGGCCCCACCGACGAGCCCGGCTGGGACGTCGGCCGCGTCGCACGCGCCTGGGCCACGCTGATGAGCCGCCTCGGGTACGACCGCTACATCGCGCAGGGCGGCGACTGGGGCAAGCCGATCTCGCTGCAGCTCGGCCTCGCCGACCCCGAGCACGTCGCAGGCGTGCACATCAACATGCTCGTCACCTTCCCCCCGGGTGAGGCGGCCATCGCCGAGCTGGACGGCGCGGACATGCAGCGCCTCATGCACGGCGGCCACTTCGCGCAGGACGGCACCGGCTGGCAGAAGATCCAGTCCACCCGGCCGCAGACCCTCGCGTACGCGCTCACCGACTCCCCGGCCGGCCAGCTCGCCTGGATCGTGGAGAAGTTCTACGAGTGGACCGCCGCCGACAAGGCCCCCGAGGAGGTCGTGGACCGCGACGAGATCCTGACCAACGTCTCGATCTACTGGTTCACCGCCACCGCGGGCTCCTCCGCGCAGCTCTACTACGAGTCCTCCTACGGCGACGAGGCGTTCGCGCGCACCTGGGGTGGCCCCTGGCCGCTGGAGATGCCGGCCGCGGTGGCCGTGTTCCCCTCCGACGCGACCCGGCCGATCAAGCGCTGGGCCGAGCAGACGCTGCCGAGCCTCACCCGGTGGACCGAGTTCGAGGTCGGCGGCCACTTCGCCGCACTTGAGCAGCCCGAACTGCTCGTCGGCGACATCCGCGCCTTCGCGCGTTCGCTCTGATCAGCACTCCAGGAGATGCGCGGCACGGCCACGCGTCCTGACGATTCCTGATGATGTGGTGGAAATCAGCGGATCCGCAGACCGGACCATGTGTCCGAGACCTGGTCCGCAGGACTTAAGGGAGGTGACCGCCATGGGCAACCTCGTGGGCGACCGCGCGGTCGTGCTGGGCGGGAGCATGGCGGGTCTGCTGGCGGCGCGGGTGCTGTCCGAGGCCTACGCCGAAGTGACGATCGTCGACCGTGACAAGCTCATCGGGGTGACCACCGCCAGGCGCGGCGTCCCCCAGGGCCGCCACGTGCACGGCCTGCTGGCCCGCGGCCAGCAGATACTCGAAGAGCTCTTCCCCGGCTTCACCGCCGGCGCCGTCGCCGCCGGCGTGCCGACGGGCGACCTCGGCGAGCTGCGCTGGTACTTCAACGGCGTGCGGCTCAAGCCCGGCACCACCGGCCTGACCTGCGTGTCGGCGGCCCGTCCCGTGCTCGAGGCGCACGTGCGCAAGGGTGTCGAGGCGCTGCCGAACGTGCGGTTCGTCGAGGAGACCGACATCGTGGGCCTGGTCGCCACCCCCGGCGGCGACAAGGTCACCGGCGTGCGGGTGCAGCGGCACGAGGCCGGCAGCACCGAGGAGGTGCTGGACGCCGACCTCGTCGTGGACTGCACGGGACGCGGCTCACGCACCCCGGTCTGGCTGGAGGAACTCGGCTACGAGCGGCCCGCCGAGCAGCAGATCAAGATCAACCTGACGTACACCACGCAGGTCTTCCGGCTGCCGGACGAGAGCATCCTCAACGGCGACCTGTCGATCAACCCGGTGTCGTCGCCGTCGCACCCCCGCGGCGCGTTCTTCTCCCGCATCGAAGGCGGCAAGTCCGCGGTGTCCATGACCGGCGTGCTCGGCGACAGCGCACCCGCGACCCCCGAGGGCTTCATGGACTTCGCCAGGTCGCTGCCGGTGCCGGACGTCTACGACGTCATCAAGGACGCCGAGCCGCTGGACGACCCGGTGGCGTTCCGGTACCCCGCGAGCGTGCGCCGCCACTACGAGAAGCTCGACCGCTTCCCCGACCGCCTGCTGGTCATGGGGGACGCGGCGTGCAGCTTCAACCCCGTGTACGGCCAGGGCATGACGGTGGCGGCGCTGGAGTCCCTGACCCTGCGCACCCACCTCGCCAAGGGCGATCACCCCGACCCGCGCGCGTTCCTCAAGGACATCGCGGCCGTCATCGAGGTCCCCTGGGGCATCTCCGCCGGCGGCGACCTGTCCTACCCCGAGGTCCAGGGCCCCCGGCCCTTCATGGTCCGCATGATGAACTCCTACATGGCCAAACTCCAGGCCGCCGCCACCCAGGACGGCCGCATCACCCGCACCTTCATGCGGGTCGCCGGCCTGGTCGATCCCCCGCAGGCGCTGATGGCCCCCGGCATGATCTTCCGGGTGCTCCGCAACGCCGGCAAGGCCCCCCGCAATGTCGTCACCCCACCGGTGACCGAACCCGCGGTGCCGAGTCGTCCCGCCGCCTGACCCGACCGTCCTCGGACACCGCACGCACGAAGATGCGGCACCCTCACGGGGCCTGTGAGGCTGACGGGGACCGCGCTCAGCGCTGAGCGCGGTCCCCGTTCGCGTACGCACCCCCGCCGAGGAGGAGACATCCATGAGCGCCACCGCCGACACGCCAGAGACCGACGGCATCCGGATCACCGGTGCGCGTGAGAACAACCTCAAGGACGTCTCCCTCACCCTCCCCAAGAACAAGATCACCGTCTTCACCGGCGTGTCCGGGTCAGGCAAGTCCTCCATCGTCTTCGACACCATCGCCGTCGAGGCACAGCGCCAGCTCAACGGCACCTTTCCCGCGTTCATCCGCAACCAGCTGCCGAAGTACGAACGACCCCGCGCCGACGCCGTCGAGAACCTCACCGCGCCGGTCATCGTGGACCAGAAACCCGTCGGCGGCAACGCGCGCTCCACGGTCGGCACGATGACCGACATCTACTCGATGATCCGCGCGCTGTTCGCACGGTACGGCTCACCCACCGACGGCCTGGTGTCCACGTACTCGTTCAACGACCCCAGAGGCATGTGTCCCGAGTGCGACGGCCTCGGCCAGAGCGTGCGCGCCGACGTCGACCTGATGCTCGACAAGTCCAAGTCGCTCAACGAAGGCGCCATCCGCCTCCCCAACTACAGCGTCGGCACCCCCGACTGGCAGCTGTACGGCAACTCCGGCAAGCTCGACCCCGACAAGCGCCTCGCCGACTACACCGCGGACGAGTGGCAGTTGTTCCTGCACGGCAGCGGCTTCAAGGTCGAACTGAAGACCAAGAGCGGCGCCTACAAGACCAACTACGAAGGCGTGGTCGACCGCTTCACCCGCCTCGGCGTCAAACGCGACCTCAGCACCGTCAGCGAACGCACCCGCGAGGCCATCGCCAAATTCATCACCGAGGGCCCCTGCACCTCCTGCGACGGCGCACGCCTCAACCCCACGGCACTCGCCACGAAGATCGACGGCCGTAACATCGCCGACTGGTCGAGCATGCAGATCACCGATCTGATCGCCGTCCTCGCCGCCATCACCGACCCGGTCGCGACCCCCCTGGCCACCGCCGCACGCACCGCACTGGACCGCGTCGCCGCCATCGGCCTCGGCTACCTCAGCCTCGACCGCGCGACATCGACTTTGTCCGGCGGCGAGAGCCAGCGCCTCAAACTGGTCCGCCACCTCGGCAGCACCCTCACCGGCATGACGTACATCTTCGACGAGCCCAGCGTCGGCCTCCACCCCCGCGACGTGGGCCGCCTCAACGACCTCCTGCGCGCGCTACGCGACCAGGGCAACACCGTCCTGGTGGTCGAACACGACCCCGACGTCATCGCCATAGCCGATCACGTCGTGGACGTAGGCCCGAAAGCCGGCGCCAACGGCGGCGAGATCGTCTACCAAGGCACCGTGGCAGGCCTCCGCACCGCCGACACACGCACCGGCGAAGGCCTCCGCCGAGCCGTCCGCACCAAGACCACCTTCCGCACCCCCACCGGCACCCTCCCCGTCCGCGACGCCACCCTCCACAACCTCAAGAACGTCTCCGTGGACGTCCCCACCGGCGTCCTGACGTCCGTGACCGGCGTGGCCGGCTCCGGCAAAAGCACCCTCATAGCCGAGGTCTTCGTCAAGACCCACGAAGGCACCGTCTACGTCGACCAGTCGGCGATAGCCGCCTCGTCCCGCTCCACCCCCGCGACGTACCTCGGCCTGATGGACCCCATCCGCACCCTGTTCGCCAAGTCCACCGGCACCGCCGCCTCCCTGTTCAGCTTCAACAGCGAAGGCGCCTGCCCCGAATGCCAGGGCCGCGGCGTCATCATCACCGAACTGGCCTACATGGACCCGGTGACCACCCACTGCGACGCCTGCGAAGGCCGCAGATTCAAGGACGAGGTCCTCTCCCACAAACTCCGCGGCAAATCCATAGCCGACGTCCTCGAACTGACCGCGGAAGAAGCCACCACCTTCTTCACCGAGGCCCCCCTACGCCGCAAACTCCGCTCCCTCATAGAGGTGGGCCTCGACTACCTGACCCTGGGCCAACCCCTCAGCACCCTCTCCGGCGGCGAACGCCAAAGAATCAAACTGGCGACCCAGCTCACCGCCACCGGCACCGTCTACGTCCTCGACGAACCCACCACCGGCCTCCACATGTCCGACGTGGACACGCTGCTCACCCTGTTGAATACCTTGGTGGACAAGGGCAACACCGTAATAGTCATAGAACACAACCTCGACGTCATCCAGCAGTCCGACTGGATCATCGACCTCGGCCCCGACGGGGGCAAACAGGGCGGAGAAATCATCTTCACCGGCACCCCCGCCGACCTACTGACCACCGCCGAATCCCTCACCGCCGAACACCTCCGCCACTACCGCGCCACCCACACCCTGGAACCGGCCCCTGCTCTCTGAACATCCGCGACACGGGGGCACGGCCATGACCGCAGTGCCCCCGCCACGGCTACTTACCACCGCGCGACCGGTGGAATCATCACGCGGGTGCCGATTCGGTTACTGAACGGAGCTCCAGGCGCCGGCATCATATGAGCCGGCGGAATCGGTGTGAAGAATAGCCACCCTGGCCTTTTCCATGAGCATATGGACGACCGGGTCGATACGAAATCTGTCCTCTTCTTGGAGTATGCGCCGCTGCATATCCCTCAGTACGGGTGTCGGCTCCAGCCCGATCTGCGCCACGAGGTTGGTGCGGAAGCTCTGATAAACATCCAGAGCCTCGGCCTGCCGTCCGTCCCGATAAAGAGCGGTCATGAGTTGTGCGTGGGCTCGCTCGCGCAGGGGATGTCTCACGGTCCATATCTTCAAAGGGCCGATTATCTCCCGATGGCGTCCAAGGGCCAGTCGCACCTCGAAGAAGTCTTCGGTCACCGTCTGGAAGCCCTCGCGTAGACGTTCCGTCCATAAGGAGAGTTCGACATCCAGATCCACGCCATGCAGTGGATCACCGCGCCAGAGACCTGTTGCGCTCTCCAGAGCGGCGGCCGCATTGTAGAGATCTCGCCTTTCGAGCGCTTCGCGGCCTGTCGCCGCAAAATGCTCGAACAGGTCTGCGTCCAGCTCATTCGGGGCCACCGTGAGCAGGTATCCATCCTTGTGTGTGGCGATGGGGACCTGCAGTCGGCGCAGAGTCGTGACGTAGGTCTTCAGATTGCTCGTAGCGGATCTCGGCACGTTGTGCCGCCAAAGGTGCTCGATGATCCAGTGTTTAGAAACGCGACTGTTGGCGTTCAACAAGAACAATGCAAGCAGGTGACTGAGCTTGCCGCTACCGATATCGACGTCCCTGCCTGCCGCGTCCTCGACCACGAGTGGACCCAATACATGGAACAGCACGACAGCCCCCGTGCGGTGTAATTTGAGCCGTGCGGCACTCTTGGGAATCTTACCAATCGCCGGAATTTTTGGCAAGGACGAAGTGGCCGGACGACACGCCTTGCGTACGTCAGGCACATTGCCAATGTGCGGAAAATATGCCGTCCGGCCGTACACTCCGCCTCGTATGTCGTAATAGGACGACCAGCCGGAGTCATAATGACGTTTCCCCATGTCAGGCGGCGGTACGTGCGCACACAGATCATAGGTGGCGTGGTCGCTGTATTCATGGCGATGTCCACTCTCGTTGCCCCGTCAACTGCTTCTCCCGCAACAATTGCGAAGGAGGTGCCGGCCGCTCCGATAACCGAGCGTCCCGATGCGACGTCGGCCGCGCTCACCGCTCGTTTACAGAACTCGCCCGTCGAGGATCTCTCGGCCCGGACGGAGGACTCGACGACCGTCTATCTGCCCGATGGCTCGGCCAGGACCGAGATCTTCGCAGGTCCCGTACGGGTGAAGCGGGACGGGGTGTGGACGCCGGTGGACACGACCTTGGTGGAGCGGGACGGCCATCTGGAGCCGAGGTCTCCGGCCGCCGGGGCGGAGGTCGAGATCTCGGCGGGGGGTACGGGGCCGCTCGCAGAGCTCATCACCGGCTCGGGCAAGGACCGGCACAGGTTCGGAGTCTCCTGGCTCACGCCGCTCGGCAGGCCGCAGATCTCCGGTAACACCGCGACATGGACGGACATCGCTCCCGGCGCCGACCTGGTCGTGCAGGCGCAGCCGCGCGGGTTCGTGCACTATGTGGTGCTGAAGCGGAAACCCACGGCCCCCATGGAGATCCGCCTGCCGGTCGAGCTGGCCGGCGTGTCCCTGTCGAAGGACTCGAAGAACCGGCTGAGGCTGACCGACAACGCCGGTACTGGCAAGGGTGAGGTGGTCGCCGCGGCGCCTCCGCCGCACATGTGGGACGCCGCCGCGGCGGAGTCACCGGACGCGGGCAGGCGAGCGGAAGTCGGTTCCACGATCGAGCAGGGCCGCAACGGCACGCTGCTGGTGCTCAAGCCGTCCATGGACTTCCTCGACGCGGCCGACGTGACCTATCCGGTGACGATCGACCCGTACATGCAGATGACACTGCAAACCGACACTTTCGTGTCCGACGACTACACCAACTCCCAGACATCGGCGACCTGGTTGCACGCCGGCCGTTTCGGGTCCGGTGCGAAGACCGCGCGGACGTACCTCAACTTCAAGCTCGGCGGCCTCCTCAACAAGCACATCCTCAACGCCGACCTGTACCTGTCCAACTACAAGTCGAACGCCTGCGGCGGGCCGGCCTCCGGTCTCGGCATCCGCGTCAAGCGGGTGACCTCGTCCTGGTCGTCCGCGACGCTGACGTTGTCGAACCAGCCCAATTCCACGACGACCGGCATGGTGGACAACACCAGCCAGGCGTACGGCTACGACTCGAGCTGCCCCGAGCACGACATGTTGTGGTCGATCGAGGACATCGTCCAGTACTGGACCGACCACCCGGCCGAGAATCACGGCCTGCAGATCCGCGCGGTGTCCGAGACCCAGGCCACCAACTGGCGGATGTTCCGCTCCTCGGAGAACACC
This sequence comes from Sphaerisporangium rubeum, assembly GCF_014207705.1. NCBI lineage: Bacteria > Bacillati > Actinomycetota > Actinomycetes > Streptosporangiales > Streptosporangiaceae > Sphaerisporangium > Sphaerisporangium rubeum. The sequence goes on from NZ_JACHIU010000001.1 coordinate 2,425,056, forward strand.
GCCGGGGCGGGTGGCCCTCGGCTCGCCATCCAGTGGAACTCCTACCCGACCGTCCCGCACCACCTGAGCGTCGATCCCAGCGTCGGCGGCACCAACGGCGGCACCTTCGTCACCTCCGTCACGCCGACGCTGACCGGGATGGTCGGTGACGGCGAATGGGACAACGAGACCATCTCTTTCTCCGTGGAACACGACCCGGGCTACCCCGCTCAGGGCACCGGTACGGTCTGGTCCGGCAGCGTCAGCGGGATCCTGCAGGGTGAGCTCGGCACGGTGACCGTCCCGTCGGGCCGGCTGGTCAACGGCTACCGCTACCGTTGGCGCGCTCGTGCGTACGACGGCACCGACTACTCCCGTGACTACTCCACGTACCGGTACTTCACCGTCGACACCGTCGCCCCCGCCGCACCCACCATCTCGTGCCCGGCCTACCCGGCGAACGTGTGGACCGGCAAGGCCACGGGCCCGGTGACGTGCACCGTCGACACCACGTCCGCCGACGGCGCGGGTTACTACTGGGGCCTGGACAACGTCTCCACCCCGACACTGGTGGACGACAACGACGGCGGCGGCGACCCCAGGACGATCACACTCGACCCGGCCCAGGGCTGGCACACGCTGTCGGTCAAGACCCGCGACATGGCGCTGCGTACCTCCGTGGTGACGAGCTACACCTTCGGCGTGGGAGCCGGCGAAGTCACCGCGCCGCTGACCGACGATCGTACCCAGGCCGCCGTCACCGTCGCGTCCCGCGCCGCACCGGGGCACACCGGCGTCCGGTACGAGTACAAGGCCGACGTCGGTGCGAGCGGGACCTGGGTGGCCATACCTCCGGCGCACGTCACCGTACCGGGCTCAGCCACCCCGATCCCCGGCTGGCCGTACACGACCGTCACGACAGGGACAAGCGCGGTCTTCGCCTCCCTGTACTGGGACGTGGCCGCCACGATGGCCGCGGCGGGACGCGGCGACGGCCCCGTCGGGCTGCGGGCCTGCTTCGTCAACGCAGGCGGAGAAGCGTGCTCCGACGAGGTGGAGTTCACGCTGGAACGCACCGCGTTCGGTGATTCCTACGCGGCCAAGGAGGTCGGCCCAGGCACTGTCTCGCTGCTGACCGGCGACTATTCCGTCTCCGCCACCGATGTCTCGGCCTTCGACATGAACGTGTCACGAGATCACACGGCGCTCTCGCCGCCGAGCGCATCTCAGGACACCGCTGGAGTCTTCGGTCCCGGGTGGACGGCATCGTTCCCCGCGTCCACCTCGATGGTGTCCGGGCTGACCTTCGAGGACCACTCCGAAAAGGGTTACGTTCTCTTCGTCGGGGCGGACGGTGCCATCTGGACCTACCAGGTGCAGCCTGACGGCACTTTCGCCGGAGTGTCGGATGCCGTCGACGGATCCACAGTCACCAAGGACTCCGCCACCCAGTTCACGCACACGGACACCGACGGTGTCAGAACGGTCTTCACCCAGACCGGCGGGGCGTGGCGGGTCGGCGAGATCGACGAACCCGGCGACTCGTCCAGTTCCTCGTACAGGTACGACCCGGCCGGCCGGGTCAGCCGTATGCTCGGACCGGTCCCCGAGGGAGTCGACTGTTCCGCGGCCCCGGCGCCGGGATGCAAGGCACTCGACATCGCCTACGCCACGACGACCACCGCCACCGGCGTCCCCAGCGGCTGGGGTGACTACGCCGGACTCGTCAAGAGCATCTCGTTCACGGCCTACGATCCCGCCGTCTCGGCGATGCGGACCACGGTCGTGGCGTCCTACAGCTACGACTCGACCGGCCACCTGCGCCAGATGCGTGATCCGCGTGTCAACCTCACGACCACCTACTACTACACGGCGGAGGGCCGGCTCTCCCAGCTGACACCCGCAGGTCTCGCTCCCTGGAGGATGAACTACGACTCCGGTGGACGTCTGGCGGACGTACAGCGCGAAGCCGGAGCGGTCGACCCGACGCAGGCCATCTCCTATGGTGTGCCCATCGACAGCCCGGTGGCTTTGACATCGGCGCAGACAGCCACATGGGGGCAGATCAGCGATCTGCCGCGTACCGGAACCGCGATGTTTCCGACCACCCACGTGCCGGGCAAGGCCGGCGACGGCTCCTACGCCCCGAACGCCACCGACTACACCTACGCGGCGATCACGTACCTCGATGTGAACGGCCGTGCCGTCAACACGGCAGGCTACGGGGCGGGAGGCTGGCAGGTGTCCGCGTCCCGCTACGACGAGTCCGGGAACGTCGTGTGGAACCTGTCGGCCGGCAACCGTGCCCAGGCTCTGTCACCCACCACCGGAACGGATCCGTATGTCGCCGGTCGCGCCTCCAGCGCGGAACGCGCCGACCTCCTCGCGGAGATCACGACCTACGACGAGACCGGCAGCCCGCTGAGAACCGACGGGCCCACCCACCGGGTCGCTCTCGCCGACGACGTCCGTGTGGCCGCCAGGCTGCGTACTGAATACGTCTACGACGAAGGCAGGCCCGAGGACGCGGTGGCGTCCGGTCTGCTGACCACGACGGTCACCGGACCGCTGGTGGTCGACGGCGCGGGCACCGTGGCCGCGGCGGACGTCCGGACGGTGCGGACGGGGTACGAACCGCTCGAACCGGGAGATGCCTCAGGTTGGACGCTGGCACTCCCCACCAGCCAGACCACCGTCATGCCCGGCGGCAGCGACATCGTCTACCGGACTCGTTACGACGAGACGGGACGCGAGTTGGAGCGGCGCATGCCGGCGTCCGCCGGCACCGACGCCGGGACGACGGCGACGGTCTACTACACCGCGGATGCCGACCCGGCGGCCGGTGCCTGTGGTGACAAGCCGCACTGGGCCGGTCTGGTCTGCCGGACAGGACCTGTCGCACAGCCGTCCGGCACACCGGTCCCGACCACAGTGATGACCTACGGCTACTGGGGAGAGACCGCGACGGCGGTCGCCACGTCGGGAGGTGGCGTCCGGACGGCCACCACCACGGTCGATGCGGCCGGTCGCACGATCACGACGAGCGTCGCCGAGACAGGGGTGAGCAGTTCGGCCTTACCGGACACCACACACACCTATGACCCGGCGACCGGATTGGAAACCGCTGTCAGCGCCGGTGGGGTGACGGTGGGGACCACGTACGACGACCTCGGCAGGGTGGTCACCACAACCGACGCCGACGGCAACGTCTCCACCGTCACGTATGACGCGGCCGGCCGGGTGGCCACGGTCAACGACGGGAAGGGAACCACCACCTACACCTACGACGGCACCGACGCCTTGGGCGGCGTCGAACGGCGTGGTCTCCCCGTCGCCATCACCGACAGTGCCGTGGGCACCTTCACCGCGGCCTACGACGCCGCCGGCAATCTGGCCGTGCAGGTCGCACCCAACGGGCTGACGGCGAACATCCGGTACGACGCGAACGGCAGGGAGACAGGGCTGACCTATGCCAAGTCAGGAGTCCGCTGGCTGGCCTTCGAGGCGGTTCCGGACGCGGAAGGGCGACTCGCCGAGACCAGCGGGCCAAGCGGCAGCCTCCAGCGCTACACCTATGACCCGGCGGGCCGGCTGACGCGGGTGGCCGACACCTACGACACGACATGCACCACGAGGGTCTACGGATTCGATGCCGATACCAACCGCACCAGCCTGGCCACCTATCCGGGAAACGATGACGGCGGGTGTTCCACCGCGACCACGCCGACGACGGTGAACCACACCTATGACGCGGCCGACAGGATCAAGGACACCGGCTACACCCATGATCCGTTCGGCCGGGTGACCGCGGTCCCCGCAGGCGGCAACGCTGGGAACGCTGCCCTGACCGTCGGGTACTACGCCGGCGACATGGTCAGGAGCCTCACACAGGGGTCGGCGACGAAGACCTTCACGCTCGATCCTCTCGGACGTGTACGGACCGTCACCTCTTCTGCCGGCGTCCAGATGAACCACTACTCGGGCACCGGCGACATCCCGACCTGGATCAAGGAGACCAACGGCGGCTGGACCCGGAACATCAGCGCTTTCTCGGGCCTCGCCGCCGTACAGGCAAGCACCGGCACCGTGGCGCTGCAACTCACGGACCTGCACGGCAACGTGGTCGCCACCGCCGCCAACAGCAGTGGGGCCACCGGGATCAACGGCTACGCCGAGCAGAACGAGTACGGTGTCGATCGCGCAGACAACCTGGGTGATCGTTACGAGTGGCTAGGCGGCGCTCAGCGTGCGAGCGACACCCTCGCCGACATCGTCCTCATGGGTGTGCGCCTGTACAACCCGGTCACCGGTCGCTTCCTCCAGACCGACCCCGTATCGGCGGGCAGTGCGAACGACTACGAGTACGGTGCCGCCGATCCAGTCAACAATCGCGATTTCGACGGACGTTTCGTATTCGTCGTCCCACTCCTGGCTATCAGCGGTGCCGCCCTGATGGACGCGCTGATCTGGACGGTCGGTGCCGTCGTGACGGTCACTACCACACAGCAGGCGATCAACTACTGCAAGCGGAACGGCTGCAGCGTGAACCTGGCCAAGGCCAGGACGGCGGTCCAGCGACCCAACGGCAACTCGAACAAAGCAAAGAATGACAAGCGGCTCTATATCGGGTACGAGATATTCTTCGGTCGTAAGACATATAAATACGGGATCAGTCTCGCAAGCCGCGGTGTCGTCCGGCCCGCCGAGCAACTGAGAAAGTGCAACTTCTATTTCGGGATTCTCGGAGGGTGCAGCTACAAGATACTTGTGCGGAAGCGCGGGTACCTGCAGGCGCGGTGGTGGGAATTCGGCCGGATCACAGGATATTTCATCGTGCACGGTCACTGTCCGCCGGGGCAGCTCGCCAGTTGTAAGTAGGAGCCGGGACTCCACCACGGGAGTAAGATGCGGGAGAGTGGCGGGCGACTCGACGCTCGCCATTCTTCCCGAGACCAGGGATCGGAGCCGGCGCGGTGACGGACGATGCGTTCTGGGAACTCGTTGACGTGCTCGGCGGGGTCGTCGACGAGGAAAGTGCCGATGATCTTCGAGAGCGGTTTTCGTCTCTGACGGGTGAGCAGATCGAGGGTTTCGCCGCTCAGCTTTCCGGCAAAGTGCGGGTTCTCGCGGCGCTTCCTCTGGAGGGAGCGCCGGTCCCCGACGGTACCGCCCCGGGTGGAGCGCTTCCGCTGCTCGGGGACGCGCTGGAGAATCTGCTGTACGCGGTTGTCGCCGCCGGGCGGGACGCCTATTCGGCCGTCGTCGCCGATCCCGCGAGCGCCGAGGACGATGAGTGGGACGCGGGGGAGGCCGAACTGCTGCCAGACGTCGTGGCGGAGGCTCTGTGGAATCAGGCCGGGCTCGACTGGTACGACGATTTCGACCCCTTCCTGGCCGGCCTGCCGGCCGATACGCGGTGGTACGCGACGAGCCGTGGCTCCGCTTGGAAAGGCGTGCCGCGACATTACGAGAAGGCCGCCCATGCCTTGGATCTCGCGCTGAACGACTCCGAAGCATGGCGAGCGTGGTGGCGGCAGACGTCGCTGGACAGAGTCAAGGCCGCGATCGTGGTGAACACAACGGCGAATCGCGTCCAGATCGAACGAGGTAGGAAGATCGTCAGGGCCGAGTTCCAGATGGACCGGGACTACTTCGGCGGACGTGACGCCACAGCCATGGAGTCACTCGTCGCCGAGGAAGCTCAAATGATCACAAAGACGCTGGCCGAACAGCTCCACATGAGCCCTCCACCCCCGCTTCCCCCCGTTCTCCGGTGAGCCGGCCGCTGGAAGGAGGATGGACTCGGGTGACTTCGACCTGTTTCACGTTCCCTCTCTGAGCACGGGTTTTGTCGGTCCTGCAGCCTAAAATTGGGGTATGGACGTCGACCTTTTCGTGGGCATCCCGGTCAGTGACTACGCGGAGGCCTTGAAGTGGTACGAACGGCTGCTGGGAGTGCCGCCGGCGTTCTTCCCGCACGAGACGGAGGCCGTGTGGGAACTGGCGGAGCATCGGTACGTGTATGTCGTGCGTGATCTCGAGCGGGCCGGTTCCGCTGTGCTCACGGTGTTCTTCGAGAACCTCGACGTGGTCACGGCGTGGGTCACCGCGGGGGGTCTTGAGCCCGCAAAGGAGGAGAAGTACGGCAACGGTGTGCGCAAGGTCGTCTACCGGGATCCGGACGGTAACGAGATCGGGTTCGGCGGCGGGTCCGGGTAGCGCGAGCGTGTCCGGTCGGTCCGGTTCGAGGGGCCGCGGCGATGATCGGCCGGTGGCGGCCGGCGCGCGTGCCTGAGAGGCGCCGGCCGCGGCGGTGCGGACGGCGTGCGAGTGCTGGTCGTCGCCGGACCATGTGACCGCGGACGCGAGATGCTCGGCCGGAATATCCGGCCGAGCATCTCGAAGGTGGGATTTCGGTGGTCGTGGTCGAGACGTGGTTGATCAGCAGATGTCGATGAAGAAGACCGGCGACCAGCTGTAGGAGAATTTGTACCCCGGGGCCGTCGAGCGATCGATCTCGTTCCTGGCCCCGTTGAGGAACCTCGCGACGGTGCCGCGGGTCTGCTCGTTCCGCCAGGATCCCGTGCCGGACCAGGGGATGGAGATCAGTTCGCTGCAGTAGTACTCGGAACGCTTGTCGCCGGTGAAGTTGGTGCCGCTCCACGCGCAGAAGAAGCCGTAATCGCATGTGGTCGTCACGGCGACAGGTTCGTCGAGTTCGCGCGCGAACCGTTCGCCTGGCAGGCTGAGCAGGAGGGTGCCGCCTGTCCCGTACTCGATCTTGTTGGCTGCGACCTGCTTTCCGCCGTGCTCGGTCAGATACTTGTCGACGCGCCTCTGCAGATTCTCGGCCTCGGTGGCCGACAGTCCCGCGGCCTTGGCGTCCGCTTGGAAATCCGGGTCAGAGGCGGTGTCGGCGCCGGCCGCTGTGATCGGCGCGAATGTCGCCGTCAACCCGAGTACGAGAGCGCCGATCATGAGGAGTAAGAAACGTCGCATTGTTTGGTCCTCGTCTGTCGTGTGGAGAACATCTCCCGTTGTTTCCGCTTCGCCGTTCCCGCAGCAGGCGAGAGTCGGTCGCCGCGGTTCGGTGAATCCGCTGGGGTTTCCGAGGTGATCACCCTCTTGCGGACCCGACATTAGGCGCGTCGACGGCGGCGGTTTTTGACCGTCCGTGCAGGGCTCTTGCCTGCCTGCGCTCGCCGGGCCGTCCGCCGCAGGACGGAGGGGAGGGTCAGCGGCGGTCGTCGCGGGAGGACGGCGACTGAGGTGGCGGGGGAAGGGGACCGCTCGGGGTCAGGACGCGGGAGAGCCAGTCGTTCCTGGTGCGGCGCGCGGCGGTCGAGAGCGCGGCCTGCGGGAACAGCGCGTCGAAGGCGTGGAAGCCGCCTGACCAGATGTGGAGGTCCGCCTGGCCTCCCGCGGCCCAGATGCGGGTGGCGTAATCGACGTCCTCGTCACGGAAGAGCTCGGCGGTGCCGGCGTCTATGTAGGTGGGAGGCAGGCCGGAGAGGTCGTCGGCCAAGGCGGGGGAGACGTAGACGGGGACGTACGGGCCGGGGTCTTCGCCTAGGACGGCGTGCCAGCCGAACTCGTTCATCTCGCGGGTCCAGAGGTTCTGGTCGCCGCGGTCCGGAGTGCCGGAGGTCTGGCCGTCGGGGTTCTCGGTGGCGGGGTGCCGGGTGCCGGAGGTCCGGTCGCCGGGATTCTCGGTGACGGGGGGTCGAGTGCCTGGGGTCTCGGTGCCGGAGTACTGGTGGCTGGAGGTGGTGGTGTTGCGGTGGTCGAGCATGGGGCAGATCAGGAGCTGGGCCGCCAGGGGTGGGGTGCCTCGGTCGCGGGACAGCAGGGCCGTGCCGGCGGCCAGGCCGCCGCCGGCGCTGATGCCGGCGATGACGACGCGGGTGGGGTCGATGCCTAGTGCGGTGGCGTGGCCGGTGGTCCACAGGAGGCCGTGGTAGCAGTCCTCGACCAGGGTGGTGCCGGTGGCCTCGGGGGCCAGGCGGTAGTCGACGGAGACGACGACGGCGCCGAACCTGTCGGCCCATTCCAGTGGCAGGTCGATGTTGGCGAAGCGGTTCCCCATGATCATGCCGCCGCCGTGGATCCAGTAGACGCACGGTGCCGGTGTGCGGGGGTCGGCGGGGCTGAAGATCGACAGGGGGATCGGGGTGCCGTCCGGCGCGGGGACGGCGACCTCTGTGTGGGTGATCGCGCGGTCCTGGAGGAAGGGTTCGATCGGGGGTGTGGGGAGCAGGCGCAGTTCGGCGACGAACTCGGGGGTGAGCGCGGGGACGGACGGCAGGCCGTCGAGCAGCGCGCGGAGCTCGGGGTCGATGCCGGGTCGTGGCGGTGTCATGGGCCTGCTTCTCTCGGGGATGGACGCGTGGTGCGGTCGAGGCGGTATTTCACCGGCTTCACCTGCGGAAACGGTACACCGGGGCTGTCGCGGTGCCGGTGTCGCCGAGAGGTGGCGTGGTCGTGGTCATGGGAGAGCGTGCGGAGGGTGACAGGTCGCACTCTCAAAGGTGCGGGGGGTCCAGGAGGAGCAAGAGCATTGACGTGCGGCCGGTGGGGCCGGGTCGGCCGGAGCTCGGGGTGGTTGAGGAGGCGTCATGGCGGACGGGAACGGGGCCGGGTTGTGGGCCATGGCTCACCTTGGCACTCCGATGGCGTTGCGGGTGGCGGCGACCTTGCGGGTCGCTGATCACATCGTGGCGGGGACGCGGACGGCGGAGGCCATGGCGCCGCTGGTCAAGGCGGATACCGATGCGCTTGAGCGGCTGTTGCGGTATCTCGCGGCTCGCAAGGTGCTCGTCCGGGAGGCGGACGGGGGTTACGGGCTGACCGCTAAGGGGGAACTGCTGCGGGACGACCACCCGGACGGCATGCGTGCGCAGATCGACATCGAGGGGTGGACGGGACGGGCCGAGCTTTCGTTCGTTCATCTGCTGCACAGCGTCAGGACCGGGGAGGCGGCGTATCCGCTGACGTTCGGCCGGACGTTCTGGGACGACATGACGACCGAGCCGGGGCTGGCGGCGCAGTTCGACGCGAGCATGGCGGCCGACATGCCGGTGCGGGCTCCCGCGATCGCCAAAGCGCTCGACTGGGGGAGGCTCGGTCATGTCGTGGACGTCGGCGGCGGGGACGGGTCGCTGGTCGTCGAGTTGCTGAGCAGGCATCCGGAGCTGCGGGGGACCGTGGTGGACCAGCCGGAGACGGCCGAGGCGGCGCGTAAGGCGTTCGCGGCGGCGGGGCTGGCCGACCGGGGGGACGCGGTGCCGGGGAGTTTCTTCGATGCGTTGCCGGCCGGCGCGGGCGGCTATGTGCTCTCGCTGATCTTGCACAACTGGAACGACCACGCGGCGGGTGCGATCCTGCGCCGCTGCGCGGAGGCGGCGGGTGCCGAGGGGTCGGTGTTCGTCGTGGAGAACGTCGGGCCGGACGGCGAGTCCCCGCACACCGGCATGGACCTGCGGATGCTCGCCTACTACGGCGGCAAGGAACGCGGGGTCGGCGACCTCGCGAAGCTCGGGGCCGCGTGCGGGTTGTCGGTGCGAGGCGTGTATCCGGCGGGTGTGTTGTCCGTCGTCGAGATGTCGGCCCGCGCCTAGTCACAGGCCGGGGGGGATCCGGGGCCTGTTCAGGTCGGAGACAAAGGAGACGCCGCGATGGCGGAGCAGGTGCTTGAGAGGGAGCCGGCGCGTGCGCACGAGTTGAGCGGGCCGGCGGCGGTGATCGCGGCCATGGTGTCGCCGGAGGGACGCAAGGACCCGTACCCGTTGTACGAGGAGTTGCGTGCGTTCGGGAACCTGCTGCACGTCAAGCCGGGGCTGGTGGTGGCGGTCGGGTACGCCGAGTGCACCCGTGTGCTGCGGGAGCCGCGGCTGCTGGTGCAGGACGACAAGAACTACGACCTGATCTACCCCAATTGGCGGTCGCATTCGTCGCTGCGCGGTTTCACCAACTCGATGCTGTACACCAACCCCCCGGACCACGGCCGGATGCGCCGCCTGGTGACGACGGCGCTGACGCCGCGCACGGTGGCGTCGATGCGGCCCACGGTCGAGCGGATGAGCGAGCGGCTGCTGGACCGGCTGGCGGATCTCGGCGCGGACGGCTCCCCGGTGGACCTGATGGGGGAGTTCGCGTTCCGCCTGCCGGTCGCGGTGATCAGCGAGCTGCTCGGGGTGCCGGAGGACAAGCAGGTGTGGTTCCGTGAGGTCGCCGCCGAGGTCATGATCGCCTTGGAGGGCCTGACCAATGTGGACGAGCTGGCCAGGGCCGACCGTGCCATGGACGACCTGTCGGAGTACCTGAACGAGCTGATCGAGCGCCGCAGCCGTACCCCTGAGGACGATCTGCTGACCCGCCTGGTGCAGGCCAGGGACGACGACGGTGACCGGCTCACGCACGACGAGCTGATGGGGAACCTGATGCTCCTGCTCAACGCGGGTTTCGACACCACGACCCACCTGATCGGCCATGGTGTGCTCCAGGCGCTGGAACGGCCGGAGTTCGCCGAGCGGCTGAAGAACGAGCCGGGGTTCTCCGTCGGGTACGTCGAGGAGACGCTGCGGTTCGAGCCGCCGGTGCAGGCCACGAGCCGGTGGGCCGCCACCGAGGTCGAGGTGATGGGGGTGCGCATCCCCGCCGACACCAAGATCGTCGCCATCATGGGGGCCGGCAACCGTGACCCGCGCCGCTTCCCCGACCCGCAGACGTTCGACCCCGACCGCACGGACGTGCAGCCGCTGAGCTTCGCCGCCGGCATGCACTACTGCGTCGGCGCTCCGCTGGCCCGCATGGAGGCGCAGATCGCGCTCCCCATGCTCCTGCGCCGCTTCCCCGCTCTGGCGGTGGCCGGCACGCCGAGCTACCGCGACCGGTGGCTGGTCCGCGGCCACGACTACGTGCCGGTCGTCACCCGGTAGGTCCCCTTGAGCCCGGCCCGCCGGGGCGTGTCCCCCCACACGCCTCGCCGGGCCGCCTTCATGTTCAGGGCCGGTCGGTGAGCTCGGCGGCGAGCGCGGCGACCGCGGTCTCCAGTTGCTCGTCCGACAGGTACGGCGCGGGGCCGAGGCGCAGGTACCGGCCCCGGTGGTCGGTGCGGACGCCGCGCGCGGCGAGGCCGGACGTCAGGCGGGCCGCGTGGGGGGTGCGCAGCGCGAGGAAACCGCCGAAGTCCTCGGGGGAGCCGTCGCGGTCGCGGTCGATCAGCTCGGCCGGCGCGCCGATGGCGTCGAAGGCGCGGGTCAGCACGGACATCTGGTGCAGCGACACCTGGCGCAGGTAGCCGGGGGTGAGGCCGTGGTCGTCGAAGAAGTCGAGCACACGGGCCGCGCGGTAGTGGCTCGTCGGGTCGTAGGTCGCGCCGGCGAAGCGGGCCGCGCCGGCGGGGTAGCCGACCCGGGTGCCGTCGTGGGTGCCGCTCAGGGTGCCGAACTCGGCGAACCAGCCGGTGACGACGGGCCGGAAGGTGTCGGCGTGCTCAGGCAGGCGCAGGTAGCAGTTGCCCTCACCGAGCTGCAGGTACTTGTAGCCGCCGCCGGTGACCCACGCCGACTCGATTCCTTCTGTGGTGAACGGCACGGCGCCGGCCGCGTGGTAGGCGTCCACGAGCAGCTCGGCGCCACGTCGCCAGCACACCTCGGCCAGACCCGGCAGCCCCGGCACGATCCTGGCCGTCTCGTACAGCACCGCGGACACGAAGACGGCGGCCGTGCGGTCGTCCACCGCGGCGGCGAGACGTTCGGCGAGGGTCGCCACCGGTGCGGCGGGGACGCGGACGACCTCCACGCCTTCCTCGGCGAGGCGCGCGAGCTGGCGCCGCAGCGTGTGGAACTCGCCGTCGGTGGTGACCAGGCGCGGACGGGTCCGCAGGTCGAGCGCCGACAGGAACCGCACCACCAGGTCGTGGGTGCTCGCGCCGAGCGCGATCTCCCCGTAGGGGTCGCCGAGGAACCGGCGCACCCCCTCACGCACCCGGTCGGCCTTCTTGAACGCGAGCTCCCACTTGTCGTCGAGCGCCAGCGCCGCGTCCCGCAGCGCGTCGACCTGGCCCGACAGCGCGACGTCGGGCCACGCCTGGTGGGAGTGGCCGGTCAGGGTGAGCCGTTCGGCCACCCCGAACATCGAGTAGTGCGGCGCGAGACGTGCCGCAGGGGACGTCACCGCGTCCTGGAGCGCCGAGGTGGTCACAGCCGCCCCCGCACGGCCCACAGGTCGGGGAACATCGGCGCGAACAGCGTGCCGCGCAGGTAGTGGGCCCCGGTGGAGCCGCCGGTGCCGGTGCGGTCGCCGATGATGCGCTCCACCATCTTGACGTGCCGGTACCGCCACTCCTGCATGCCTTCGTCGAGGTCGATCAGCCGTTCGCAGATGTGCGACGCGCCGCTGTCGTCGGCGTACACCTGCCGCAGCACCTCCTGCACCGCCTCCGACGGCTCCAGCGGCTGCGTGACGTCGCGCTTCAGCATCTCGTGCGGCACGGCGTAACCGCGGATGAACAGGTACGTCAGCAGCGAGTCGTACAACGAGGGACGGGTCGTCGCGCTTTCCAGCCGCGCCAGCTCGGCGCTGCCCTTGGGGTAGGCGGCCAGGACTCTGCGGTCCCGCCGGCCGAGCACCGCCTCGATCTCACGGAACTGCGCGGACTGGAAGCCGCTGCCGGTGCCGAGGCTGTCGCGGAACGCGATGAACTGGCGCGGCGTCATCGTCTCCATGACGTCCATCTGCGCCACGGCCATCTTGAAGATCTTCAAGGAGCGCTGCAAGGTGGCCAGCGCGTGCGCCGTGCTGCCTTCGGTGAGGTCCTGCTGCAGCTTGCGGAACTCGTGCAGCAACTGCTTGAACCACAGCTCGTAGACCTGGTGCACCACGATGAACAACATCTCGTCGTGCTTGCCGGAGCGCGGCCGCTGCGCGACCAGCACCTCGTCGAGCGACAGGTACGACGAGTACGTCAGCACTTCTGAGCGTTCGAGTATCACGGCCGCACCGCCTCGGCGCGGAAAACGGGACGCCGGGAGGGGACCAGGCGCGGGTCGCTTGGGTGCTGCATTTCTCCACCCCTTTTCTGGGTTTCGCGAAGTCGCTCCGGAAAGCCGCGTCGCGGTCCGTCGCTTGAATCAATGCTGGAATCGGCCCCGCCGCCGGGCCATATGAGCGAGCGGCAGCTAGTTGCGCGCCTGCGGCAGCTTCCTGCCAGCGGTGAACACCGCATTTTCCGAGATGCGCGCCGAGGCGTTTCCCGCCGACGATGTCGTCGTGTCGCGCGCACGCGCGCTCATGGACAGCTCCAGCCCGCGGCGGACCGGACCGTCGCGGGTCACGCAGCCGCGCGCAGGAGGGCCGATGCGCTACGAGGACGTGCCACGCGAGTTCAACATCGCCACCCACTTCGTGGACCGCAACGATCCGGCGCGCACCGCGCTGATCACGCCGCAGGGCCGCACCACGTACGGCGAGCTCGCCGTGCGCGTGAACCGGGTCGGCAACGCGCTGCGGGAGATCGGGGTGCGGCAGGGGGACCGTGTGCTGATCGCGCTGGCCGACGGGGTCGACTTCGTCGCCACGTGGTACGGAGCGCAGAAGATCGGCGCGGTCACCGCGGAGGTGTACACGTTCCTCCAGCCGAAGGACTACCGGTACTACGCCGACTATGTCGAGCCCGCGGTCGTGGTGGCCGACGGCGCGACGCTGGACAGCCTGCGCGCGGCCGGCATACGGAACCTGCTGGTCACCGGCGTGGCGCCTGGCGACCTGCACGACGGCGAGCGGCACTTCGAGACGCTGGTCGCCGCGCAGCCCGCCGAGCTGGACGCCGCGCCGACCACCAGGGACGACGTCGCGATCTTCAAGTTCACCACCGGCAGCACCGGCGCGCCGAAAGCGTGCGTGCTGGCGGCCCGCGCGCCTCGCCTCAGCTTCGAGTGGTTCGCGCGCGGCGTGCTCGACATGCGGCCCGACGACGTGGTGCTGCCGGTGCCGAAGCTGTTCTTCGGGTACGCGCGCGACCTGACCGCCTTGTTCCCGTTCGGCGTCGGCGCCGCCGGCATCGCGTTCCCCGAGCGCAGCACCGCCGACAAGATGTTCGAGCTGATCGCCGAGCACCGGCCGACGGTGCTGGTGAACGTGCCGACCATGATGAGCGCCATGGTGAACCACCCCGAGGCCGCCGCGCAGGACCTGAGCTGCCTGCGGGTGTGCCTGTCGGCGGGGGAGGCCCTGCCGCCGGATCTGCACCGCGCGTGGATCGAGACGTTCGGCGTCGAGGTGATCGACTGCATCGGCTCGTCGGAGGTCTACCACGGCTACCTGTCCAACCGTCCCGGCGCCGCCAGGCAGGGCAGCCTCGGCCAGGCGGTCCCCGGCTACCGCGCACGGGTGGTCGACTCCGGCGGCGACACCGTGCCGGACGGCGAGGTCGGCGTCCTGGAGATCGTCGGCGAGACGTGCGCGCTGGAGTACTGGCGCTCACCGGAGAAGTCCGCGCAGACCTTCCCCGCGCCGCACACCGTCCGCTCGGGTGACCTGTTCAGCAGGGACGCCGACGGCTTCTTCTACTACAAGGGCCGCGCCGACGACCTGCTGAAGGTCAGCGGCGTGTGGGTGGCCCCCTCGGAGATCGAGAACTGCCTGCGCGCGCACCCCGCGGTCGCCGACTGCGCCGTCGTGGGCTACCAGGTGGACGGCCTGACGCTGCCCCGCGCGTGGGTGGTGGCGCGGCGGCCGGTCACCGCGGACGAGTTGAAGAACCACGTACGGGCCACGCTCGCGCCGCACAAGTACCCCAGAGACGTGCGGTTCGTGGACGACCTGCCGGAGACCGCCAACGGCAAGCTGGACCGCAGGGCACTACGCGACGCGGTGTGAGCTTTTCACCGCGAGAGAAAACTCCGCATTTCTGAAGATGCTCCACCCCGACCCTTGACGCGACGATGACGTCGCGAGCCGGAAAAACGGCACGAAATTAAGCCAAGCAGGGGAACCGGCCCCTGAGGGGAGGAACGCTACTATGGCGACGACTCGCTTGAGTGATGCGGAGATCGGCAGTAATAAACGCATTCCCAAACTCGAAGGAGTCCGCGGCGTCCTCGCGGTGGGAGTGCTGGTCTTCCACGTCGCGTGGCAGTCCGGTGTCACGAACTTCATGGACCAGCCCGGCAACGGGATCTGGGGCCACCTGGCGGACGGCCTCACGGTCATGCTGCCGCCGTTCTTCGTGTTGTCGGGGTTGTTCCTGTACCGCCCCTTCGCACGCGCCGTCATCACCGGCACGCGCGGCCCCGCGGTCGGGGACTTCCTGTTCCGCCGCGGCCTGCGCATCCTGCCGGCGTACTGGCTGGTCGTCGTGGTGGCGCTGCTGGCGGTGAACCTGCAAGGCATCAACAGCGCGTGGGACGTCATCCGGCCGCTGCTGGCGCTGCACTTCTTCATCCCGGCGGACCAGCCCGGCATCGCGCTCCAGCACACCTGGACGGTCCCGACCGAGCTGACGTTCTACCTGGCTCTGCCGCTGCTGGCGTGGCTCGCCGTCAAGTTCGCCGGCACCGCCGCCGACGCCGCGGTGCGGGCCCGGCGCGCGACCATCCCCGCGGTGATCCTGCTGGTCATCGGCCTCGCGTGGGTGGCCTACACCAACAACCCGAGCTTCACCGGTCCGTACGAGCTGTGGTTCTGGCCGTTCTACTACGTCAGCGCGTTCGCCTGCGGCATGTGGCTCGCCGTGGCGACCGCCAAGGCGGAGGTCACCGGCATCGCCTCCGGCATCCTGCGGTCGGCGGCCCGGCACCCCAACCTGTACTGGCTCGGCGCTCTGGCGATCTACCTGCTCAACATCCCGAAGCCGTTCGGCACGCCGGGTGACGGCACCGTCGGCGGCATGACCCAGGAACTGGTGGGGCACTGCCTGATCCTGGTGTTCGCGATGCTGTTCATCATCCCGCTGGCCGTTCCCGAGGCCCGGTCGCGGCTGATGGACGTCACGCTCGCCAATGCGCCGCTGCGGTACCTCGGCCGCATCTCCTACGGCATCTACCTCTGGCACGTCCCGTTCCAGAACTTCTTCGTGGAGAACGGCAACGTGTTCGGCAAGACCCCGGTGATCGACGCCATGCTGCGCGGCAGCGCGAGCTTCTGGCCGCTGGTGACGTTCACTCTCGTCGGCAGCGTCGTGGCCGCGACGCTCAGCTACTACCTGCTGGAGCAGCCGCTGGTCCGGGCCTGGAACAAGCGCTCCCAGCGCCGCCGCGCCGCCGTCACCGAGGCGACGGCCGAGCCGAAGGTGCCGGCCGGCACCTGATCGCACACGAGGAAAGGCCCCGGCCGCGAAACGGCCGGGGCCTTTGGCGTGGTGTCACACCAGCGCGGTCGCGTTCGGCGTGACGTCGCCGCGGAACAGCCCCTCGGGGTCGACCCGCTCGCGCACCAGGTCCACCGCCGCGACCCGGTCGGCGTCCAGGTGCCGCTGCGGCTGGCCGATCTCCTCCACGAACGACGGCACGGTACGGCCGGTGTCCCACGGTGCGAACGCCGCGCGCACCTTCGCGCAGTGTTCCCTGATCTCCTCGGCGGTCAGCGGCGGGATCGGCATCCCGGCGCCGGAGTAGGCGTACGCGGCGTCCACGTGGCTCAGCGCGCCGCCGTACGGCGACGGCTCGGCGACGGCGCCGCCGAGCTGACGCAGGCCCGCGACCAGCAGCGGTGACCCCGAGTCCGCGCCGAGCATCCGCAGGAACACCTCGGCCCCCTCGTCGCCGAGCTCACGCAGCAGCATGTGGTCGCCGGCGATCGGCAACGGGTCACCGGGTTCCATGTGCGCCTCGAGCACCCCGGCGAGCGTGGTGGTGGCCCAGCCGTCCATCACCGGCTCGGCGACGGCCCGCAGCGGCCCGAGCAGTTCGGCGGCGCACGCCTCGGCGGCGCTCGCGTCGTCACCGGTGCTGAGCACGGCGCCGTCCACGCACACCACGGGCCGGCCGGCGAGCACCGGCGGCACCTCGGGAACCGGCGGCAGGTTCATGATCCGCAGCGAGGTGGAGGCCTCGGCCGGCGCGGACGGGGCCCACGCCAGCCAGGCCGCCAGCAGCCGCTCGGCGTGCTCGGCCGTCCAGTACGCCGCGCCGGTGACCACCTTGGCGACGGGGAACAGGCCGATCTCGACGGCCGTGACGACGCCGAAGCCGCCGCCCCCGCCGCGCAGGGCCCAGAACAGCTCGGGGTCGGACTCGGCGTCCACCCGGCGGTGCTCCCCGTCGGCGGTGACCAGTTCCACGGCGCGCACACTGTTGACGGCGAGCCCGGTGGCCCGGCCGTAGAAACTGAGGCCGCCACGCAGCAGGTACCCGACGACACCGACCGTGGGGGACGAGCCGTGCGGCCCGGTCAGCCCGTACGGCGCGGCGGCCTCCACCACGGCACCCCAGCGCGTCCCCGCGGGGACCCGCGCGACCCGGCGCTCGGCGTCGATCTCGACGCCGCCGTCCATGAGCGTGCGGATGAGCAGTGCGTCGTCCATGGGCCGCGCCGTCGCCGAGGCGTGTCCGGTGCTGTGCACCCGCACGCCGAGGCCGGCGGACCTGGCGTACGCCAGGGCCGACCTGATGTCGTCGGCGGTGCGCACGGTGACCGCCGCCGCCGGGGTGGCGGGAGCGATGAGGTTGAAGACCTGGGCCGCGGCCTCGTAGGCCGGCTCGCCAGGAAGAGCGACGCTCGCGTCGCGTTCGCTGATCGTGGTCATGAGGTGCCTTCCGATCCGCTTTCGGACATGGTCCAGGCGAGCGTCCCCCGGCCGCGTAAGCGGCGCATCTTCCTGTGTGCGCAGGCAGGACCCTTATAGGGGTGGTGGTCGGCACTCTCGGAGATGTGGGGGGACGCGGCGGCGGCCCACCATTGAACAGCAGATCACTCCGCGTCCTTCGCCTCCCCGGAGGCCGCGAGGGCCGCTCGACGGGAGCGACGAATCCATGGGGAACGAAACCGGCGCCGCCGGCGCGGCCGTCATCGGTGAGCACTACGACGAACGGTCCCCCATCGGGGACGAGCTGCGTGACGGTCAGATCCACATGTGGTACTGGTACGACGACACCGACGACGACGTGCCGCTCACCGAGGCCGTGCACCGCGTCAGCCGCAAGGTCGCCGACACGCTCGGCCTGCGTCCCGGGGAGCACGTCCTGGACGCCGGCTGCGGCCCAGGCGCGACCGCGGTGTTCCTCGCCAGGACTTTCGGCGTGCGGGTCACCGGCGTCAACGTCAGCGGCTTCGAGATCGACAAGGCCCGGCAGCGGGCCGCCGCGGCCGGCCTCACCGATCAGGTGACCTTCGAGTACGGCGACTACGCCGCGCTGACCCACCCCGACGGCGCCTTCGACGCCGTCCTGGCCCTCGAGTCGCTGCAGAACGCCGCCGACCTCGGCCAGGTGCTCGGCGAGCTGTTCCGGGTGCTGCGTCCCGGCGGCAGGCTCACGTTCTCCGACTTCAGCCTCGAATCGGACGCCGAGCCGCGCCGGATCGCGAAGTTCATGGAGACCCTCAAGCTCCCCGTCCTGCCGACGCTGCCGGGGTGGCTGGACCACCTGCGCGCCGCGGGGTTCGAGATCGAGGAGTACACCCAGTGCGGCCCCCGGGTGTTCGGCAGGAAGGCCAAGTACCTGCGGGTCGCGATGTCCGGCAGGGACGCCGTGGCCGCCAAGTTCGGCGACGAGGCCGTCAGCGAGTTCTCCCGGCTGCACTCGGGGTTCTTCGCGCCGCGCAAGGACCAGATCGGCTACGTGATCGTCTCCGCGAGGAAGCCCATCCGCTGACGACGGCCATCCATTGTTGAGAAAGGACGCTGCACATGAGTGTTTCCACGGTCGACCCGGCGGTGGCCGGCGTCGTCGACGCGTTCACCGGCGCGAGCCCCGGCCGGCTCGGCGAGGAGTTCCACCGCCTGGTGGACGCGCTGTGGGTCGAGGGGGAGCTGACCGCTCTCGCCGTCCCCGCGGTGTCTCTCGTCGTGGAGCGGCTCGCCGAGGTGGACGACGAGCGCAAGGCGTACCTCGCCGTGCTGCTCGGCATCCTGCTCGAGGCCGAGTACCCCGAGCCCGGCCCGGTGACCGCCGCCGCGCGCGCCGGCCTCGACCTGTACCTCGACCTGTGGCGGCGCGCGGCCAACGGCGGCGCGCTGTCGGTGGCGCTGGCGTACCTGGTGGCGCACTTCCCCGCCGACCGTGAGCGTGTGCTCGCCGTGGCCGCCGACCGCGACCTCACCGCCGACGACTGGACCCGCCTGGAGCGCGGCCTGCAGGAGCTCGACCCGGCGCGTCCCGTCATCGGCCGGGTGTTCCCGTCACCTGCGGTGTGGGCCCTGATGGACAACGACGAGCAGGCGTTCGACCAGAGCTGGATCAGCGCGCTCAGCGCCGAGCAGATCGCCGCCAACTGGCAGAAGGACACCCGCACCGTGTGGGGTCACGCCGGCGCCAAGGCGTACTGGGCCGCCGGCAACGGCACCCCGGCGCCGGTCGTCACCGGGTCGGTGCCGCCGCGCGACCAGGTGCCGACCCCGCCGGAGTCGCCGGTGGAGATCTTCGCGCCGCACGCCTCGGCGTTCCGCTGCCCCACCTGCCAGAGCGGCATCGAGGTGGCCGGCGGCGCCGTGCGCTGCGTGAGCTGCGCCGCCGAGTTCCCCGCCGGCAAGGGCATACTCAACCTGTCCGAGGGTGCGCAGAACAACCCCGGCGACTTCCTGTACAAGCTCGCCGAGCTGCCGAGCATGGGCCTGTTCTACGAGGCCTACGCCAGGCCCAACTTCCTGCGCATCGCCGGCGGCAACTGGGGCGGCGAGGTCACCCCCGAGGACGAGCGGCGCTACATCGCCGAGCACGTCGCGCCGGTGGACGGCCCCGTGCTGGACCTCGCCTGCGGCGCCGGCCGGTGGACCGAGATGCTGGTCGAGGCCGTCGGCGCCGAGCGCGTCATCGCCTACGACGCGTACGTCCCCATGCTGACCGCGCTGCGCACCCGGCTGCCGCAGCTCCCCGCCGTCATGGCGAGCGCGCGCGTGCTGCCGTTCGGCGACGCGTCGCTCGGCGCGGTGCTGTGCTGGAACGCGCTGCAGGCGTTCCCCGCCGACACCCCCGCCGCGATCGCCGAGATCGGCCGCTGCCTCAAGCCCGGCGGGACCTTCACGCTGATGACCTTCAGCAACGCCGCCGACCCGCTGGCCTACTACTTCCAGAACTCGCATTACTTCCCCGGCCACCAGGAAGGCATGCGGCTGTTCGAGCTCGCCGACATCAAGCGGTGGCTCGCCGACGCCGGGCTGACCGTGCGCCACGAGGCCACCCCCGGCACGTTCATCTTCATCACGGCGGAGAAGCCACTCTAGGGAGCCCGCATGACCACCGACCAAGCAGCAGCCCCCACCTCGGCCGAGACCGCCGAGTTCTACGACACCATCAGCCTGGTGCTCATCGAGGTGTGGGACGAGAACTTCCACCAGGGCTACTGGCACGACGACGCCGACGACAGCTCCAACCGGGTCGCCGCCGAACGGATGACCGACCTGCTGATCTCCAAGTCCGGCCTGGAGAACGGCGGCCGCATGCTGGACGTCGGCTGCGGCATCGGCCTGTCGGCGTTCCAGGTCGCCGAGGCCACCCCCGCCGAGATCGTCGGCGTCTCCAACCTCCAGCCGCAGATCGACGAGGCCAACCGGCGGGCCGCCGCCAAGGGCCTGTCGGACCGGGTGCGGTTCGAGTACAACGACGACGTGCTGAACCTCGGGTACCCCGACGACTCGTTCGACGTGGTCTGGGTGTTCGACGCGCTGCTGCACATGCCGCGCCTTGAGACCCTGCGTGAGCTGCGCCGCGTGCTGCGGCCCGGCGGCCGGGTCGTGTGGACCGACAAGCTGAAGAACGCGCCGATGGACCCCGCCGACGAGAAGGCCGTGCGCGACTTCCTGCGCGACATGGCCGCCGGGCCGCTGCTCGACGAGGAGCAGTACCGGGCCCTGGTCGCCGAGTCGGGTCTTGAGCTGGTGGAGCTGCTCGACATCAGCACGCACACCGCCAGGTCGTCGGTGCGGACCATCGAAGGCGTCAACTCCAAGTGGGACGACCTCGTGGCCCGGTACGGCGCCGACATCATCCCCATGCTGGAGATCCTCCGCACGCCGGTGGGCCTCATCAAGGAGTTCGGCTACCTGGTCGCGGTGGGCCGCAAGACGGCCTGACACACGCGAAGGCGGCCCCGGGATCACTCCCGGGGCCGCCTCTTGGTCTCTCAGCGTCCGAGCTTCACGACCTTCTCCATGTCGGCCGCCGAGTAGTCGCGGCCCGCCGCCGCGGCGGCGAAGTGCTCCACGCGCAGGCTGCTCGGGCTGGTCGGCCCGCCGTCCGCGCGGTCGGCGTTGTAGTCGTCCAGCCGGCGCTGCGCCTCGGCCGTCGCCTCGATGAACCGCGTCACCGGGTCGGCGCCGTTCAGCACGTCCCCCATGGCGCGGGTCATCACGTCCTGGTTGCCGGCGAAGTCGCCGATGAGCGCGCCTTCGGAGATCGGCACGTCGCCGGTGGCGCGCACCGACCGGATCGCCCCCTCGGGGTAGGCGAGGACGTGCTCGCTCGCCACGCGGTGGTAGGGGTGCTCGGCGAACCAGCCCTCCTCCTCCAGCAGCGCGAACGACGAGTGGGTGAGCGGCATGAAACTGTTGGCCTTGTGGCGGTCGGCCGCGACCCGCGGGCTGTGCAGCCACATCAGGAACGCCAGCGCGCCTTCCTGTGTCGCCTCGTCCAGGTTGTTCGCCATCCAGATGCCGGTGCCGGCGACCGCGTTGCCGACGTACGGGATGTCGTCGGGGTAGGGGAAGATGCCGACCTCGATGTCGAAGCCGTTGGCCTTGGCGGCCTGCACCATGTAGTTCACGTCGTTGGACGAGGTGATGCGGATCGCCGCGGTCTGGTCGGCGAACGCCTTGAACGTCCCGGCCCAGTCGGGGATGCCGCCGGTCCACAGGTAGTGGCCCTTGGCGTGCAGGCCGCGCCACCACTCGACCCACGTCAGCATCTCGTTGCTCGCGAGGTCCACGGTCGTCGCCGGCCCCGTGCGGCCGTTGTGGTTGTCCACCAGCAGGCCACCCTGGATCGCCAGGGCCTGCTGGAAGAACGTGCCGTGGTCGGACCACGTGATCGGGTACGCCGGGCCGTCCTTCATGGCGGCGAGCCGGTCGCACACCTCCTCGACCTCACGCCACGTGCGCGGCAGCGCGTCGATGCCGGCGCGGCGCATGATGTCCTTGTTGGCGTAGATCAGGCTGGTCGTGCCGACCGACGGCATGCACGCCAGGTCGCCGTTGTAGGTGTAGTAGTCGCGCAGCGGCTTGATGACGTCGTGCAGCACGACCGGCTCGCCGAGCACCTCGCTGCGGCCCGCGAGGGCCTTCTCCAGGGAGGCGAACATCGGGCTGCCGTCGGGGGCCAGCGAGTCGTAGGCCGCCTGGCCGGCGTAGAAGTAGTACTCGGCCAGCGCCGGCATGTTCCCCGCGGCGGAGGCCTCGGCGACCTTCAGCGGGAACGTCCAGAAGTCCTGGCCGGACACACGGACCTCGTACTCGGGGTGGCGCCGCTCGAAGTCCGCGGCCTGCTGGTACCACCGGTCCATCCATCCGGGGAAGGTGAGGTCCGGCACCCAGACGTCGATGACGGTTCTGCTCTTCACTCGATCTCCTCCTGCTCGCCACGGCATGGCGTCTCGGGTCGCACGTAAGGGAGCGTCACGTCGGTCCCGCGGTCGGCGGGCTCGCGGAAGTCGTCGGCCGGACGGCGGGGCACGGTTCACGTCGAATGATTCACGCCGCGGCCGGGCCGCCGCATCTTTGGGGTTGCGGTATCGCGAGGTCACAGGGGTGCCCCAGTGCTCGTTCGCGCACGTTCACATCGCACGCACGGAGATGCGTGCCGCCGGACACGGGTGTGACGCTGACCCCATGGCCGGACGTGGCGGAGAGCCGGACCATCCACGGACAAAGGACCTGCGGCAATGTCTGTTATCACCGATGTTCGCGACCAGGGAGTCGTCCCGCCGCCTGAGCCCGGCCTCACGCCGGACGAGGTCGTGGCGCGGGCCGAGGCGCTGATCCCGCTCCTGGTCAAGGAGCAGGCGGCGACCGAGGCGCGCACGTACTACTCCGAGGACGTGCACGAACGGTTCTCCCGGGCCGGGTTCTACCGGATCCTGGTGCCGCGGCGGTACGGCGGCTACGAGTTCGGCGTCGACACCTTCATGCGGGTGGCGATGACGCTCACCCGGGGTTGTCCGTCCACCGGCTGGATGTTCACCCTCGGCGCCGCGCACGCGCTGGCCGCGGCGACGCTGTTGGGCGAGCGGGCCCAGGACGAGGTCTTCGCCGGCGGCGAGTTCATCAGCCCCGCCACGGTGATGCCGTCCGGCACGGCCGAGCGGGTCGAGGGGGGCTGGCGGATCAGCGGCACCTGGGCCTACTGCTCGGGTGCGCCGTACGCCACGCACTTCATGGGCCACACGCTCGTGCCGTACGGCGAGGGTGAGCCGCCGATGCCGATGTTCTTCATGGTGCCGCGCTCGGACTTCCGGCGGCTCGACGACTGGGGTGGCCAGCTCGGGCTCAAGGGCAGCGGGTCGCACAGCATCGTGATCGACGACGCGTTCGTGCCGGACCACCGGACCATCGCCTCGCACATCAGCGGCGTGTCGGTCACCGAGGGGACCCCCGGTCTGCGGCTGCACGGCAACCCGCTGTACGGCGGGGGGCCGCTGAGCTTCATGATCCTCGAGAGCGCGGTGCTGGCCGTCGGGATGGCGCAGGGGATGCTGGACGCGTACGCCGAGCTGATGGTGTCGCGGACCACGTCGTTCCCGCCGATCACCGGCCGGGCCGAGAACCCCGACTTCCAGTTCTGGTACGGCGAGGCGTCCGCCAAGATCGACACCGCCGAGGGTGCCATCCGCAACGCGCTGCGCGTGTGGACCGAGACCTGCGCCAAGGGGTCCGAGCACTTCACCCGCGAGCAGGAGCTGCGCATCGCCACCATCGGCCGCGAGGCCGTCCGGCTGAGCTGGGACGCCGTGCAGCGGTACCTGTTCCCCACCGCCGGCTCCAGCTCCGTGCGCAACGGCGAGCGGGTCGAGCGCATCTGGCGTGACATGTCCACCTTGCACAGCCACGCCGGCATCGCCGTCTACCTGTCCACCATGGCCAACCGCGAGCTCGCGATGGCCCGCTTCGGCATCGAGGACCCGCACCACTGACAGCGCCTCCCCGCCGGCGCACTCCACTCGACGCCGCGTGGCCCACCACGCGACCTCTCACTCGCCGTGGACGCCGCGACGTGAAAGGGAACACGAGTGACTGAGCCTTCTGAAACCGTGCCTGACCTGGTCCTGGACATCGCCGTACGGCACCCCGGCGCCGTCGCGTTGTCCTGGCCGGGGGAGGAGCTGTCGTACCGGGACCTCGTCTCGCAGGCGTCGTCCCTCGCCGCCGTCCTCCCAGCCGGCCGGCCCGTCGCCGTCCGCATGTCCTCGGGTCCCCGCCAGGTCGTCGCCTGCCTCGCCGTCCTCATGGCCCGTGCGCGCCTGGTCTGTCTCAGCGCCGGCGACACCGGCGAGCGCGGCCGTGCCGTACTGACCGACATACGTCCCGGCGTAATCGTCGTGGACGGCGAGCGGCCTGAGGACGGCCTGCTGCGCTGGTACCGGGACGAGTTCGGCGGTCACGTCCTCGACGTGACGTCCGTACCGGCCGGCGGTGTGCCGGCGCCGCCTGAGGACGACGGCGGGTGGGCCTACGTCACCTACACCTCTGGGTCGACGGGGAAGCCGAAGGGGATCCCGCAGACGCATGCGACGCTGGCGCAGTTCGTCACGTGGTTCGCCTCGGAGTTCTCGATCGGGGTGGGGGATCGGGTGGCGCAGTGGGCCGCGCCGGGGTATGACGCGGCGCTGGTCGAGGTGTTCTCCGCTCTGGTGGCCGGCGGGACGGTCTGTCCGGTCTCTGATCGGGTGCGGGCCGATCCGGAGCGGCTGGCCGATTGGCTGGTCGCGGAGAGGGTCACGCATTTTCAGACGGTGCCGAGTTTCGTGCGGCGGCTGGCGGACGTGTGGCAGGGAGCACCGGGGTTGCGGTGCCTGCTGCTGGCGGGGGAGCCGTTGACGGGGGAGCTGGTCGAGCGGCTGCGCGGCGTGGCGCCGCGGGTGCGGCTGGTCAATCTTTACGGGCCCACCGAGTCGATTCTCGCGACCTTTCACGAGGTCGGCGCGGCGTGGGAGGGCACGGTGCCGATCGGGACGGCGATACCGGGGCGGCGGGTGGTGGTGCTCGACGAGCACGACCGGCCCTGTCCGCCGGGGGTCGCCGGTCAGATCGTCATCGAGAGCCCGTACGTCACCCCCGGGTACGTCGGCACGGCGGGGGACGATCCCGCGTTCCGGCCGATCCGGGGTGCGGGCCCCGGCGGCGCGCGGTGCTACCGCACCGGCGACCGGGGACGCCTGCGGGCCGACGGGACCCTGGAGTTCGGCGGACGCGAGGACTTCCAGGTCAAGTTCAACGGCGTCCGCTTGGAGCTCACCGACATCGAGGCGGCGCTCGCGGCCGACACGTCGGTGACCGAGTGCGCGGTGGTCCCGGTGGCCGACGCGCAGGGCCTGGTGGTGCGCCTCGTGGCGCACGTCGTCCCGGCCGAGACCGGCGGGACGGCCGCGACGTGGCGGGCCGTGCTGCGCCGCCGGTTCGGCAACGCGACCCCGCCGGTGACGTTCCAGATCCTCGACCGGCTCCCGCGCACGGTCGGCGGCAAGATCGACCGCCGCCGGCTCAGGGAAGCGGGGCGGCAGGAAACCCACGTCAACAACGCTGCGGCAAACGCACTGATTATGGGGTGAGACAACGTGACTCTGGTCGAGACCGAACTGTCTGTTGATTTCGACGGTGAGAGCCTGGACATCGCCGGTGTGCGGCGGGTCGCCGAGGAGTGGGCACCGTGCGCGGTGGCACCCACCTCGCTGGCGAGGGCCGCCGAGAGCAGGCGCATGTTCGAGGACACCATCAGGGACGGTGTGCCGGTCTACGGCGTGACCACCGGCTACGGCGAGATGATCTACATGCTGGTGGACCTGTCCAAGGAGGTGGAACTTCAGACCAACCTCGTGCGCAGCCACAGCGCCGGCGTCGGCCCGGTGTTCGCCGAGGACGAGGCCAGGGCCATCCTCGCGGCCCGGCTGAACGCGCTCGCCAAGGGCTACTCGGCGGTACGTCCCGAGCTGCTCGAACGCCTCGCGCTGTACCTGAACCTCGGCATCACCCCCGCGATCCCGGAGATCGGCTCCCTCGGCGCGAGCGGCGACCTGTCGACGCTGGCGCACATCGCGGTCACCGTCATCGGCGAGGGGTACGTGCTGCGCGACGGCAAGCGGGTCGAGACCGGCCCGGTGCTGCGGCAGCACGGCATCGAACCGCTTGAGCTGCGGTTCAAGGAAGGCCTGTCGCTGATCAACGGCACCTCCGGCATGACGGGACTCGGCGCGCTCGTCGTCGGCCGGGCCCTCACGCAGGTGCGGCAGGCCGAGATGGTGACGGCCCTGGTCGTGGAGACCATGCGCGGGTCCAAGAGCCCGTTCCTCGCCGAGGGCCACGACATCGCGCGGCCCCACCAGGGCCAGATCGACACCGCGTGGAACATGCGGGCCCTGATGAACGGCAGCGCGCTGGCCCTCGACCACGCCGAACTGCGCCGCCAGGCCGCCGAGCAGCACAACGGTGACGGGGTGTCCCGCACCGAGGTCTACATGCAGAAGGCCTACACCCTGCGGGCCATCCCGCAGGTCGTCGGCGCGGTGCGCGACACCCTGTACCACGCCACCGAGAAGCTGCACATCGAGCTGAACTCCTCCAACGACAACCCGCTGTTCTTCGAGGGCCAGGAGGTGTTCCACGGCGCGAACTTCCACGGCCAGCCGGTCGCGTTCGCCATGGACTACGTCACCATCGCCCTCACCCAGCTCGGCGTGTTCTCCGAGCGGCGCACCAACCGCCTGCTGAACCGCCACCTCAGCGACGGGCTGCCGGAGTTCCTCGTCGCCGGCGACCCCGGCCTGAACAGCGGCTTCGCTCCGGCGCAGTACCCGGCGACCGCGCTGGTCGCCGAGAACAGGACCATCGGCCCCGCCAGCACCCAGAGCGTGCCGTCCAACGGCGACAACCAGGACGTCGTCAGCATGGGTCTCATCGCGGCGCGCAACGCGCGCCGGGTGCTCGGCAACAACAACCGCATCCTCGCGGTGGAGTTCCTCGCCGCCGCGCAGGCGGTCGACCTGTCCGGCCGGTACGCGGGCCTCAGCCCGGCGAGCAAGGCGACGTACGACATGGTGCGCTCGCTGGTGCCGACCCTCGACAAGGACCGGTACCTGTCCGACGAGATCGAGCTGGTGGCCGCCGCGCTGTCGCGTGGCGACCTCCTCCAGGCCGCCGCGAGCGCCGGCGTCGAACTGCGCTGAACCGCGTTTTCCGGGACCGGGGAATTCCCGGTCCCGGAAATCCGGCATTCTCGGAGAATTTCATTTCTCCGAATACCGGTACATTTCGAGAAGACAGCGCGTGACCTCGGCAGAGGTCAGGGGTCAGGGGTGATGACATGAGCATTTCAGAGGCGACACGGCCGATCGCGCAGGACACGACAGAACGGGTACCGCTCTCGTTCAACCAGGAATTCCTCGTCATGTTCTCCTCCGGTGAGGAGGAGGGCCCGTTCGGCCCGCAGTACAACATCGTCTGCGGCTGGCGCGTCGCCGGGCTGGTCGACACCGCGGTGCTGCGGGACGCGCTCGGCGACCTCGTCGTGCGCCACGAGGCGCTGCGCACGTCCATCGTCAACGACCCCACCGGCCGCTACCAGCAGATCTTCCCGCCGGACGCGCCGGAACTGACCGTGCGCGACCTGCGCGGCGTCGCGCCGGCCGACCGCGACCAGGCGGCCGGCGAGCTGGTCAACGAGGCCGAGGCCGGGTCGTACAGCATCAGGGACCTGCCGCTGCTGCGCGCTGTCTTCGGCCGGTTCGACGAGCAGGACGGCGTGCTCGTGCTCATCGCGCACCACACCGCCGTGGACGAGTGGTCGATGCGGCTGCTGATGCGCGACCTCGCGGCCCTGTACGCCATGCGCCGCGGCCACCCGGTGGACCTTCCCGACGCGCGGCAGTACCAGGAGTACGCGCGCTGGCAGCTGTCCAGCGCCGCCGAGGCACCCGGCACCCGCGCGCGTGCGTACTGGCGCGACAAGCTGAGCGGCGCGCAGATCACCGCCACCACGACCGACCACCGGCGGTCCGAGCACCTGCCGAAGACGACCTCGTGGCACCGCTTCGCGATCCCCGCCGAGTCGACCTCGGCGATCCTGAAGCTGTCCAGGGAGACCCGCAGCTCCCCGTTCATGATCCTTTTCGCCGCGTACAGCGTGCTGCTGTCCCGGACGACGGGGACCACCGACATCGTGGTGCCGACGTTCAGCTCCGGCCGCGCGCAGGCACGGTTCCACAACACCGTCGGGTCGTTCTTCAACTTCATGCCGCTGCGCACCGACATCGCCGGCTGCGAGACGTTCCGCCAGGTCGTCGAGCGGGCCAGGGTCACCTGCATGGAGGCCTACTCGCACGACATCCCGTTCGCGCACGTCCTCGAAGAGGCGCCGACGCTGATGGCCCCCCTCGTCGAGGACGACAAGGCGGTCTGCGCGTTCCAGGTGTTCCGCTCCCCGGTCCCCGGCGACCACGAGGTGGTCGGCGACCTTACGTACTCGGAGATCCCGCGGCGGCTCGACCAGCCGATCGGCGGCGACGTCCCCGACGGCGCGCTGTGGCAGCTGGAGATCGACTCCTCCGGGGAGATCGTGGCGACGCTCGGCTTCAACAGCAACCTGTACACCGAGCGGACCTTCACCGAGATGGCCACGGAGTTCCGCAGGATCCTCGACGAGGCGGTCGCCACCCCCGACGCGTCACTGCAGCTGATCTGAGCACACGAAGGAGTTATCCGATGAGCGACGGCAACGACTTCCCCGACATCAGGCGGAAGGTCACCAAGATCTGGACCGACGTGCTGGCCGTGGCCCCCGGCGAGGAGAACGCCACGTTCTTCGAGCTGAACGGCGAGTCCATCGCGGCCACGAGGATCGCGTCCCGCGTCGACGAGGAGTTCGGGGTGTGGATCGAGGTCGCCGACATCTTCGAGGACGACCCCACCCTGGAGGACTTCATCACCACCGTCAGCTCCCGCGTCGCGAGCGCGTCGGCGGCCTGACCCGCGTCACCGCCGAGCCCCCGGCACCGGCCCCGCCTCCCGGCGGGTGCCACCGCCGGGGGCTCGTGGCATGGCGGTGACCCCGTCCCGTTCCACGGCCCGGTCCACGGTCCGCGCACACGGCCGCGCCGGTCTCCGTCCCCGCGGCGGTCCCCGGTCCTTCTCCAACGGCGAAGGCCACCCGGCTGCTGCTCCGGGTGGCCTCGGGCCGTGCGACGGGAACCTCAGATGTTCAGGCTCCCGTGGTCGAACCGCAGGTCGGGGAAGGACGCGAGGTCCGGTGCCGTCCAGCCGTCCAGGTCGTACTCCGACATGCACTCGGCGACGAACGCCTTGTACTGGTCCACCTGGCCGTTGGCGAGCTGAGCGTTGAGCAGCTCCACCCGCGTGTTCTCGTGGTTGCCGGCGTAGTTGCGCTCGTACAGCTCGTGCCGGCCGCCGAACTCGGTGCCGACGGCGTCCCACAGCAGCTTCATGAGCTTGATGCGCTCCACGGCCTCCGTGCCGTCCGAGCCGCGCACGTACTTGTCCAGGTACGGCCGGATGTCGGGGTTGGCGAAGTCCTTGGCGCTGGAGTTGATGTAGATCAGCCCGCTGGCGATGTCCTGCTGGATGATCTCCTTGATGCGGGGGTAGCCGATCTGCATGAACCACCGGTACGCCATGCCGTACGCCGGGTTCGGCAGCAGCGCGCCGTCCTTCCAGTGCACCGGGTTGCGCGCCGCCGCGTCGGAGAAGGCCCAGAACAGGTTGCGCCAGGCCAGCACCTCGCCGATGCGGGTCTGCACACCGCGGAAGTCCTTGGTGCCGGTCATCTCGGTGGCCCGGATCAGCAGCCCCGCGAGGAACTCCAGCTTGACCGCCAGCCGCGTGCAGCCGTGGAACGTGAACCGCTCGAAGAAGCCGGAACGGCCGGTGAACAGCAGCGCCTTGCCGAGGTGGCCGTAGACGAAGACGTTCTCCCAGGGGATGAGCACCTTGTCCAGCACGAGGATCGTGTCGTTCTCGTCCAGCCGCGACGACAGGGGGTAGTCGAACGGCGTCCCCATCACCGTGGCGTTGGTGGTGTACGACGGCCGGCAGATCAGCTTCACACCGGCGGCACCCATCGGGACGGTCGCGACCAGCGCGAACTTCTTGTCCTTGATCGGCAGTCCGTAGTGCGCGATGAAGTTGTAGTGCGTGAGCGCCGACCCCGTGGCCACGACCTTGGCGCCGCTGACGATCAGGCCGGCGTCGGTCTCCTTCTCGACGTGGATGAACACGTCGGCCACCTCGTCCGGCGGCCGGTTGCGGTCCACCGGCGGATGCACGATCGCGTGGTTCCAGTACAGGACCTTCTCCTGCGACTCCTTGTACCAGCGGCGCGCGTTGTCGTCGAACGGCTCGTAGAAGTCGGCGTTCGCGCCGAGCGTGCCGAGGAAGGCCGCCTTGTAGTCGGGGCTGCGGCCCATCCAGCCGTAGCTCATCCGCGACCACGCCGCGATGGCCTGCTGGTCGGCGACCAGGTCCTCCACGCTGTGCGGCGTGGTGAAGAACCGGTGCGTGTAGCCGTCGCTGCCGGTGTCGGTCGGCTTGGTGAGGATCGGCTGCTTCTCGGGGTCGTGCAGCGCGTCGTACAGCCGCGCGGTCATCCGTACCGGGTTGTGGAACGCCGGATGCGCCGTGACGTCCTTGACCCTCTCCCCGTTGAGGAAGATCTCCCGGCCGTCGCGCAGGGTCTCGATGTACTCGTCTCCGGTCAGCGGGCGCGTCTTCGGCCGGTCCTCGGGGACGGCCGTGGCCTGGTCCTCCGTGAACGGAACCGCATCGTCTACTCGCACCTCAACTCCTCGAATCGGTAGTGGTCGAGCGATGCGTCCGGTGCGGACGGGGCTCGAACGAAAGTCCGCGATTCGTCCATCGTCACCTCTGCGGCACCCGCGCGGCATCTTTGAGGTTGCGGGCCTGCCGCTGCTTCGCACTCCAGAAGATGCGCAGGTACGGGGCCTGGTGGGACCTTCGGAAGGGTGGGCGGCCTGCGGTTCGCCGGTGCGTCCGCGACCTGTCACACCGGCCGTCCGGCGTTCGCCGGCTCCACGGTTTCCGGACTGTCACCCCAAGGAGGAAATGGTGCTGACGACCGAGGTTCCCACCCGGGAACAGCTAGTCGGCCGGGCGACCGAACTCGTGCCGCTCCTGCGTCAGAACGCGGCATGGTCGGAGGAGAACCGGCGCATCCACCAGGACTCGATCGACGCGCTCGCCGACGCCGGCGTCTTCAAACTGCGCACCCCCGCGCGGTACGGCGGCTACGAGGCCGACACCCGCACGCTCGTCGAGGTGGCCGCCGAGCTCGGCCGCGGCGACGCGTCCACCGCGTGGGTCGCCTCGGTGTACTGGATCCCGACCTTCATGGCCTGCCTGTTCCCCGACGAGGTGCAGGACGAGGTCTTCTCCACCCCCGACGTGCGGGTCTGCGGCACGCTCAGCCCGTCCGCGATGGCCACGCCGGTCGACGGCGGCATCGTCGTGAACGGCAAGTGGAGCTTCATCAGCGGCGCGCACCACGCGCACTGGCAGGAGATCATCGCGGTGCTGGTGCCGCCGGAGGGTGAGCCCATGCCGGTCATGGCGCTCGTGCCGATCTCCGAGCTGGCGATCATCGACGACTGGCACACCTCCGGGCTCAAGGGCACCGGCAGCGTGAGCACCGCCGCGCAGAACCTGTTCGTGCCATCCGCGCGGGTCATCCCGCTGCCGGCCATCCTCATGGGCCAGTACGCCTCCAAGATCAACGCCAACAGCCCCATCTACCGGGCCCCGCTGCTGCCGGTCGCCTCCGCGTCGTCGGTCGGCACCGTCGTCGGCCTCGCGCGCGCCGCCAAGGACGCCTTCTTCGAGCGCCTGCCGGACCGCAAGATCACCTACACCGGCTACGGCAGCCAGGCCGAGGCCCCCGTCACCCACCTGGCCGTGGCCGAGGCCGCCGCCAAACTCGACCAGGCCGAGTTCCACGCGCTGCGCCTCGCCACCACGGTCGACACCAAGTCCGTCGACGGCACTCCCTGGACCCTGGAGGAGCGCGTCAAGGCCCGCGCCGACATGGGCCAGGTCGTCAAGCTCGCCAAGGAGTCGGTCGAGATCCTCGCCTCCGCCAGCGGTGGCTCGTCCATCTACACCGACGTCCCGATCCAGCGCATCGCGCGCGACATCCAGGCCGTCAACCTCCACGCGCTCATGCACCCGGAGACCAACGCCGAACTGTACGGCCGGGTCCTCTGCGGCCAGGCCCCCGACACCCTCTACATCTGACCCCGACCGGTACGGCCAGGCCCGGGACACTCTCCCGGAAACCGACGCCGACCGGACACGGCCAGACCCGGACACCCCTACATCTGACCTGGAGGTCCCTCGACATGACCACCACAGCCCCCGCCTCCCCCGTCACCGACGCCGACAAGGCCGCCGTCGCTGCCGTCCCCGGCCGTGTCGTCGCCGCCTGGGCCGCGCAGGACGGCGCCGCCTTCGCCTCCGTCTTCACCCCTGACGGCACCATGATCCTCCCCGGCTTCTACCGCAAAGGCGTCGCCGACATCGAGGCCTTCATGACCTTCGCCTTCCAGGGCCCCTACAAGGACACCCGCGTGACCGGCACCCCCATCGACTTCCGCTTCCTCACCCCCGACACCGCCGTCGTCATCACCGAAGGCGGTGTCATCGCCGCCGGCGAGACCGAACTCTCCCCCGACCGCACCATCCGCGCCACCTGGGTCGTGACCCGCCACGAAGGCGACTGGAAACTGGCCGCCTACCAGAACAGCCCCCGCGACCCCGCCTGACGACGCCGATGCCCACACCCCCACCGCGGGAGCGGAGCACGGCCCGAAGGTGCCACCGGACGGACCACCGACGGCCCGTCCGGAGCCCCATGCCCGGCCCCGCCGCGGTGGGACGGTGTGCGCCGGCCCCGGCGCCGTCGTCCGGCGAGGAGCCGGCCACCTGTGCTGCTCGTCCCGTGCTGTGGTTTCCGGCGCCGGCGCGGTGGGACGGTGTGCGGCGGCTCCGGCGCCGCCGTACGGCGGCGCCACCCGGGGCTCACGGGTCGGTGCCACTCGGATCGAGGCCCAGTACGACGTGCCAGGCAAGCCACACCACCAGGCCGTGAGGTCTCGATCCGTCGCGAGGAGTGACCGATGTCGCCTGAACCAGAGACCTTCCGGCCCCCGGCCGGGGCGCCATCGTCGTCCGGCACACCGGCGCAGGTGACCGATCTCCTCGGAGGTCTGCTTCACATCGCCTACGCCGAACGTCCCGAGGTCGTCACCGTCGCCACCGGCTTCACCCCTGACTCGGCACGCGACCGCGCGGAGCTGCGCGCCTCAGCCCTGGCGTCCTTGCGCGCGCTCACCGTGCCGGTCCCGGAGAAGGAACCCGCCGGGTCGTACCCGGCGAACGCCGCCGCTTCGTCCCAGCTACCCATCAGAGTGCTGGGATTGGCCGACTTCATGCCCGATCCGCCTGATGACGGCCCCGAGCGGGTCTCCGGGATCGGTGTCCTCACCGGCGAGCGGTACCTGGTCCCCGCCGAGGTCGTCTGGACCGATGAGGCCGGAGCACGAGTGGAGCCGACCCTGGTCGGTCTCGTCGCCGACCGCCGGGAAGGTGTGTCCGGCGCCATAGCGGACCTGCTCGCGCACGACGTGGTGACCCGTTGGTGGGCCGACCCCCGTACCCCGTTGCACAACATGTCCCGCCGCGTCCCCGGCATGCTGCCGTCCGGAGTCGCCGACGCGCTGACCATGATGCGCCTGAGGGTGTCGGCGTTCGTGCTCCCCGCCTCCGACTTCCCCATAGCCGTGGTAGGCGTCAGCGGAGACGGCACCACCATCGCCG
Organism: Sphaerisporangium rubeum; assembly: GCF_014207705.1. NCBI lineage: Bacteria > Bacillati > Actinomycetota > Actinomycetes > Streptosporangiales > Streptosporangiaceae > Sphaerisporangium > Sphaerisporangium rubeum. Next base: position 2,459,233 of record NZ_JACHIU010000001.1, read on the forward strand.
CCGCCGCGTCCAGGTCCGTCACCGCCGCCGTCCGCGAGGCCTTCCTCCGCGCGATGGCGGCCCGCGCGCAGCCCTGGGACACGCTCCCCACCGCCGACTCCCTGCGCCGCCTCACCGTCTGGCACCGCGAGACCGATTACCTCACCCACCTGGAGCGCTGGGCCACCGCCTCCGTCCCACCCCCCTCGGAGCCCTCCGACCCTCTCGGCTGGGCCGACATCGCCTGTCGCCGCTTCGGCCACGAACCCATCCTGATCGGCCGTACCCCTGCCACCGCCGCGAAAGTCATCTGCCCCGGCGCCGCCTGCCACCACCGCGCCCCCGCCGGCACCCCCCTCCCGTGTCCCGTCCCCTGACCCCGGGAGATCAGGTCTCCTGTCGGTGGTGACGGTGTTGTCAGCTTGTTTGCCGGACGGTGTCGTCTGGGGCTCGGCGGGTCGTGTTCTCGTGGGCCGGGTGGCGGTCGATCGGGGGTGGCTGGTCGGGGCGGGTGTGGACCAGGCGCCATAGGAGGGTGGTGAACTGGGTGCGTTCGGTCGGGGTGAAGGGGGAGAGGTAGGTGTCGAGGGCCTCGTGGATGGCGGGGGAGATTTTGTGGCGGAGGAGGGTTTGGCCTTCTGGGGTGAGGCCTATGGCGTATTTGCGGCGGTCGTCGGGGTTGCGGGCCCGTTGGACCAGGCCGAGGCGTTCCAGGCCGTCGACGACGCTGACCATTGTGGTGCGGTCTATGCCGTGGGTGCGGGCCAGGTCCTGTTGGGACTGGGGGCCGGCGGAGTCGATGGCGGTCAGGACGATGAAGTCTTTGGAGCGGAGGCCGAAGGGTTCTACCGCGGACTCGAGGATTTCGACGTAGAGGTCGTGGGCCTGAGTCACGAGCAGCGTCAGGGCCTCCGGACGGGGGCGATGGTCGCTGGGAGAATCACTCACATCGTCCCCTTAGGTAGGCATATCTCGGTTAATGCGCAAGATGGGCCTTATTCCGTAATGCCAGGAATATGGCAAGAGTGTCACACGCAGTCATGGGGTGCGGCAACAGCTCACGGCCGAGTCGGGGCCGGCTCCCGATCGGTCCCGGTTCGGCCGTTGGAGGTCCGGTGTTCAGGCTGGATCGGGATGGGGATGGTTCCTGTTCAGGTCGGGTGGTGTGGCGAGGCGCGGTGTCCGGGCCGGGTGGTGCGGCGAGGAGTGTGTCCGGGCCGGGTGGTGCGGCGAGAGGTGGGGTGCGGGTCGGCGTTGGGGTGACGGGGTTCCGGCCGGGGCCGGTCGGGGTGTGGGGAGGTTTCTGCCGGGGGGTGAGGGGTTGTCGCCGGGGTGCGGCATGAGGTCGGGGTGCTGTCCGGCCTGGTGTGGTGGAAGGCCGGGTGATTCCCCTTGGTTGGTGCCGGGTTTGTCGGATATTGCGGAGATGCTTGGCGCACCGAAAATCGTCAGTAATGCTGATTGACAGAGATGCTGATGGTCTGTGATCCTGATGGAAGGTGTAGGGGGCGGTATAGGGGTCCGGAGTGGGGTGTCCTGTGCCGTCGTACGGAGATGGAGTCGGTGGTGGCCGAGCGCTGGGGTGGTGGGGATGACGGGACCACGTGGGACGGGGCTTGACGCGATGGGGGTCAGGCGGAGGGTGGACGGCGGGACGGAGCTGCTGGCCGAGTCGACGGGGTGGCTGCTCAACGGGGTGGCGCGTGCGGTGACGGCGGAGCTGGAGCAGGCGTTGCGGCGGGACGATCTGCGGTGGCGTGAGTACGGGGTGCTCGGCACGCTGGAGGCCACCGGAGCGTTGTCGCAACAGGAGATCGGACGGCGCCTCGGGGTGGACCGTTCGACGATGGTGCACCTGATCGACGTGCTGGAGGACCGCGGGCTGGTGGCGAGGAGCCGGGACCGTGCGGACCGGCGGGCTTATTCCATAGAGCTGACTGCGGCCGGCCGCGAGCTGCTCGCCGAGGTGCTCCACCCGGTCACCGCCGAGGTGCACGAGCGGGTCATAGGCAGGCTGACCAGCGAGGATCGCGCCACTCTCAATCGCATCCTGGCCGAACTGGCCGGCACCGAGTGATCGGGTGCCGGTTATGGGGTGATTTACGAATCATCTAGGTCTCTGATAGTTTGTAATCCCACATATCCATTGGAGCAGGTTGAGGGCGGATCAAACCCGTGGTCGCCCTGGGTGAGGGACATGGCCAGGAGGCGAGCCATGGACGTATCCGTCATCGGGATCACGGCCGAGGCCGTGGAGGTCTACCGCTACTTCCTCCGGCATCACGGAGAAGGCGTCGGTTCGGTACGGCAGGCGCTCGGTCTCGACCCCGACAGCGTCGAGGCCGCCGTCGAGTCCCTGGAACGTCTTTCCCTGCTCGACCTCAGCGACCGGCACAAGGTCGTCGCCACCGAGCCCGCCATCGGCATCGAGCGCCTCATCGAGCGGCGCCTCGGTGAGCTCAACACCGAGATCCGCCGCGTGCTGTCGGCACGCGACGTCATCGCCACCCTGGTCGAGGACCAGAAGCACGGCGAGGCCGCGGTCTCCGTGCTCGACATCGAGCGGGTCGAAGGGCTGGACCGGGTACGCCAGCGGCTGGACGACCTCGGGTTCTTCTCCTACAAGGAGACCCTGTGCCTGCACCCCGGCGGCCCGCTGTCCCGCGGCGCCATCGAGACCGCGCTGCCGCTCGACACCAGGTCGCTGCGCCGCGGTCTCGCCGTCAAGGCCGTGTACCACCCCAAAGCGCTCGACGACCCGCTGATGGCGGCCTACCTGCGTGACGTCGTCGGCCTCGGCGGCCAGATCCACATCACCGAGGACCCGATGGACCGCATGGTGATCTTCGACCGCAGCGTCGCGGTCGTCCCCATCCACCCCAAGGAGAGTGCACGGGGTGCGCTCCTGGTCAGGGAACCGGGCCTTGTGTCGCAGCTCGTCACCTACTTCGACGGGGTGTGGAACGACGCCGTCGACTTCCGCGAGTACATCGAGCCGAGCGACGACAAGCCGCACCTGTCGGACCTGGAGCGCCGCGTCCTCGCGGTGATGGCGACCGCGGACAAGGACGAGATCGCGGCCCGCGAGCTGGACGTCTCGGTCCGCACCTACCGCAGGTACGTCGCCGACCTGATGGCGAGACTCGGCGCGGTCAACCGCTTCCAGGCGGCCCTGCGCGCCAAGGAGGAGAACTGGATCTGATCGCCGGCCGGAGGCGGTTCCATGAACGGGACCGGGCCCGGCCGGCTTCAGGAAGGACCGGTCCGGCCGGCGGTCAGGCCCGGGAGAGAGGCGGATCCGGTCCGCGGCGGGTTCAGTTCCACTGGGGTCGCTGCCCGTGGCGGCGGGCCGTGATCCAGTAGCCGAGGTGGGGCCCGGGGCCCACGCCGAGCGTGTGGCAGCTCACCAGACGCCAGTGGCTGACCTCGGGGTTGGCGAGCACGTTGATCACCTTGGCGCGTACCTCGGAGTTGGTGAGATCCTCGTCGGTGTTCACCCGGATCACGATGTCGCCGGTCGCCTGCTTCAGGTCCTTGCGCCACCGCGGAGGCAGCAGCGCGAGGATGCGGATGCCGTCGATCGGGGACTGGACGCCTCCGCCGTCCACCGTGCGGCGCAAGGTCAGCTCAAACAACATGGCGGACCGTTCCTGCGGACGCGGCGGCGGGACGGCCGGACGGAGCCGTCCTGTGGGGGATGGGGGTGGCCGGGGAGAGGCCGGGGGTGGTGCCGGGGCGAGCGAACGCGCCGGGGTCCTCGGGGGCCCAATTGCCGGCGGCGGGAATTGATTCCGCCGGAGGCATGACCGGGGTCTCCATTTTCTCAATCTCTTTTCCGTGGCGGTGGATTGGTTCTCCCGCGACCAACTCTCCGCTCCGTACCGGCCTGCTTCCAGGGAGGCGGCAGGCAGCAAGTTGCCGGTACGTGACCGCTTCCTGCCACTACAGACGGCAGGTGCCGCCATCGGCCGCACGGCGTCGCGCCGGCCGCCGCCGGGAGGCTGAAAGCACACTCGGAGATGACACGGTCCGGCCACAGGCTTTTCACTGAAGTGAAATGGGAGGTGTCCGGATGTTGGTTACCGTGACCGGCGGCACGGGTTTCGTCGGTGTCCATTCCGTCGCCGCCGTCGTGCGCGCCGGCCACCGGGTCCGCGTCCTCGCACGCGACCCCGGCCTGCTCGGGCCCGCGCTCGGACCGCTCGACGTGCCGCCAGGCGCGGTGGACGTCGTCGCGGGGGACGTCACCGACGAGGTGGCCGTGGCCGCCGCGGTGCGCGGCGCGGACGCCGTGCTGCACGCCGCTTCGGTGTACTCCTTCGACAGCCGCCGCCGCGCCGAGATGCGCGCGGTCAACGAACGCGGCACCGAGGTCGTGCTGACCGCCGCGCGGCGCGCGGTGCCCGGCCCGATCGTGCACGTGTCGACCGTCGCGGCGCTGTTCCCCGCCAAAGAGATCGGCATGGAGTCGCCGGTGGGCCGGCCACGCGAGACGTACATGGCCACCAAGGCGGCGGCCGAGCGTGTCGCGCGGCGGCACCAGGCGGACGGCGCACCTGTCGTGATCACCTACCCGCCGGCGCTGCTCGGCCCGCACGACCCGAAGCTCGGCGACCAGACGAGCAGAGTGCGGGACGTGCTGCGCGGCCTGATGCCGATCTGGCCGCTCGGCGGGTTCCCGGCAGGCGACGTGCGCGACACCGCCGAGCTGCACGCGAGCCTGTTCACCGCTCCGCCTGCCACTCCGGCGCGGTTCTTCGCGCCGAGCCACTACCTCACCACGCGGGAGTACCTCGCGGCGCTGCGCGAGGTCACCGGCCGGCCGCTGCCGGCCGTCCACCTGCCGGCGCGGGCCATGTTCCCGGTGGGCCGGCTCGCCGACCTGGCGCAGCGGGTGTGGCCGTGGCACATCCCGGCCGAGTACGGCGCCTTGTACACCTGCGCCTGCGCCACCCGCGTGGCCACGCACGCGGACACCCGCGGCCTCGCTCCCCGGCCGTTCACGCGGACGGTCACCGACACCGTGCGCTGGCTGCGCGACGCGGGGCACCTGACCGGCCGCCAGGCGGGTGCCGTGGGGCAGGCGCCGTCCCTCGTGGCGGTCCGCTGATGGGGTGGCCGCCATGAGCGAGCAGGTGGTGACCGGTCCGAGCCTTGTTCATCCCGGGGGAGAGGTCCCGATGCGCGCAACCGAGATCGACTTCCTGCCCGTCACCATGCCACCCCCCGCCGGCGCCGACTCACCCGCCGGCACCGCGAACGGCACGTCGAACGGCACGTCGAACGGCACGTCCAACGGCACGTCCAACGGCACCGCGAACGGCACGTCCGACGGCCACGCGCCGCCGCCGAGGAAGCCCTCCATGGCGGTGCTGCGCGAGCAGGGTGAACGGCTGCGTGGCCGCATCACCGCCGGACGCAAGGAGTCCGTGGCGCGGCAGCACGCGCTCGGCAAGCGCACCGCGCGCGAGCGTATCGAGGCGCTGCTGGACGAGGGGTCGTTCGTCGAGATCGACATGTACCGGCGCCACCAGGCCCAGGGCATGCGCATGGGGGACAACCGGCCGCACACCGACGGCGTGGTCACCGGCTCGGGGACCATCGACGGCCGCCGGGTCTTCGTGTACGCGCAGGACTTCACCATCTTCGGCGGCTCGCTCGGCGAGGCCCACGCCGCGAAGATCCACAAGGTGATGGACCTGGCGCTGTCCACCGGCTCGCCGGTCATCGGACTCATCGACAGCGGCGGCGCGCGCATCCAGGAAGGAGTCGTGTCCCTGGCGGGATACGGCGGCATCTTCCAGCGCATCGTGCAGGCGTCCGGCGTGATCCCGCAGATCAGCGTGGTGCTCGGCCCGTGCGCCGGCGGCGCCGCCTACACCGTCGGGCTCGCCGACTTCGCCTTCATGGTGCGCGACACCGCGCAGCTCTACCTGACGGGCCCGGACGTCGTCGAGGCCGTGAGCGGCCAGCGCGTCACGCACGCCGAGCTCGGCGGCGCCGACGTGCACGGCCGCCGCTCGGGGGTCGCGACGTTCGTGCACGACGACGAGGAGAGCTGCCTGCTCGACGTGCGCTACCTGGTCTCGCTGCTCCCCGGCAACAACCTGGAACCGCCGCCGTCGTGGCCCGCCACCGGCGCCACCGAGGACGTGCGGCCCGCGCTGGCGGACATCGTGCCGGTGGAGCCCAACAAGCCGTACGACATGCGGTCGGTCGTCGCCGAGATCGTGGACGACGGGGAGTTCCTGGAGATCCACGAGAACTGGGCCACCAACGTGATCTGCGTGCTGGCGCGCATCGACGGCGAGGTGGTGGGGGTCGTCGGCAACCAGCCCATGGTGCTGGCCGGCGTGCTCGACGTGGACGCGTCCCAGAAGGCCGCGAGGTTCGTGCGGTTCTGCGACGCGTTCGGCATCCCCCTGGTCACGCTGATCGATGTGCCGGGGTTCCTGCCGGGGACCGACCAGGAGCACGAGGGCATCATCAGGCACGGCGCCAAGCTGCTGTACGCGTACTGCGAGGCGACCGTGCCGCGTGTGCACGTCGTGGTGCGCAAGGCCTACGGCGGCGCGTACATCGTGATGGACTCGCGGTCCATCGGCACGGACCTGTCGCTGGCGTGGCCGACCAACGAGATCGCGGTGATGGGTGCGGAGGGTGCGGTCAACGTCATCTTCCGCAAGGAGCTGGCCGCGTCGGTGGACCCGGCGGGCCTGCGCGCCGAGCTGGTGGAGGAGTACGTCGAGCAGCTCGTGCACCCCCACTACGCGGCCGAGCGCGGCCTCGTGGACGACGTCATCGACCCGGTGCTCACCCGCGCGGCGGTGGCCAGGGGCCTCGCGATGCTGCGCGGCAAACGGAAGCAGGCGCCGCAGCGCAAGCACGGAAACGTGCCTTTGTGAAGCTCTCCGGTAAGCATCCCTACCGGCCTTCCGGCGATGTTTCGGCGGTCCATTTCGGACCCAAAGTGCGAGGACATAACACGGATGTCCGAAACTGGACACCCCTACGTCAGAAAAACATGGCAAAACAAGAGAAGCGTCTCAGGCACCTAATGCGTCACAATGAGCATCAGCCCGACACTCCGTCCTTAATTCCTCGGGACGGAGCGTTCGTCACGCCTTCATGCGTGCGGGTCACCCGGTCAAGAATCCGCGGGATCGAGGTTTGCGCATGGCCACCGGAATCACTTCGCCTGCGAGCGGCACCCTGGCACCCGGCATCAACGGCAGGTACCACAAACTCGCACTCAACGCCTTCATGTTCATCGTCGTCGCGCACTGGGCCGAGCACATCGCTCAGGCCATCCAGATCTACGCGCTCGGCTGGAAGCTCCCCGACGCGCGCGGCGTGCTCGGCCTGCCGTTCCCGTGGCTGGTGACCTCCGAGTGGATGCACTACGGCTACGCGCTGATCATGCTGATCGGTCTCATCGCGCTGCGCAAGGGCTTCGTCGGCCGGGCACGGACCTGGTGGACGATCTCCCTCGGCATCCAGGTGTGGCACCACTTCGAGCACCTGCTCCTGCTCATCCAGAAGCTGTCCGGCGCCAACCTGGCCGGCAGGCCGGTGCCGACCAGCATCCTGCAGCTCATCGTCCCGAGAGTCGAACTGCACCTGTTCTACAATGCGGTGGTGTTCGCCCCGATGCTGGTCGCGGTGATCCTGCACCTCCGTCCCCGCCCCGAGGAGCGCGCCAAGATGCAGTGCACGTGCGCGACCCCCGTAGGCGCCGCGGCCTGACCGCGCCATGACCGACGAGGTTCACGACTTCGCTCTGGACCGCGAGCGCCCCAGGCGTCCGCGGTCCCCGGCGTTCACCGCCGCGCTGGCGCTCGTCGCGCTCTTCCTGCTCTACCTCGCGGTGCCCAACATCGGCCCCACGGTGCGCGCCGCGCGCGCCGACGGAGCCTCCGGGGTGTTCACCGCGCGCGAGCTGTACTGCATCCAGCACCCCGGTCACGAGAGCTGCACGTGGACCGGCGACTTCGTGGCCGACGACGGCACCGTGCAGCGGGCCGACGTGGCCCTGTACGGCGCGGACCGCGAGATGCTCCAGCAGGGCCAGCGGACCAAGGCGATCGACGTCGGCCGGGCCAACCAGGTGTACGGCCCCGGCGGTTCCAACGAGTGGGTCTTCACGTTCTCGCTGCTGCTCATCGCCGTCGCGCTGCTCGCCTACCTGTTCGTCCTGCCGCCGCTGCGCCGCCGCCGCGCTCGCGCGCGCGACGGCGGAGGTGTGCCGTCGCCGGCGTGACCCCTCGCGTCATGATCGTGGGGGACTCCATCAGCCAAGGCGCCGAGGGGGACAGGACCTGGCGCCACCGGCTGGCCGAGCATCTCGGCGAGCGTGACGTCGTCGTCCGGTTCGTCGGACCGTGGACCGGCACCTGGATCCTCCCCGACCCCCGCGGCGGTGAGCTCGCGGAGTTCGCCTGCGTCCAGACCCGCATCGGCCGCTACCCGAGAGGTGGCGGCTTCGGTGACGGCCTGCACTACGCGCGCTGGGGCCGCACCCTGCACGAGGCCAAGGACGGCATCGCCGGCGCCGTCGCGGCCTGCCGTCCGGGACACCTGATGGTCGCGCTCGGCTTCAACGACCTGGCCTGGGGTGTCTCGGGCCCCTCCGGCCTGCTGGCGGACCTCGCGACCTTCGTCAGCCGCGCCAGGACGGCCCGTCCGGACCTGCGCTTCCTCGTGGCCGACGTCGTGCGGCGCACCCCCCTGGCGGAGCACCCCCATCTCGGCGCACTCATCGGCGCCTACAACCGCGCGCTGCCGGCGGCCCTCGCCACGATGTCCACCCCGAGCTCCCCGGTCCTCCCCGTCGCGCTGTCGGCGCGGTACGACCCCTACAGCGACGCCTACGACGGCCTGCACCCCAACCCCATCGGCGAGATCAAGATCGCTCAGACCTTCGCCGAGGCCTTCCTCGCGACCGGCGACCGCGCCGCGGCCTAGGCGGCGACGCCGGTCAGCAGGGTCACCAGGCGGTCGGGGGCCGAGACCATGGGCCAGTGGCCGGTGTCGAGGGTGTGGAAGTCCCAGGTCGGGGAGCGGCGCAGCGCGGTGACGTCGGGGGCGACCCGGCCGCCGTAGTGGTCCTTCTCGCACACGACGTACGTGGCGCGCTGCTGCTCCAGGGGACGGGTCAGCACGGCGGGCTCGGAGAGGGTGTGGCCGGGGTGGCCGACGAAGCGCTCCACCAGCCACGCGGCCTGGCCGGGGGACAGGTCCTGGCCGTCGGCCACCACCGTGACGTCGGGGACGGGCCACCGGCCGCCGTTCTCGGCGATGAGACGCAGCTCCGCGGCACGCTGGCGTTCGGGGAAGGCGTGCAGCATCGACAGGCCGTCGTGCGGCAGGAACGCCTCCACGAACACGGTGTGCGCCACCCGGTCGGGGAGCCGGTCGGCGACCTGGCCGGCGACGATGCCGGAGTAGCTGTGCGCGACGAGGATGACGTCGCGCAGATCGTCCTTCTCCAGCACCGAGGCCAGTTCGGCCACGTGGGTGGCGAGGCCGACGCGTGAGACGTCGGCCTCCGGCCCGGCCAGTCCCGACAGGGTGACCGCGCGTGCCTGGTGGCCGAGGACGCGCAGCCCTCGGATCACCGGTTCCCAGGCCCAGGCACCCATCCAGGCGCCAGGGACCAGGATGTACTGTCTTCTCACGGCGGGTCCGCTTCCTCTCCTCCAAAGGGACTGCCCAGAACAATACGAAAGAACACCTGTTAACGGCGATTCAGCCATAAGTGTCGGTCATGGCTTTATCCCACTACTCCTGCCGTGACTTTCGGTAATATTCAACAGTCGCTTACACTTCAGGTCAACGCCGATGTCACGCCGCGATGCCGATGGTCGTGAATGGCATACGGGTGAGATCGTCGACCTCGGCCTCCATGACGCTCACCGGTCCCGCGCCGCTGATGGTCGCGATCATCCCGGCGTACCCCGGCCCCGGGTCCAGAGCGGACAGCCGCAGCTCGTCCACCGGCACGTCCAGCGGCCAGTCCAGCAGCGCCGGCGGCTGGTGCGGGTAGCTGACGCTCACGTGCCGCGGCGGCACGCGCAGGCCGTGGCCGGTGGCCTTGAGCACGGCCTCCTTGATCACCCAGATGCGGGTGAAGGCGGCGTGCTGGTGCCGCTCGGGGAGTGAGCGGACGAAGTCCTGCTCGGCGGGGGTGAGCGCCGAGCGGATCAGCTCGTTCACCGGCGCGTCCGGTATCTGCTCGACGTCCACGCCGATCGGCCCCGCGGTGCTGAGCGCCACCGCGACGCGGTCCCCGGAGTGGGACACCGAGGCGTAGAGCGGCTCGGGGGTGTGCAGGATGTGCGGCTTGCCGTGCGGCTTGCCGCAGTCAGGGCACCTGCGCTCGACGTGCACCTGGTGCGGCGCGATGTCCAGGTGGGCCGCGGCGGCGGCGCGCAGCAGCAGGCAGGCGGTGAGGAAACGACGCCGGTCGGCGTCGCGGTGGAAGCGCATGGCGCGCTCCAGCTCAGGCGGGCTGAGCACGCCGGAGACGGTGTCGGCAGGCGGCTGCTGCGGGGTGGCCCACCAGACGCGGCTGTGGCCGTCCGGGACGAGGGCTGTGGTCACGGTGCCTCCCTTCCTTGTCTTTTCCGAGGTGTGCCGCGACGCGCCTCGCGGCGGGGTGGAAATCGGAGCGGCGGAAATGGTCACGGGACGGTGGAATTCGACAGATGATTCATGGGGTTCGCGCATTTGTGATCTCGCCGGCTCGTGGGTTCTTTTCACGTTCGCAAGGTCCACTGTGCGTCGCGCGCTCCGCGCGTTCTATGCGAAAGGCAGGCAGCATGCTGCGCCGAGGTGTCAGCTTCCTGCCAGCTGACACGTGACTGGTCAGGTGGCCTCCGGCACCCCGGTGGCCGGTATCGTCCCTAGGACGGGGGAAGGAAACGTGGGGTGGCCCGGCAGGGCCGCCGCCGACCACAAGGGGGGCCGATGCGGCAGCTCAGCGCGCTCGACGCGCAGTTCCTCCACTTCGAGAGCGACACCAACGTCGCCAACGTCGCGGGGCTGTCCATCCTGGACGGGCCGCTCGGCCGCGACGAGCTCGTCGCGCTGGTGGAGGAGCGGGCCCACCTGGTGGAGCCGCTGCGCAGGCGGCTGGTCACCGTGCCGTTCGGGCTGGACCATCCCTACTGGGCCGAGGCCGACGACATCGACTTCGACTACCACGTGCGCGAGCTGGCGCTGCCGGCCCCCGGCGACGACAGGCAGCTCGGCGAGCAGGTGGCCCGCCTGCACGCGCGCCGGCTGGACCGCCGGCGGCCGCTGTGGGAGATGTACCTCGTCCACGGCCTCGAAGGCGGCCGCACCGCCATCTACACCAAGATCCACCACGCGGCCATCGACGGCATGTACGGCGCGGGTGCGCTCGCCGCGCTCATGGACCTCACCGCGGTGCCGGAGCCGCTCGCCGTGGGGCAGAGCCACGCGCCGCACCAGGACCGCGCGCCTGAGACCGCCGAGATGCTGCTGCGCACGGCGGGACGGCTCGTCGCCAACCCCGCGCACCTGCTGCGTTTCCTCGCCGAGGCCATGCCGAGGCTCGACGAGATCCCCGTCATCTCGCTGCTCCCCGGCGCGGGCCCGGTGTCGCGCGCCACGCGCTGGCTGACCCGCAAGCTCGGCGGTGGCGTGGAGGTGCCTGAGCTGCCGCGGCTGACGGTGCCGCGCACGCCGTTCAACGCGCCGGTGTCCGCGCACCGCCGTTTCGCGTTCGCCGAGCTGTCCCTCGACGAGGTCAAGCAGATCAAGAAGACGTTCGGGGTGACCGTCAACGACGTGGTGATGACGCTGGCGGCCACCGCGGTGCGGCGCTGGCTCGTCGACCACGACGCGCTGCCGGACGAGCCGCTGGTCGCCGGGGTGCCGTTCTCGCTGCGCACCGCCGGGGGAGCGGACGCACCCGGCAACCAGGTCACCTTGATGATCACACCGCTGGACACCAGGATCGAGGACCCGGCCGAGCGGCTGCGCGCCGTGCACGAGTCGATGAGCCTGATCAAGGAACGCTTCGCGCTGGCCCCCGCGCGCTGGCTGCGCCACCTCAGCGAGAGCATGCCGGCGGCGCTCACCGGTCTCGCCGACCGCGCCGCGTTCGGCCTGGTGGCCCAGACGTCCCCGCCGATCAATCTCATGGTGTCCAACGTGCCGGGGCCGCAGATCCCGCTGTACATCTGCGGCCGGCGGCTGCTCGCGCAGTACCCGGTGTCGGTCGTCACCGACGCCAGCGGCGGCCTCAACATCACCGCGTTCTCCTACAACGGCCGCGTCGCGGTCGGCATCGTGTCGTGCCGCGTGCTGGTGCCGGACGTGTGGAACATCGCCGGCTACCTGAGTGAGGCCCTGGAGGAGCTGAAGGCCCTGCCGCCGCCGGGTGACCGGAGTGAACAGCCGTCCTAGGCCCGGTGGACGGCATCATCCGGCGCCGATCACGGGACCGGCCGGGTGAGCCGGGAGAACGACCATGAGCCAGGGCCGCCCGGCCGCGCCGTCAGCGGGCCTGACCACGCAGGATCTTGAACCACAGGGCCTCCGCCTGGTGGTACCGCATGCGGACCGTCTCACGTGGCGGCCCCTCCGACCCGTCCGCGCAGCGGATGTGCGCGCGTCCGCCGCCGACGACCAGGTAGTAGACCCGGGTGCGGCACACGCACGTCCAGCGCAGCACCCTCGGCCGGCTCTCGACGTTCATCCGGGGGTGCCAGTCGATGTCCTCGCAGTCCTCACGCGGAGGCGGGACGTGCGGGCCGTGACCGGCGTGACCCGAGGTGGAGGTCATCGCCGTCGCACCCCGGTCCACGAGGACACCGGCGTCCGGATCCGGGTACCTCTGCGCCATCCCCACCTCTTCCTCACGGCCAGGTCAACCGTTTGACATATACGACGATGACGAGGCCGTGAAACCCGCTGTCCTGAGCCGGACCTCGTGGCGGATGTGACGTACCGCCTGCATAAGGGGCACTTTTCCTGTACGGGGTCAGGAGCGGCACCGCGGGAGGAGTCATGATGAAGGGACATCAGCCGTCCCGGCCGGTGCTGGTGGCGTTGCGCGGTCTCGGGCTCGGGGACCTGCTCACAGCGGTGCCGGCGTTGCGCGCGTTGCGCCGTGCCTTCCCGGAGCACCGGGTCGCGCTCGCCGCGCCGGCGGCGCTCGCGGGCCTGTTGCCGCTGATCGGCGCGGTGGACGAGCTGCTGGACGTGTCCGGCGCCGGCCCGGTGCCGTGCCACGCGCCGGACGTCGCGGTCAACCTGCACGGCGCGGGCCCGCAGAGCACCGCGGCCCTCCTGCGGACCCGGCCGGGCCGTCTGCTGACCCACGCGCACCCGCTGCTCCCCGGCACCCCCGGCCCGCCTTGGGATCCCGGCGCGCACGAGGTGACCCGCTGGTGCGCGATGCTCGGCTGGCACGGCGTCCCGGCCGATCCCGCCGACCTGTCCCTGACGGCCCCCGTGTCCGAGGTGCGCGGCCACGTCGTCGTCCACCCCGGCGCCGCGTACCCCGCGCGACGCTGGCCCCCGGAACGGTTCGCCGAGGTCGTGGCCGCTCTGACCCGTTCCGGCCACCGCGTGTTGCTGACCGGCGGCCCGGCGGAACGTCCGCTGGCCGGCGAGGTCGCCGCACTGGCACGCGACCGCGGGGCCACGAGGACCGAGGTCGTGGCCGGCCGTACCGACGTGGCGGAGCTGGCCGCGCTGGTCGGGGCCGCGCGCCTGGTGATCTGCGGGGACACCGGCGTGGCGCACCTGGCCACCGCGCTCGGCACCCCCTCGGTCGTGATCTTCGGCCCGGTCTCCCCGGCGTTGTGGGGGCCGTCCGGCCGCGCCGCGCACATCGCGCTGTGGGCCGGCCGCTCCGGCGACCCGCACGGCGACGTCCCCGGCGAAGGGCTGCTGGAGATCGGGGTGGCCGACGTCCTCGCCGCCGCCACCGGCCTGCTGGCCCGGGCCGGTGAGGAGACGGACCCGGTCACGGTGACGCTCTGCGAGGACGGGCCGCTGCTGGTGCGCGGTCCGTTCACCATCGTCACGCGGGACGGCCGGGCCGTCGGCCCCGGCCGGTCGACCGTGGCGCTGTGCCGGTGCGGACGGTCGAGGGTCAAGCCGTTCTGCGACGGCTCGCACAAGGCGGCGGGGTTCCGCGCGCCGGGAGAGCCCGCCGCAGACGCCTGACCGAGTGGGCCGCGACGAGCAGCCGCAGTCCCCGGTACGGCACACCCCCGCGCAGCCGGGCCGCGAGCGCCGGCCACGAGCACACGGCCCGTTCCAGCACCCACACCGGGGCCAGGACCGAGCAGGTGGCGGGGAAGACCCGCCGGCCGCCGTCCCTGCGGCGGCCCACCTCGGCCAGCCCCGTCACCGCCGCGGCGCCGAGCAGCACGGCGGCCACGGCCCGCCTCGGCCGGCGGGCCGCCGCGACGGCCAGGCAGGGGAGCACGGCGAGGAACAGCGCCATGCGCGCCGGCTGCGCCAGGTCGTCGTACGCCTGCCTGACCCGCTGGGACCAGAACCGCCGCGTCCCCGGCGGCAGGCGGCGCACGTACACCTCGCGCGCGCGGCGCTCCCGGCCGCCGTGCGCGCGCACCGTCCTGATCAGCTCCAGGTTCTCGAACATCACGTCGCCGTCGTAGCCACCCATGTGCTCGAAGAACGATCTGCGTATCCCGAACGTCCCCGGATAGTCCGCGCCGAAGACCCGGTTGAGCAGCGTGCGCGCGGTGTCCCAGCGCGCGTGCCACGGCATCGGGTCGAAGTAATTCTGCGGCCGGACCAGGTCGGCGGTCTCCAGCAGCTCGCGGACCCGCGCGAGGCCCGCCGCGTCGTACCGCACGTCGTCGTCCGCCACGACCACGAACTCCGACCGCGCCACGCGCATCCCGGTGCGCACCCCGGCCACCTTGCCGTTGCCGCACGCCAGATCGGGGTCGGGCCGCAGATGACGCGCGAACCCGCTCCACAGGCGCGCGTGCCGTGCGAACACCGCCGGCGGCGAGCCGTCGACCACGATGACCCCGGCGTGCTCGCTCAGCCGGCGCAGGTACGCGGTCAGCTCCGGCAGGTCGTCGCCGTCCCGCGTCCACCGCAGCGGCAGCACGTACTCCACGCCGGTCACCTCCCCGCCGTGATCGGCTCCAGCAGCGACGAGGCGCCGCGGCGCCAGCGGCCGAGGACGTGCTCGGCGAAGAGCCGGTCCAGGGTCAGCGCGCAGGCCGCGCCGTACAGCACGTCGCCGGTGAGCCAGGGGTGGCTCGCCGCGAACCTCCCGCACATGTCGTACACCGCGATCTGCTCGTGCACCGCGTCGGCCTGCACGTGCTCGTCGAAGTAGCGCCGCGCCGCCGCGCCGCCGCCGAGCCGCCGCAGGGCCTGCGCGTACCGGAGGTTCGGCAGGGACGACGTCATCTCGAACGCCGCGAGGTGACCGAGCAGCCTGCCGCGGTGCCGCCGGTGCAGCCCGAACATCGACATCGCGTTCCCCACGGCCAGCGTGATCGCGGGGACCAGGTCGGCGTAGGCGCCGTAGGCGTCGTCGAGGCCGAGCGCGCGCATGGTGTGCCGGAACAGCTCCGAGTGCATGCGGCCCGCGCGGCCCCCGCCGTACTCGTCCGCCTGGATCTCCACGAGCGCCGCCTTGACCGGCCCCCGCAGCCGCGGGATGGCCCAGGTGTGCGGGTCGGCCTCCTTCAGGTGGTACAGCGACCGGTGCGCGACGAACTCCCGGAAGCGGTCGAGGCAGGCGTCCTTGTGCAGGAAGTCCGCCAGCGACCACGGGCCGTCCGGCACCATCTCGATCAGCAGCCGTGGCACGCCGCGCGCCGGCGCCTCCGGCGGTGGTGGTACGGCCGCGGCCAGGGCCCGCTCGAAGACCTCCTCCAGCCGTTCCCGCACCGCCAGCATCGAACGGTTCCACTCCCACCGTTCGTCGACCTCGTCGAACCCCTGGTAGTGCAGCTCGTAGCAGGCGAACAGCGCCACCTGGACGTCCTCGTCCGCCACGACCGGCCCCGCCGGCGGCACGGCGAGCTCCTCAGGGAGGCCGAAGTCGTGGGGGTCCGCGGTGAGCTCTCCGAAGAGCCGTTCGCTGATCGGGCCTCTGGGTACCGGCAGCCGCATGGCGTCCCCCCGATGACGAGACGCATCCAGGCTAGGTCGCCTCCGCGAACCGGCGGAACCGCCGAGCGGTAAAGGCCCGCACCTCGTTGCGGCAAAGCCCCGCGGATCACCAGGCGGGTACGCGGGCCGCGTGCGGGTAGGTGCGGTCCATGGCGGTGCGGCACGGCGAGCGGGTGCGTGTTCCGGTGATGTACCAGGACTGGTTGGACATCACCTTCATCCACTGGCGCTACCCGGTGGAACCGATCCAGCGGATGCTGCCGGACGGCCTGACCGTCGACTCCTTCGACGGGTCGGCGTGGGTGGGGCTCACGCCGCTGCTGATGTCGGACGTCCGGCCACCCGGCGTCCCGGCGATCCCGTGGCTGTCGCGGTTCCCCGAGACCAACGTGCGCACCTACGCGCGGGACGCCGAGGGCCGGACCGGCCTGTGGTTCCTGTCGCTGGACGCCGCGCGCCTGCCGGCCGTGCTGACCGCGAGGGCCACCTACCGGCTGCCGTACCACTGGGCCGCGATGTCGGTGACCGGAACCTCCACCCGGCGGGTCTACCGCTCACACAGGCACCGGTCCGCCGGCGCGCACTGCCACGCCGAGGTCGAACTCGGCTCCCCGCTCGCGGCCCCCGGTGAGCGCGCCGAGCTCCTGACCGGGTTCCTCACCGAGCGGTACCGCCTGTTCACCGTGATCGCCGGCAGGCTCGCGCACGCGGAGGTCGAACACGTCCCCTGGCCCCTGCACGAGGCCCGCCTGCGTCACCTGGACCAGGACCTCCTCCAGGCGGCGTCCCTGCCGGCCCCCGGCGGCACCCCTCTGGTGCACGCCTCGCCTGGTGTGCGCGTTCGAGTGGGCCCCTGGTCGCTGCGGTGAGAGCGCTCGCCGGCGGGAGTGACCAAGGGAAACGCCGGGCAACTTTTTCGTGGCGGGGGGAACATCCCGGAGGGGACCGGGGTTACAGTTTTCGTGGCCGGTGTGTCCGGTGTCCCCGGGCCTCACCTATTGCCTTCGCGGACTACCGTTCGGCTGGAGCCGCGTTGAGCGTTTCGCCGAGAGGCGACCCGCACACCGGTTCGCGATCGTGGGACCCCGCCGGACTTCCGGCGGGGTTCTGCGTTTTCCTGGGGCTTCGAGGGTTGTGAGGGGCCTCGGGGAGGGTTAGCGTGACTGCTGTTCTTGACCCGCGGTCGACAGGGGGATCATGAGCACGTCAGGCGGTCAGGAGGCGTCCGGAGCGGTCGATCTGCTGGATCCGGGGGTGCTGCGCGATCCGTTCAGGGCCTACTCGCGGCTCAGGGACCGCGCGCCGCTGGCCCGGGGGAGCTTGTTCGGACAGCAGGAGCTCTGGCTCGTCACGCGGTACGACGACGTCAGGACGGTCCTCGGCG